>JAFXYZ010000062.1 GCA_017541465.1 bacterium | reverse complement strand
GTCTGATAAATCTCATAGCATCGTTTGAGGGGATGGCGAAGCCTATACCGATATTTGATTTATTGTTATCAGGGTTGAAGATAGACTGGCTTATTCCGATAACTTCGCCCTGCGCATTGCAAATCGGTCCCCCGGAGCTCCCGGGGTTTATTGCGGCATCTGTCTGGATACGGTTTCTTATATTGTCAATTCTTGAAACTATCCCTGTTGTCATTGTTCCCGAAAACCCAAACGGGTGCCCTATCGCAAGCACCTTTTGTCCGACCTTTATTTTTGAAGAATCGGCAAATTTGACGGTTTCGAGTTTTTTGTTCGGTTCGATTTGTAAAAGTGCAAGTGCTTCAATGTCGTTTTTGACCGGAAGAACAGTGCCCTTATAAACTTCTCCGTTAGAAGTTTTAACCTCAATATAGCTTGCGCCGTCAATGACGTGGCGGCTTGTCAGAATTTTTCCTTTAGAATTGATTATACAGCCTGCCCCCGAGGATATTCCATCCGAGACCTCCGCTTCTATATAAACGATTGCAGGGTTAATTTTTTCATAAATACTGATGTTATTTTTTTCTTCTGCAGCCATATTTTTTGTATTCATAAAACGGCTCTTAAACGGCATGGAATAAGAATATTGCCCCCAAAAAAGAGCGCTCAGAAGTGTTAGAGAAAGAATTATTTTAATTTTCATTTTTCTTTTCCTTTCATGAAAAGTTTTAAATTTAAAGAGCTTTTGCGCAATATCGTGTCAGGGGTTTTTGTGGTAGAGGTTTAATTTAGGTCAAAATTTGAAATAAAACAAAAATTTTTTTTAGGGTATAATTGTGTTTAGGAAAGGTATGGTATATTTTGGCACTTCTTCAGGATACAAACGGCAGTATAACAAATAATATGGTCAAAATTGTCGGAAAAAGAAACGTTCTTTCAAATTTCGAGGAACGTTACTGCTACAGTGTTGATGCTACTAATGTTAAAGAATTAAAAAGAATTGCAACGACTGTCGTGTTCCCCCGAAATACTGAAGATGTGAGCAAAATTATGCGCTATGCCTATAAATACTCCGTTCCCGTTGTTCCGAGAAGTGCCGGGACAAGTGTTTCAGGCGGGGCGCTTCCGCTTAAAAGCGGAATTGTTCTTGATTTTTCAAAGATGGATAAGATTTTGGAAATCAATAAAGACAATTTGTATTGTATTGCCGAGCCGGGTGTTGTGATAGCAAAATTGCAGGAAAAAGTCAAAGAACAGGGGCTTTTTTATCCCCCAGATCCTTCAAGTCTGGCGGTTTCTATGCTTGGAGGAAGTATTGCGATGTCCTCGGGCGGTGCGAGAAGTTTTAAATACGGAACAACAAAGGATTATGTCATTAATCTTGAGGTCGTTTTGGCGGATGGAAGGGTTATAAACACAGGCGTTAATTGTTCAAAGAATGTTACAGGGTATAATTTAACTCAGCTTTTTGTGGGCTCAGAGGGAACTTTAGGAGTAATAACAAAGGCGACTTTGAGGTTAATACCCCAGCCTGCTTCAAAAAAAGTTTTGTTTGCTTATTTTGACTCGCTTGAAGATACCTCAAATACCGTTAATAATATTATTTCAAACCTGATTACCCCGAGTGTAATTGATATTCTTGATAAAAATACTCTTCTGACTATTGAAAAATATAACCCCGTAGGGCTTTTGACGGATAAAGAAGCTGCACTTCTTATTGAAGTTGACGGGGAAGAGGAAACCATTAAAAAGCAGTATGAACAGATAATTGAAATATGCAAAAGCAACCGCTCTGCGTTTATTAAAACGGCTGAAACGGTTGAGGAAATGGAAAAAATCTGGACAACAAGACGTTCATCGTTCGGTGCAACGGCAAAACTCGCCCCTGATGTTGTGACAGAGGACATTGTCGTTCCCAGGGAAAATATCGTAAAGGCGGTCAGAGGGATAAGAGAAATTTGCAATAAATACAACCTCAAAACCTGTATTATGGGGCATATCGGGGATGGAAACATTCACCCTAATTTTGCGCTCGATTTGAGAAATGAAGAGGAGTATCAGAATATCCAAAAGGCAAAAGGGGAGTTGTTTGATTTGGCGATTTCTCTGAATGGTACTCTTTCAGGCGAACATGGGATAGGGTGCGAGAAAATGCCCTATATGAAAAAAGCGCTTTCAAAAGAGGTTCTTGATGTTATGAAAGCCGTTAAAAAAGTTTTTGATGACAAAAATATTCTTAACCCGGGCAAAATCTTTGAGCAGGTGTAAGAATGAACTCTGACTACAAAATTATTCTGCAGTATGACAACCGCCAAAATGCGACAAAGGGAAGTCTTATCAAATTTTTCCGCTCTCTCGGGCTGACAGTCAACACTTCAACAAAAGCGAGAGGGAATTTAGGGCTTTATACCAAAAACCGAATTGATATTTCAAAGGATATTGAGGAGGACAGGGTTGTCCCGACTTTAGTCCACGAGTTTGCCCACCATATCCACTATAAAATCGAAAACACCGATATTTCAAAAGGTGGAACGCTTGAAAAACTGTTTGATACCAAAGACACTGATGAGATAAGAAAAGAACTTGTTGAACTGACTGCTTCAACGGACTACGACAAGCGCTCTGAGGTTTTAAAGAGTTTAAAAGAAAAGACCTCAAAGACGATACAAAAACTTCAGTATCTGATTAAGGAGGACTACCCTGATTTTCAGCGCTCAAAAGCCTTTAAGGAGTTTGATAAATATGTCAGAAACTCAAACGCAAGATACCTTTTAAAATATGATGTTGTAAGAATAAGAGAAGGGTTCTTTTTCCCTAAATCAAAGATTTTGAGTGTTGCAAACCTTGAAAAAGACTTCCCAGATATGCCAAAGGCATTTGTTTATTATATCCGCCTTAAATCTGAGCAGAGGAAACAAACCAAAATAACAAGAAGAATGAACAAAATGGGCAAGTATTTTCTCAAACCCACAGAGCTTTTTGCGAGGTATGTTCAGAACTATTTCTGTACTCCCTCTGAGGTCAGAGAAAAAACACCGAATACAACCAGGCGGTTTGAAGAACTCTTAAAGCGCGGATACTATTTTGAATTAAAGGATTTATTTGAACTTTATTCCGCCAGGAATTAGTTTTTCATCCACTCCTTATATGAATTTCGGCAAAACACTTGAAGAATGCCGAAAAAAACTGTATTATTGAAGAGTAACGTAAAATTCTATAAGGAGAATTATTGTGATTGAAGAAGGTATGCTGATAGATGAACTTCTGATTGAAGCAATCGAAAGAGGGGCAAGTGATTTGCACATTTCCGCAAATATGCCGCCCGTACTCAGAATCGATGGTGTTTTGGTCAGAATGGAATATCCGCCTTTTGCGGCTGAAGCCGTTGAGGCACTTCTCTTCCCGATGCTTACAAATGAGCAGAGAAGAAGTCTGGAACAACAATGGGAACTTGACTTGTCCTATGGTGTTAAAAATCTGGGACGTTTCAGGGTTAATATTTATAAAGATAAAGGTAACTATGCGGCGGCATTCAGAACGATTAACCAGAATGTTCCGACATTTGAATCTTTGGGTTTACCTAATATCGTACGTGACGTAACCGACAGACCGAGAGGGCTAATTCTTGTTACAGGTCCTACGGGTTCAGGTAAATCAACAACTCTTGCGGCTATGATAGACCATATCAACCAGACAAGATGTGAACACATTTTGATTGTTGAAGATCCTATCGAGTTCGTTCACACCTCAAAAGCAAGTGTTATCCACCAGAGAGAACTCGGGCAGGATACAAGGTCGTTCGCAAACGCACTTAAATCGGCATTAAGAGAAGATCCTGACGTTATCATGGTCGGCGAGCTTCGTGACCTTGAAACAATTTCACTTGCGCTGACAGCTGCAGAAACAGGGCACTTGGTATTCGGTACACTTCACACCTCGTCTGCCAGCCAGACGGTTGACCGTATCGTTGACGTATTCCCCGAAGGGCAGCAGACACAAATCCGTATCCAGCTCGGCAGTACACTTGAAGCCGTTTTCTGTCAAACTCTGCTTCCGAAATTAACCAACGGACAGAAAAAAGGCCGTGTAATGGCTCAGGAAATCATGGTTAAGACCTCGGCTATTTCAAACCTTATCAGAGAAGGAAAAACAGCTCAGATGTATTCTGCAATTCAGACAGGTCAGGCACTCGGTATGCAGACACTTGAATCTGCACTTGCTAACCTTGTTAAGAAGGGACTTGTTGATGAAGATGATGCTCTGATGAAGTCTCAGAGACCTGAAGAGTTCAAAAGACTTTTGATGACAGGCATGCGCTAATTAAAACAGATTAACATAGAATAAAGATGAGATAATAAGGTCCGCAATCAGTAAGAAGATTGTGGACTTTATTGCTGCCTGGGTGGTTGAAATACCGACATTTTTTGCGCCGTTTTCGGTTAAATACCCTTGTGTTGCGCAAACAGTCGTGATGATAATACCGAAAATAACACCTTTGAAAAGGCTGACGTAGATATCTTTTGTGTTGAGAAAGAGCCAGACGGAGTTCATATATTTGTTTGGGTGAAGCCCTATTGTTATGTTTGAAATGAGCATACCGCCGAGTATTCCGAAGAGCTCTGCAAAGACTATAACGCAGGGAATTGTTATGGCTGCCGCCCAGATACGGGGGGCAAAATAGTAGCCGACAGGCTCAACCTTTAAGGTCTTTATTGCGTCAACCTGAGAGGTAACTTTCATATTCGCAATTTCTGCGCTTATTGCAGTTCCTGCTCTTGCGCTTATGGCAAGTGCTGCGAAGCCCGGGGCAAGTTCTCTTATGAGCGCAACCGCCAAAAATCCGCCGACATAACTTTCTGCGCCCGAGGCTAAGAACTGTTTTGAGACCTGAAGAGCGATGACAACCGCTGCGATGAAAACGATTGTGAGCGCTATCGGGAGTGAATCATAACTAATCATTGTGGCATTGGAAATTACCGAGGAAAACTTAACGTTGCCTTTTAACGTGTATTTAACCGCCGCTATGAAGTTTTGAATACATAACCCTAGAAAGTTTATCATCTCTTCTCTTCCTGATGAGAATAATTCTATCATAAATAATTAGGGGAGGACAAAATGTTTATGAAGTTTTATTCATCTGTTTTATTTTTATTTTCGCCTTTTTGAAAATATGTTTAATCTTATATTTTAAGGTTTTCTTTTCTGCTTCAAGTCTTTGGGCTTCTTCAATCGCTTCTTCTATTGTTGTGGCGGTGCTTCCTTCAACGGGTTCAGGCAGAGAATCCGCAAATTCTTTTGCCTGCGCAAACTGCATCTGCGTTGCAAGCCATTTAAACGATTTAATAAGGGTAAACGGTTTTGCAACATCACCTCTCACAACGATTTGGAATTTTGTAGCAGAGCTGTCGATATAGCCGTTTGAAAATTGCGGTAATACTTCAAGCTCTTCTTCGCTGACGGTTTCGCAGAACAGAGAGAATGCTTTTGCCGTAACAACATTCATACTTGCCGCACTGTTTACGAGGTTTACGGGGTTGATTGCGCTCAAAGGCCCGAGCAGGTTTGAAATCAGCGAGGTTATTTTTACCCTGACTTTCATATCGGCATAATTTTTTATTATGTCAAAATTTCCCCAAATATGAAGGTTCATAACGTTTCCGAGCGAGGTCAGAGGGTTAATATTGCACATTCCGTCTTTTAAATCCGCGTGTCCCTGAAGTTCGTTAAAATGGGTTGTATCAATAGTAGCTATTGATTCGATAATTCCCCCGAGCGCGGTCTGGAAGAACTGCGATTCTCTGATGTTTTCCGCTATAATCATATTTTCAAGTTTTCCGAACGGCCCGAACTGACCATCGGTAATCTTAAAATCAATGCTTCCGTCAATTCCCTTAATTTGTTCCTCTGGTGTTTTTGCGTTTCCGTTTATATTCATTTTTGATGAAAATTCAAGTGTTCCGCTGAGAGAATCTTTTAAGCCTGCGCTGTCAAGAAGCGCCTTTTCAACATTAATTCTTCTTCCTCTTATATCTGCGTTAATCAGCATTGAAAGTAAATTAACCCTTATATCTCCGTTAACACTGCCTCTGAAAATATCAGAGGATAGTCTGTTCAGCGAAAGAATATTTTTATTAATCGTTAAACCTGATTTCGTGTTGAAGAGTTCAATATTTCCTGTTTTTATGTGGTTTAAATCAACAGCGCCGTTATTGACCAAAACCGGAATATCCGATGATTGCGAACTGTTTGGAGTTTGAGGAATATATCCCATAATCTTTTCCGATACCTCAGCGATTTCTTCAACCTTTATATTATCTGAGGTGATATTGAGGTCTGAAATATTTGCAATGGCACCCTGGAGTAAACTGTATTTCCCTTTAATATTGAGGTCTGAGCCTGACATTTGTATATTTTCAATATTGAAATTAAGGTCTGAATCTTTGAAATTCAAATCAATATTGCCGATAGACGTCAAAATTTCGGGAACTGAAACATCGCTTATCCTTAAATCCCCTTTAAATAAAGGCGATTTTGTCCGGCCGTAGAGATAAATTTTGCCCTGGTTTATGACATACTGCGACTGTGGGAAAACAAAAATTTTGCCTGCAATGTCTTTCGGAATGTCAATTTTTAAGATGTTAATCGTATCTTTTTCTATTGTTCCGTCAACCCCTAAAAACTTATTCAGAATCTTGGTTTCTTTTCCGTTTTCGTCCGTCACATACGCTCTTGTAAACAGCCCCGTATCTTTGATTTTTATTCTGGAAGGCTTAAAATCAACCATTGCCTGAAGTGTCGTTTTTAAATCTTTTAGTCTTGAAAAATCAACGGGGGTAATGAAGTTTGAAGCATCGGAAAGTGCCTCAGCGAACAGGGTTTGTTTCTTTGAATTTCCGATAAATGAAACATTAACGGGAATATCACCTTTTGAGTGAATAAAAGGTTTTAACTCCTGACCGATAAATTTTACCGCATCATCTGTGTTGAGTTTCCCTGAGAGAGTAAAATTAATGCTTTCGGGGTTTTCATAATTTTTTATTTCCCCTGAGTATGCAAAAGTTGATTTGTCATTAAAATTAATGAGGTTTTGCTCAATTTCAATGTTTTTATCTTTAACATTAATTTTTAATTTCGGTGATGAAACCTTTGAAGATGTCTTTGGAATTGAAAATTCAAAATCACTGTTGTTCAGCTCCCCTGTAATATTTGAAGTTTTTGCTTCATAGAGGAAAGAAGTATCGAATTTTTTGTTCTTTATTCTGAAGGTGTTTTTTGCATCCGAAAAATCGAAGTTTTCAAGCTCAACATCGATTTCCCCGATAGCCTCCTTCATTTTTCCTTTTATTGCTATATTTGAAGAAACATCGCCTGATTTTAAAGCATAAGCCTCTCTGATTTCCTTTGGCATAAATGCTTCAAACAACGGGGCTATGGGTAATTTTTCAGTTACTATGTTTATATCGGCATAAGATTTTTCGTCTATTGAGCCGTCAATTTTGACTTCAGAATTGTTAATAAGCAAAGTGGAATCTTTAACGTCAAGAAGGTTGTTGTCTAAAATTATGTTGATATTTGCTTCGGATAAAATTCTTCCTAAATTCCTTATCGACAGTTCCCCGTTTTGTATTTTTAAATACCCCTCGGACTTCAGTTTCCTGAAATTAGTTTTAAAATTGCAGTCCGCTAAAAATGAACCGCCGGCTCTGTATTGGTTTAATTCGTTCGGGATTTGAAGGGAATTTAAAAAGGCTTTTGAAATTTCAAGAAGATTTGAAAATCTGATTTCATTTGTTTTGATTTTTAAATCGGCATTTTTACGGTTTCCGATGTTAACTTCGCCTGAAATTTCAATATTTTCCTCTTCTGTCGGGCGGATATTTGTATCAATATTAATTTTGTTTCCGAAAGTCTTTAACCTGATATAACTCTCGGGGAGCTTAATATCCGAGAGTTTCATTGTTATATTATCAATATTTATATATCCAAAAGAGGTTATTTCTCCGTTTTTGTTTTTGTTCAGTCTGATTTTGGTATCAATATTTGTTTTTAAATCGTAGTTTTGATAAACCGTTACAGGGTTTATGAAAAATATATCAATTTTCTCGGCAGGATCATCCTCTGAATCGAGTTTGGGGGAAGGAGCAGGCAGGAAGGTATTAATATCAAGGTTTGCCGCAATATTTTTATTCTCATCGCTGAATAATTCTGCACTTGTCTTAACTTTTATCCTTTCTCCGTTGAAATAACCGAATAATAACTCACCGCCATGAAGGTCAAGATAATGTTTTGTTCCTGAATCAGTTGCCAAAACCTTATAATTCTTCAGTCTGACCTTCGGAATCATAATTTTTAATTTTGAAAAATCAAACCCTGAGGCGGTTTCTTCCTGTTTAACCCCAAAGGTCTCTGATTTCTTTGCGTTTAAAATATCCTCTATGAGTTTAACTATCTTATAATCTTCGCCGTTTTCAAGAATTTCTATGTTTAAAAAGGGGTTATCCGCTTCAACATCGGAAACTTTTATTGTCAGAAATAAAAGGCTCGGCAGAGAAACGGTCGCTTTTAAACTGTCCGAGGTAAATAAAGTTGAGGTGTCAGGGAGTGTAACCTTTATATCCTCCGCCTTAAACCCGACAGACAAAAACGGGGTTGTAACGGGTTTAAGGTTCTTAAATTCTAAATCGAGTGAGGTCTGTTCTTTTACTATCTTTTGGATTTCTCCCTTGTATTGCTCAATATCAATTACCCTCGGAATCACAAACAAAAATCCGAGGTATAAAATAAATAACAGAGCAAGAACAGTTAGCCCTAATATCTTAAAAAACTTTTTCATCATTATCCCTTTAACTACTAATAGTAATATTTTACAATATTCAAAAATTGTTTCAATAATATTATTTAATAACTTCACATGTCGTCTACGACAATTGTAACAATTTGTATATTTTTGCCCCCTAAAACCGTTACGAGAATTGAAATTTGGGTAAAATTATGTTACAATTGTAGTATAAAGGAATAGAACCAATGGACGGAGTTTTGAAAATCGGGATTCAAAACGAGAAAATTGCCGCCTATTCCTTACTGGTTGTCCTGATGGCGGCGGTTTCCTCAGGGGGATATATGTTCCTGAATTTGCCGTCATTTGCTAATCAGACTGTAATTGCTAATCTCACTATCGATAATTATGAAAAAGAGCATTCCGATGCTCTTTTTTCCTATGCAAAAAAAGAAGTTAAAAAAGAAACGGTTTCGCTTTCAAAAGTGCTTCAGTTAAAATATAAGTCCGCAAAAGTTACCCACGTTGCAAAAGGGATAGACCATATTCAGTTTAAAAAGATTATCAATTCAAAGCCCATAAAGGTTAACGTGCTTGAAATTAACCGGGATCTCAACCCCGATATTAAACTTGCGCCTGTTCTGGCGGGTTCTACCCCTCATTCAAAGGCTACAATATCCCGTATAGCTAATAAATCTCACGCAGTTGCGGCAATTAACGGAACGTATTTTAAACCAAATACGGGAACACCATTAGGAATGCTGGTTATAGACAATAAAGTTATCTCAGGTCCCGTATATAACCGCGTTGCTATGGGGATAGGGGATAATGATTTTGTTATGTCGAGGACGGATATTCAGGGAAAAATCATCACAAAGGAAAAAAATATCAGAATTAATAATGTAAACCAACCGAGAATGCTCTCAAGTGATGTTTTAATCTACACTTCGGACTGGGGCAGGATGTCGCCTGCGGTTAAGGCGGGGCACAGGGCGATAAAGGTTATAAACGGAGTTGTTGTTGAAATTTCAGACCTTAACCCTGTTTCAATTTCTTCAAATTCTGTTATTATCGATGCACCTAAAACCACAGTTTCAAATATAAACCTCGGGGATAAACTGGCTTATGAGTTTTCGGTTAATGAAAAATTAAAAGGATATGAAAACGTAATCAGCGGAGGTCCGTATCTTGTCAAAAACGGAAATGTTTTTGTTGACGTGAACGAGCAGAAGTTGACGGCTATCGGGGGAAGAAACCCGAGAACCGCCATAGGATATACCGAGGATAAACGGCTTATTATGGTAACGATAGACGGAAGAGAAGAGACTTCGGTCGGAATAACCCTGACTGATTTGGCTATTTTAATGAAGTCTTTGGGGTGCGTGAATGCGATGAACCTCGATGGCGGCGGCTCAACCGTGATGTATGTAAACGGAAAAGTCGTCAATTCCCCTGCAGTTAAAGGGGGAATACAAATCAGCAACGCGCTGACCGTTTCGATAAACGAAAAAATCGCACAGAAATAGTTTTTCTGCCCGTTTTCGTTTTTTCCTGTATAATTAATCTTATAGTATAAATTGTGGGGGAAAATTATGAAAGTTTTAATGTTAAACGGCAGTGCAAATTTTAAAGGCTGTACCTATACGGCGCTGGAGGAAATCGGAAATATGCTTCAGGCTGAGGGTATTGAGTATGAAATTTTTCAGTTGGGCTCAAAACCTATCAGAGACTGTATCGGCTGCGCTCAGTGTTATGAAGTCGGGAAATGTATCTTTGATGACGAAGAAAAAATCGTTCAGGAGTTTATAAATAAGGCAAAAGAAGCTGACGGTTTTGTGTTTGGCACCCCTGTTTATTATGCTCATCCGACCGGCAGGATTTTATCTTTTCTTGACAGAGCCTTCTATACTTCCAGCTGCGGCGGAACATATCCTGCGTTCGCTCATAAACCCGCGAGTGTTGTGGCTTCGGCGAGAAGAGGCGGAACAACGGCTTCTCTTGATGTGCTTGCAAAGTATTTTACCATTGCTCAGATGCCCATGGTTGCTTCAACTTACTGGAATATGGTCCATGGAAACAAGCCCGAGGAAGTAAGAGAGGATAAAGAGGGGCTTCAGACAATGAGAAACATCGCCCGCAATATGGCCTGGCTCTTAAAATGTATCGAAGCAGGCAAACAAAACTCTGTTCCCCTTCCAAAAACCGAATTTGGAAATAAGACTAATTTTATAAGGTAATTTTTATATGAATATCTAAAAGACACTCTCTGACAGGGGGGTGTCTTTTTATTTTATTTTCTTTAAATTGTTAAAAAAAAGTTAATTCTGACGAAAACTCAAAAAAAAGAGTTATAACAAAAATGTAAGAGATAAAACACAAGGAGGTTTAAATTATGAGATACAGTGTTATTAACAGAGATTCAGATTATAGTTTTGCAAACTTCCGCAACAACCTCGAAAGTTTGTTCGATGCTATGGCAGGCGCAAATATGACGGATACAGACGGCAAATTCTATCAGCCGATGTCTGAGGTCAGAGAAACCCCGAACGAGTACAAGGTTAGTGTTCAGCTTCCAGGGATAAAGAAAGAGGATATTAACATTGAGCTCAATAAAAATACTCTGACAATATCCGCCGAAAGCAAGTTTGAAGATGTCAAAGATGAAGAAAAACTTCATTATTCACAAATTGCCTATGGTAAATTCCATAAGACCATTGAATTCGCTAAAGACATAGACAGTGAAAATTCCGTTTGTGATTATGATAACGGAGTTTTGAAAATCACACTCAAAAAACAGGAAGAGAAAAAGGAAACCAAAAAACTCCATATTAAATAATTCAATTCCTCACACAAAAAAGCCTGATGAATTTCATCAGGCTTTTTATTATGTTTATTATCAATATTAATCGATAATTTCTGTTTTTACCAAATTAACTCTGACAGGCTTTAAGAGTTTAACAAAAACCACTTCGCCATCGGTGACGGTGTATTTCCTGCCTTTGATAATCGCTCTCCAGGCTTTTTTCCACCAGGTTAAAATCTCTTCATTCGGCTCTTCTACAAGCGAAACAAAGATTTTGTCTTTTGATTTGTTGATTATTGTCTTTGTTTCAAGGACTAACTGCCCGTTTCTGATGAAATAAATTGACTTTTTAAGGTCGATAATTTGTCCGTTTACAAGACTGTTTTTGGGGATTAAGAAATAATTTTCTTCGCTGACAAGGTTTTCGGGGATTCTTGCTTTAAAACTTGAACCGAGTTTTGAAGTGTTAGAGGACATTTCGCCGATAGATGAAATGGGAAGAACTGTTCCCGCGGGGATAGTTGCGATGTCGCCGTTTATTTCAACACCTTTAATCTTAATACCCTCTGCTTTTTTGGGTTTTCTTGCTTCTTCGAGCTTTTTGTTTGCTCTGTATTGAATTTCTCTTTTGATGTTAGCAAGATAAGCTGCTATTTCTGCTCTTGTTGCGGGTGTTTCGGCGGCTAAATATTTTGCCTGGTCGGGAACTTTAACCATAACGCCCATAAGAACGGCTTTCCCTGCGTGGACTTTTACATATTCGGGGATAAATTCATAGTCCGCATAAGTGTCCATAAGAGCTTTAACAGCTTGCTGCTCGGTTATATTGCCGCTATCCAAAGAGTTTACCGTAAACATAATCGCCTGAGCTCTTGTGACAACACCTTCAGGATAGAAGTAGCCGTTGCCTGATTTAACAATATCAAAGTAGGCGGCTCTTTGAATCATATCATAAGCCCAGTAGTCCTCGCTGACATCATAGAAATCAACGGGATATTTGACTTCAAAATCTTCCTGATCAACGGTTTTGATAACCATTGTGGCAAATTCCGCGCGTGTAATCTTTTCGTCAGGCTTAAAATTGCCGTCAGGATAACCAACAATGATGTCATCAGCGGACAATTCCTTAATTTGCTGATATGCCCAGTGAGTTTTGGGAACATCGGGGAAATCTGCCGCAAAAACACTCTGAACCGCGCCAAAAATGAGCGCAAGGCTCAAACACATACCCAAAATATTCTTTTTCATATACTTCCTTTCCAATATTAAAACAGGATAATAAAATCTTACTTTATTATCGGAAATTTGGCAATAAATGAAGAATGTTGTTAAATTTTTGGAAATATTCTCCCTCTCCTTTGGGAGAGGGTTGGGGTGAGGGTTGTTCCCGTTAGGGTAAAATAATTGTTTTTAGATGTTAATTTTTTCAAAAATGTGGTAATATACTATTAGTTCATATAGAGAAAGAGAAATAAAATCATGTTAAATAATAAATCAAAATCACTTCCTACCCCCCCCCTATGAAAAAGTTATAATTTGTAGGTTGGGTGAAACACAACAAAGTAATTGTCATGCTGAACTTGTTTCAGCATCTTATCACCCCACCCCAGCCCTCCCCGTCCAGGGAGGGAGTAAATGCGGTTTTACACTTGCAGAAGTATTGATTACTTTGGTTATTATCGGAGTTATTGCGGCGATAACTGTTCCGACAATGATTGCAAAATATCAAAAAGAGCAAACTGTAACAAGATTGAAAAAAGTATATTCCTCTATTGCTCAAACAACTCAAAAAGCAATTGCCGATTATGGTCCAATTAAAACTTGGGAACTTGGTCAAGACGGAACTACTGCTGCTGCTATTGCTTTTGCAAATAAATATCTGATTCCTTATCTTCAGGTTAGTAAAAATTGTGGTGCTGATTCTACAGGCAGTTGTAAATTTGAGTATAAATCTCATGATAATACATATCATGGAGAGTATGCAGGCGGATATAACAAAATTTATTTGAGCGATGGTACATTGTTGGCAATAGGAATAACAAATACAACTAACCAAGTATATGCAAGGATTTATATAGATATAAATGGTCCTAAAAAACCAAATACTAATGGTAAAGATATTTTTTATTTGAATTATTATTTGAAATATCCTGATAGAAACGGAAAATTGATGCCTCTTTGTGGGACTTGTCCAAGACAAGATTTAATTTCATATGGTTGTGCAAAAAATTATGGTTTTGACTGCATGCGTCTGATAATGCTTGATAATTGGCAGATTTCAGATGATTATCCGTCTTGGTAGTATAATGTAGGGTAGACTTTAGTCTACCTTATTTATTCATTTTCTTCTTTTTCGCTATTTCCCTGTTCCTGTTCTTTTTGTTCCCCGTCTTTTTTATCCTCTATGGGCTCAACTTTTTTATCCTGTTTATTTTCAGGATTATCGGGCAGAATTAGTTTTGTCTGAAGTTTTTTATTCAGCACAGACGCAACATTCATCAAAGCAAGTGAGTTTAAAGAAGCCCTTAACTGCATGCTTCTGTCAACGAACTCCTCGTTCTTTCTTTGTTCCTCTTCACCCATAAGAAAGTATTCAGTACCCTGGCTGGCTCTGTCGTCAGAAGTCTTTGCAGCGGTACCCGAAATGTCGCCGGACTTAAAATTTATTCCGCCGCCAATTCCTAACATTCCGGATGAGCGATTATCGACCACTTACTTCTCTCCTTTGTTACCCGATTAAATATTATATACTATTTTACACAATATTTCAACCGAGCACATGGTATAAAACACCGATTTAATAATTTTTGCCGAATGCTATTTTTTTTGATTAACAAATATTAATTATTAGCTGACTTTATTGCTCTTTAGTGCGGTTTGAAACATTTGGGTACTGATAACGGGTTTGGGCTGTTGCTTTTGGGCTTCGAGCTTCATTTTTTCTTCTTCAGCCTTTTGTCTTGCAACTTTTTTCTCTGTTACGCTTCTGTTATATCTCGGAAGAGCAATACCCAGGAAGGCGATAGAGAAGAGGATGCTTGCTACCTGGCAGACGGAACGCAGATTCTTTGCGCCTGCACCCGAAATTTCGTCAAACGACTTCAGCTGAACATTCTTTACCCAGTTTCCGAATTTCTTAAAGACATTGTCTGTTTGTTTTGATTCTTTAACAACATTTAAAAGTTTAACATCAGGTTTTATCTTCTCGATTGCGGTTGCAACACCTTTTGCGACGTAGTCGCCGAGGAAATAAAGCCCTGAGAACGAAGCAACGTCTCTTACCGTTGATTCACGAAGCTCGTTACTGTCCTCTGCTGCAAACATTCTGCTTGCGAAGGTTGAGCAGGCAATAACCCTGCACTGGTCAACTGTCGGGAACATTCCTTTAAACTGGAACATCTGCATTGTAGGTTTTTTCATCATCGAAAGAAGTGCTAAACCTACCATTCCGCCAGCCGCAAGACATTTTTGAGCGAAGAATTTTCTTTCCTCCTGAGGGCTCAAATCTTTGTGTGTGTTCTTTTTACCGAAATCTTTATAAATAGGCGCGCCTTTTGCGTGGAATTGTTTTCTTGTCATTCTTCTGTTGAGCGCCTGAACGGACATAGCGAGCGGAATAATTATTGCAAGTCCGATTAAACTCTTTTTGTTAATAAACTTAGTTGCCTGTTTAGTGAAGCTGTCGAGGTGGTCACCTACTGATTTTGTGGCAAATTTTCTTCCCAAATCCACCTGATCTCTTAGTAAATCGGAAAGGTTTGTACCGAGTCTTTTTCCGTTTACCCTCAAAATTTCAGAGGCTTTTGTCTCGTCAACGATTAGTTTATGAGCCTGAGAAATCGCTTCTTTTGTTTCTTTTCCGCTCAGACCGAATCTTGAAATTGTGTTGCCCAAAATATCAACGGCTTTTTCAAAGTTTTCAGTTCCGATTTTATCAGAGAACTTAACCCAGGTTTTTCCGTCAAGACCTTCAAGTTTTGAAAGGGTTTCTCTTGCAAATTCTTTTGCTACTTTTTCGGGCTCGCCCGATTTTTTGGCGTGCTTATAGATAGGACTTAAAAATTCAATAACACTCTGGTTAGCCCAGGAGTGCGCCATGTCAATTCCCTTAAAGTGCTTTTGGAATTGAGGGTTTAATTTTTTTGCAACACCTAAAACGATAAAACTTGGCATCAGGCAGTTTACGAACAAGCCCGAAAACTCTCTTCTTGCAGTTTCGAGAGCTGCAGGAATACCTGTCTTCAAATCAACAACGGTTCTCGGGATATTTGTTGAAACGGTGTCAATAAAGCTGACGCCAATCATCGGGTACTTGTCAAAGGTCTGAAGCCCTGCGGTCAGAACATCACCTACACCCCCAAAACTTTGTTGTTTTTGGTTCAGCTTGGGAGAAGGGGCTAAATATGAACTACCTTTATAATTAATAACTGTTTTGTTGATTTGCATACTTATCTTGACTTACTTTTGCACCATTGCAATACTAATACCTTCAAAACATGAATACAAATTTAGTTGCGTGTCATGGGCTTTTACACCTCAGAAAAAAATCAAAAAAATCCTCTTTTTTGAAAAAATTACTTCAAAAATCTAAAATTTTTATCCGATTTTTTATCTAAAATGTCGTATCTTTAATAAAAAATCATTAAAAACGCATCCGAAAAATTCAACTTTACATTTCTAAATATATTTGACCTGAAACAGTATGGTTCAATTTCTGACACCGAAAATGACAATAATTTTTCTCTGTCAAAATTTGTGGTCATGATATAATTATTTTATGGATGTTGTTGAGAGAATTAAGAATAAGGTTGTTATATCCGTTCAGGCGATGCCGTCAGAACCTTTATATAATGAGGTTTGTATGAAGGCGATGATGTCCTCTGTCGTGAAAGGCGGGGCTCAGGCACTCAGGCTTGCAGGGGAAAGAGACATCAGGAACGCAAAAGAGATGTTTAAAGATATTGTCGTCATCGGCTTAACCAAACCTGATGTTATCCCCGAAAACTGGATGAGTATTGTCTATATCACTCCTACGATTAAAGATGTTAAACTTTTAATCGGCGCAGGGGCTGATATAATTGCTTTTGACGGTACTTCAAGACCAAGACCTAAAGACGATTTGAGGAAAATCATCAAATATATCAGAATGAATAATAAAATCTCTATGGCGGATGTTTCGACTGTCCAGGAAGGTATTGCTGCGAGGGCTTTGGGGGCTGATATTATTTCAACAACACTTTCGGGCTACACATTGGAATCAAAATCGGATTTAACCACACCTGATTTTGGCATGCTCGAAAAACTCGTTAAGGTGGTGGATTGCCCCGTTGTGCTTGAAGGCAGAATCTGGACGGTTGAAGAGGTAAACAGGGCATTTGAACTCGGGGCGCACTCGGTTGTGATAGGCTCTGCCGTAACACGTCCCCAGCTTATTACAAAAAGGTTTTGTACAAGAGGGTTAAAGAAATGACAAAGTTTTTATCGTTTGATATAGGCGGAACGAAGTTAAGCTATGCGATAGTTGATGAAAAAGGGAAGATTTGCTCGGGAATACACAAAAAATCAACCCCAAAAACTGTAGAAGAGTTGTTTTTTATGCTCTGCCAGATAACAAACGAGAATGAGGGGCAGTTTGACTACGTTTCCTTCGCGACTGCGGGGGCTGTCAATCTTGAAAATACACTTGTCCGCTCATCAACCCCGAATATGCCCGAGGGCTACCGCAACCTCGATTTTTCAAGGGTAAGCAAGTCAAATATTTTTGTTGAAAATGATGCAAACGCGGCGGCGTGGGGCGAGTATAAAAAAGGTGCGGCAAGAGGGTATAAGAATATTATTGTTATTACTCTCGGAACAGGTATCGGGGGCGGAATTATCATCAACAGGAAACTTTTGAGAGGTAAATCGGGAAAAGCCGGTGAGGTCGGAAGTATAAAAATACATACAGATGCCGTTCGCGAATGTACTTGTCATAATTTTGACTGCTGGGAAGCCTATGCTTCAGGTACAGGTATGAAGGAAACCATAAGAAGGCTAGCAAAAATCAGACCGTCCTTCAGAAAAGGTGTATACAGAAATGCGAGAGTTGAGGATATAACAACGATAGACCTGATTAAATCAGCCCAGAGGGGTGATGAGTTTGCAAAAGAGGTTTTTGAAACCTGGCAGCATCACGTTGCGCTCGGGATAATCAGCCTTGTTAATATTTTTGATCCCGAAATTGTTGTTCTCTCAGGAGGTATGGGCGAGGTTGTTGACTGCAAGAAACTCGAAAAAGAGGTAAATCACAATATTGTTGTCGATCCTGTCAAAATCGTCCCTGCGGAGTTAAAGAATAACGCAGGCATGGTCGGGGCGGCACTTTTGGCATATGAAAACCTCGAACTCCACGAGGATAATAGGATATAGTCAATTTGCCGGCAATTTCCCTCTCCTCTGGGAGAGGGTTAGGGTGAGGGTTGATTGTATGTTATAATTAAGTTATGAGCAAAAACTATAACTTAGCAAAAATATTGAGAAAACAACAAACCCCACAGGAAAAAATTATTTGGAATTTGGTTAGAAACCGCAAAATTCAAAATATAAAATTTAAACGACAATATCCTATAGGAAAATATATTGTTGATTTTGTCGCCCCAGATATAAAATTAATCATAGAACTTGATGGCGGGCAGCATAACGAAACTCAAAATATAAAATATGATGAGGAACGAACAATTTTTCTTTCATCTTTAGGATTTACAATTATTAGATTTTGGAATAATGAAGTTAACGAAAATCTTGAGGGTGTTTACGACAAAATATACAAAACAATTTCAGAATTGGTAATGCCCTGACGGGATAACCCTCACCCCAGCCCTCTCCCATAGGAGAGGGAGAGATTAGTGCAGATTTTTAAAATAGTTGGGGTCTGCCAGAGCCTTTGCCGTACAGCCAAGACCATTTAATTTATGAGATGAAGTCATTGAGCAATATGTTGTTTGATCTGACATATAACTTCCTCTTGTTCCCATAGGAATTAAATTCCCCTTTGAATTTAGTTCAAACATAAACAAATCATGACCGGCTTTATTTGGTTTCTTTTTGAATCCGTTTACATCAACAGCCATAAAAACTAAATTACCATTATTAGCGCCTGAATTTTCAATGAAAACAAACATCGAATCATTCATAATAAATTGACCGTCATCAATATAATAAGCGTTTAGACTTTCATTATTTAAAGTTTTATATATTTCGCTTGCATTGGTTGACGAAACACAGGAGGATAACCCACAATCTTTTGCAGTCGAAATATAAGGTAAAATCTTTGTTTTTAATTCATGACTACCAAGAGTTGAAGGAGTAATTCTTTCTCCATTCTTTGCATAATACATTTCTAAAGCACCTGCGAGGGTAGATTGTGCTTTCAAGAGTCCTGCTCTTAATTCCTCGTTATTTTTACTGTTCATCATTGTCGGAATGGTTATTGCTGCAATAACACCAATGATGACAAGTGTAATTAAAACTTCAGCAAGAGTGAACGCGTTATGTCTGTAGGGGGGGGTAGAGACTTGTTTATTTTTGTTTATCATAATTAAAAACCTCTCTTAAAATCTCTTCAAGTACATATTATCATATTCCCTGCAATTTGTAAAAAATAACAATATTAATTATTTTTAACTAAAATTATTCCCAAATAAAAAAATATTTTAAAAATTTTTATGTTTATGTGAGAATATTTTTGAGAGCATATCGCTCTTAAAATTGATGTACAAATAGATAAGGATAAAAAAATGGCAAGACAAGTACCCTTAGAGAGAGTAAGAAACATCGGTATTGCCGCTCACATCGACGCAGGTAAGACAACCACTACCGAAAGAATCTTATTCTATACAGGTAAAACACACAAAATCGGTGAAGTACACGATGGTGCTGCCGTAACAGACTTTATGGATCAGGAACGTGAACGTGGTATCACAATTCAGTCTGCAGCAGTTACTTCTTACTGGAAAAACCACCAAATTAACATTATCGACACCCCGGGCCACGTTGACTTCACAATTGAGGTTGAACGTTCTCTGAGAGTTCTCGATGGCGTTGTTGCAGTTTTCTGCGCAGTCGGCGGTGTTCAATCTCAGTCTGAAACAGTCTGGAGACAGGCTAACAGATATGAAGTACCCCGTATGGTATTCGTAAACAAAATGGACAGAGTCGGCGCTAACTTCTACAGAGTCGTTGAACAAATCAAAACAAGACTCGGCGGAAACGCTCACCCGATTCAACTTCCTATCGGCGCAGAGGATAAATTCACAGGGTTAATCGACCTTTTGAGAATGAAAGCTGAAATCTACACTAACGATTTGGGTACAGATATTAAAGAAGAAGAAATTCCTGCAGATATGCTCGAAAAAGCAAAACAATATAGAGCAGAGTTGGTTGAAGCAATTTCTGAATTTGATGATGAATTAATGATGAAGTTCTTGGAAGGTGAAGAAGCAACCGTTGAAGAACTCAAAGCAGGTTTAAGAAAAGCAACCATCAACAACCAAATCGTTCCCGTATGCTGCGGTACAGCTTTTAAGAACAAAGGTGTTCAGTTGCTCTTAGATGCAGTTGTTGATTATATGCCTTCACCTGTTGATGTTAAGGCTATTCAGGGCGAACTCGAAGACGGAACAACTGTTGAAAGACATTCTTCTGATGAAGAACCTTTCTCAGCACTTGCTTTCAAGGTTATGACAGACCCCTATGTTGGTCGTTTGACATTTATGAGGGTTTATTCAGGCGTTCTTCAGTCAGGTTCTTATGTTCTTAATGCTACAAACGGCAAAAAAGAAAGAATTTCAAGACTTGTTCAGATGTACGCAGACCAAAGAAACGAAATTCAGGAAGTTCACGCAGGCGACATTTGTGCGGCTGTCGGTTTGAAAGATACAACAACAGGTGATACTCTCTGCGATGAAAAAGCACCTATCATCTTAGAAAAAATGACTTTCCCGACTCCTGTTATCAGCGTTGCTATCGAACCTAAAACAAAAGCAGACCAGGATAAAATGGGTATCGCTCTTCAGAAGCTTGCAGAAGAAGATCCTTCCTTCCAGGTTAAAACAGATAACGAAACAGGCCAGACAATCATTTCGGGTATGGGCGAACTCCACCTCGAAATCATCGTTGACCGTATGCTCAGAGAATTCCACGTTGATGCTAACATCGGTAAACCTCAGGTTGCATACAGAGAAACAATCAGAGGAACTGCTGACCAGGATTCTAAGTTTATCCGTCAGTCAGGTGGTAAAGGTCAATACGGACATTGTAAAGTTAAAATTTCACCGGCAGAAGAAAATGCAGGATTTGTATTTGAAAACAAAATCGTCGGTGGTGCAATTCCGAAAGAATACATCGAACCTGCAAGAAAAGGTATGGAAGAAGCGCTTGAAGGCGGTATCTTAGCAGGATTCCCGATGATTGACGTTAAGGTTGAACTCTACGACGGTTCTTACCACGAAGTTGACTCTTCTGAAATGGCATTCAAAATCGCAGGTTCTATGGCAATTAAAGAGGGTTGCAAAAAAGCATCTCCCTGCATACTTGAGCCTGTTATGAAAGTCGAAATCGAAATTCCTGACGAATTTACGGGAACGATTATCGGTGACATTTCAAGAAGAAGAGGAAGAGTTGAAGGTCAGGAACCTATCGGCAACACAGGTAACGTAATTGTAAGAGCAATCGTTCCTCTTGCAAATATGTTCGGTTATGCTACAGACCTGAGATCAAATACTCAGGGAAGAGGCACCTTCTCAATGGAATTCCTCAAATATGAACAGGTACCGGGCAACATCGAAGCTGAGATTATCTCAAAAGCAGGTGCTGCAACAAAATAATTTTGGCGGGTTCGTAAACCCGACCACTACAGAAAACGGAGTTTAATTTAAACTCCGTTTTTTTGTGTTAGAAATTTACATTATTGGGGCAATATGCTAATATAAAACTATAAATATTGAGATGAGAGGATAAATTTATGTTTAATTTGAAAAATAAACTTGTTCCTACCCCCCCCCTACTTCGTCTTGAAATCCCTTTGCGCTCGGTTTTGTAGTTGCTTTTGCGATTCGCAGTCGCAACATCAAACCTCGCTTTCCGGAATTTCATTCCGTCCGAGATTTTGCTTTTGGAAAAGAAGTAGGCGAGAAAACTTTCGTAGTTTTTCAGGTTCTATCAATAATTTACTAAATCATTGTGTTGGTAAAAATAATGCTTTCACTCTGGCAGAGGTTTTGATTACTCTTGTCATCATTGGTGTTATCGCAGCTATAACTGTTCCGACATTGATTATTAAACATCAAAAAGAAGAAACTATAACAAGATTAAAAAAATCTTATTCGACCATTGCTCAGACAACTCAAAAAGCGATTGCGGACAATGGTCCAATAGAAACGTGGGAGATAGGAGAAGATTATTCAGGACAAGCTGCAAAAGATTTTTTTGAAAAATACCTTAAACCATATTTAAGTATTTCAAGAGACTGTGGACTTGGAACAACAAGTGAGTGTCAATATTCTTATAGATATTTGAATAATAATGATTCCTCTTCTTTTGCTAATTATATATATCGTTTTTATCTTCAAGATGGTTCTTTAATTGGAGTATTTGTTACAAATACAACCAGAAAAATGGCCGGAGTATTTATAGATATAAACGGACAAAGCAAACCTAACAAAATGGGACGTGATTTATTCTCTTTTATTTATTATATAAATTATCCAGAATCTTCTTTATCTGGAAAACTTCTTCCTTATGATAATGACTATAGTATAAATAATTTATTGACATGTACTGGTTCTAGTTGTTGTAATAAAAATGCTTCTTATGCAGGAGGAAGTTGTGCAGCTGTCATCATGAAATCAGGCTGGACTATTCCTGACGGCTATCCGTGGTAATAGTGTCGGGCTGGAAAGCCCAACTTACAGTACAAAAAAATAGGTCGGGCTTTAGCCCGACAATTACAATTTTATTTTTTATTATAAATTTTGTGTTTTATCAAGATGTTTTTCTATCGCCTGCATCTGATATTGTTTTGCTAATTTCTGTTTTGCTTCATAGTCTTTGTTTATTTTATTTCGGTTTATAAAATGTTTGATAACAATACCGCCTAAAAGCGCCCCGCCCAGGACCTTCAGCCCTAGCACAGTCATACCGCCCGTAACGTGTTTCAGCTCATTATCCTGTTTAAACACTTTGGTCGCAATATTATCCACAAAACCGTCTGTTTTCTCAATAATCTCCTGTGCCTTTGGTTTCCTCAGAAAAGAGGCAGTTTTATCGAGCGCATGATATATTTTTTCATCTATTGCATAGCCGATTTTTTTGAGTGTTTCCGATTTTTCAAAAAACTTTGGGATATGATAAGTTACATTTGCGTTTTCAAAGACAGCTTCATCAACCCCCGAAAACATTATGGCAGCGGCGGTAAACGGAACGGCAGAGGAAACAACCCCGATTTTTGCAGCGGTTTTGACTATATTTCCTCTCAGAGCGCTGTTTTTGCTTCGTTCGTTATTTGTTCTTATTCGCTCTATATTATTTATAGTGTTATATAATTTATCAGCAGGGTTTATTTCAAACATAAAGTTACTCCTTGTTGGGAATAATATTATAATTGAACGGAATTAAAAATTCAACACACAAAAGAAATCGGGGCTTTTAGTTAAGTCCCGATTTTTTGTGAAGGTTAATTGAAAAATTAGTACTTCTGAATATTTACGGCTTTTGCCATTTTGGCTTTATCCGTATATTTTTGGTCGATTTGACCAGCTTTATAAAAATGGTTGGCTATGTTGCCGAGAACAACGAGCGCACCGCCTATGAGAGCAACCGCCAAACCTGTTTTACCGCCTTTTGTTTTGGTTAATTTGCCAAGTTTTGTTTTTGCAAGTTTTGTGTATTTATTAATGAATTTATCTGATTTGCCTAATTTTTTGCTGACAGCAGGCTTTTGCAGAAGATTTATAACACTGTCCTGAGCCTTTGAATAGACGAATTTTGCTCCGTTTGTAACCTTGTCAAAGCCCTTTGAAGTCTTGAACAAATTTAAATAATCTGGTTTTGCAAGGTCCTTCATACCTGATTTAATGAGACAGTCGCCTAAAAACGCAGCCGCACCGACACCTGCCGCAGTGCCGATAGCTGTTTTTGAATGATTATTCATATGTTCGGCTGAGCACTGAACTCTGTTTTGGAAATTTCCTTTTGTTCTGTCGTATAATGCTGTTTTGGGGTTTGCGAATGCTACTGTACTCATTTTTTCTTACCTTCCTTATTAAAATTTCATTTTTTGCGGTATCTATAAAACCACCCTCAATACTTCGGATTTACTTTTTTAAGAGAAGTGTTAAGAATTTGTTACAGAAAGGCATAGGTCGTGTTGTAAAACACGACAAATGAAGTCTGCTTGACTTATTTGTAGAAATTATAAGTTGGGCATTCCTGCCCGACAAATTAAAACTTTATCGTTTCTTTAAAATTATCAGCGCTTTTTGTGAAGGCTAAACCGCCCTGAGAGGTTTCTTTTAAAAGAGGTGACATTAACTGTCCCGTCTGAACAAGCGCATCTACAACATCATCGGGTGCAATTTTGCTCTCAATACCCGCCATTGCCAGCTCTGACGCGGTTATTGAATACGTTGCAAGAAACACATTTCTTTTAACGCAGGGCACTTCTACAAGCCCTAAAACAGGATCGCAGGTTAATCCGAGAATATTTTTGAGTGCCAAAGTTGCCGAGTGGATAATCTGTTTTGTTGTGCCTTTTCTCGCACAGGTGCAAGCTGCCGCTGCCATAGCACTTGCAAGACCGCATTCTGCCTGACAACCGCCGACCGCACCTGCGGGGGCAAGTTTTATTGAAACAATATGTCCTATCGCACCTGCGGTGATGAGCATATTAATTTCATCTTCTTCAGTTAAATTCAGCTCTTCACTCAGGGCAACAAGAACGGAGGAAACTATTCCGCACGAGCCTGCAGTCGGGCAGGCAACGATTTTGCCCATTCTCGCGTTTTCTTCAATAACGGCTAAAGAATAGGTTGAAATTTTTTCATATAACGAACCGAAGAGCGCAGGGGTTGTTTTAAATTTTTCCCTTAATTTAGCGCAGTCTCCCCCTGATAAACCGCTTTGTGATTTTTCCCTGCAGGCTAAACCGTTTTTAATAGAGTTTTTCATCTCATCAACATTGTGTTTAACCTTTTTTCTTATCTCTTCAACAGTAATATCAAAGGCTCTTGACTCAACCTCCTCCATAATTTTATATATGGGAAGGTTGTTTTCCTCGGAATAAGAGAGCAGTGTTTCAAAGGTGTTAAGGGATTTAATCATAGTTAGCTGTCCATTTTATCGATATTTCTGACGAAATAAACGTCCTCGAGGGCGCTTATCTTCTCTGCAACCCCGTTTTCAGCGGGCGAATCGAGGCAGATACACATTGAAGCCGTTTCACCTTTTGCGTTTCTTGTGCAGTTTAAGGTGGCAACATTGATGTGTTTTTCGAGAATCAGCTCCGTAACCCTTGAAATCATACCGGGTTTATCTTTATAAAAGACGATTATGGTCGGATATTCGCCCGAGATAGAGGTTTCAAACTCGTTAATTTTTGTTATCTCGATATTTCCGCCCCCCGTAGAGTTCCCTGAGATAACCGTTTCATCGTTAATTATGAAATCAACCGCATTCGGGTGTCTGTCGAGGTTATGAGAAAATTCATATTTATAATCAATTTTCTTTACTTCTTCGAGGTCAAAAACTGTTCTAACCCTTATATCATCGGCGCTAAGTCCTATTAACCCTGCCATAAGTCCTTTGTCGGTGCCGTGTCCTTTTCCCGTTTCCGCAAAAGAGTTATAGAGTTTAAAAGTGACTTTTTTTATCGTGGAAGAATAAATTTTCCCCGCCATAAGCCCGAGCCTTATAGCCCCTGCCATGTGCGAGCTTGAAGGCCCTATCATTACGGGCGAAATAATATCAAAAAGTGAGTGCTGCTTCATAAAATAATTATAGTATATTTCAAAGTTCTTGCAATAATTTCTTCACAAAAATATTGCGCATGAAAAAAAAATATGTTACTATTAACCACGAAATTTTACACTACATGACATAAACGAAGGGATATGTATGAACAGTTACATTCAACGAGTGCTGGAAGAAACTATAGCCAAGAACACAACAGAACCTGAATTTCTGCAGGCGGTTCAGGAAGTCTTAACAACAATTGAGCCTGTAATCAATGCTCACCCTGAATATGAAGAACTTTCTATTCTTGAGCGTTTTGTCGAACCCGAAAGAACAGTGATGTTCAGAGTTCCGTGGATAGACGATAACGGTAAAATCAGAGTAAACAGAGGATACAGGGTTCAGTTCAGCAGTTTGATAGGGCCTTATAAAGGCGGTTTGAGATTTCACCCGAGTGTAAACCTCAGTATTATGAAATTTTTGGGGTTTGAACAAATTTTTAAAAATGCCCTCACAGGTCTCCCGATAGGAGGAGGAAAGGGCGGAAGCGATTTTGATCCGAAAGGCAAAAGCGAAGTTGAAATAATGAAGTTTTGCCAGAGCTTTATGACAGAGCTTCAGAGACATATCTCTCACGATACAGATGTTCCCGCAGGCGACATCGGTGTCGGGGGAAGGGAAATAGGTTATCTCTTCGGTCAGTATAAAAGAATTAAAGACGTTTATGAAGCAGGTGTTTTGACAGGAAAAGGCTTAGGCTACGGCGGTTCTCTCGGAAGAACGGAAGCAACGGGCTACGGGCTTGTTTATTTTATGAGAGAACTCCTGAAAGCAAACGGGCTTGGTGATTTTCAGGGTAAGACAGTAACAATTTCAGGCTCGGGCAACGTTGCAATTTATGCGTGTGAACTCGCACAAAAATCAGGCGCAAATGTCGTTGCAATGAGCGATTCAAACGGTTGTATTTACGATAAAAACGGCATTGACCTCGCTCTAATTAAACAAATCAAAGAGGTTAAGAGAGGAAGAATTAAAGAATATCTGACGAAACACCCCGAGGCTGAATATATTGAAACATCAAACGGCAAAAAAGGTATCTGGGAAATAAAGACAGATATTGCACTTCCCTGCGCAACCCAAAACGACATCAGTCTTGAAGATGCACAAACACTTGTTAAAAACGGTGTTAAGGCAGTCGGTGAAGGTGCAAATATGCCTACAACTCTTGAGGCTATTGAATATTTCCATAAAAACAATGTCCCTCTTGCTCCGGCAAAAGCAGCAAACGCAGGCGGTGTAGCAACATCAGCACTTGAAATGGCACAAAACTCTATGCGCTATGCCTGGGATAAGGAAAGAGTCCTCACAACTCTGAACGGCATAATGACGAATATCTTTAACGACTGTTCATCAGCCTGTGATACTTACGGGCTCGGCAACAACTATGTCGCAGGTGCAAACATAGCCGCCTTCAGAAAACTCGCAAGAGTAATGAAAGAACAGGGCGTAGTTTAATAAATTATTATTTATACAAAAAAGCAGAGATTTTATAATCTCTGCTTTTTTATTATTTTAAAATTTTTGGGCAGGTATGTTAAACTTACAGTTTACATAGGATAGTCGTCTTTTATCTGCCAGCTGTCTCTCATTATTTTAGTAGCGCAGACTTCTCCTGTACCTGTTCTGCTGCAATTGTTAAGGATTTGCTCCGGAGTACCATTAAAACCTTCAGGTAAAAATTTGCCTTCAATAGTTGAACCATTTTCAACATCATTTCTTGTAATATGATACTGATATTTGAATATGTCTTTTCCAAAGCGATTTGGTCCTTTTCTGCCGTTAATATCAATTCGGAGAGTAATATATTTGTAATTGTCATTTACCCAAGCTCTGGTTGCAATAAAAGTTCCATCACTAAGAAAAAATCTTGCAAAAGTATCTGACAAAACTTCTTCATTAGTACCATCTATATAATGTGTAACAAACTCACACTCTGCATCAGTTCTGCTACCACAGTCTTTCATCACATTAAGATATGGTAACAAATATTTTTTATTAAAAATATTAGAACCATCATTACCTGCACTAAGAACTTCCCAAGTGTTAATCGGACCATTATCGGCAATTGCTCTTGATGTAGTTTGAGCAAGAGAAGAATACGCTTTTTTTAACCTTGTAACCATTTCTTCTTTTTGATGTTTCATTATTAAGGTTGGAACAGTTATTGCCGCAATAACTCCGATGATGACAAGAGTTATCAGAGTTTCTGCTAATGTAAACCCATGATATTTATAGGGGGGGGGTAGGAATAACTTTATTTTTTAAATTTGACATAAAAATCTCTCTTTCTCTTAAATTATCTTATATTTATAATACCACATTTTTCGAAATTATAACATAATTTCGGAATATTTATAAACAACAAAAAAGCCGCTTAATTGCGGCTCGAATTTGGATTTTTCCAAATCTCCTCCCCTAATACAGCCAATTTCTTGGCTAAATCTTTTGTATGGTCGGCTTTCTCAAAAGCCCATCCTTGTATGTTTCAATTAAACCACACATCATGGTGGATGTATAGAAAAATTTTTCAACTTTTGTTTTTTTAATTTTAAAAAATTCCTCAACATTCAACAATAGTAAGCTATTTGTAGAATAGTAATTTGCTTAACAAAACTTAATAATTTGTTTTTTAACCCCTCTCCCCGTTTTTCTGAGTTGAAAATCTCCGATTTTAAACTCGAAAAACTACCCCTCTCCCTCAAGGGGCGAGGGATTTAACACGAATATCCAAGGAGAGGAGGAAATTTAATTTGCTTTATTTTGTCTTATTTTTGTGTTTTGATTATTCTATGAACAAGATTGCTGAAAACATTGTAAAAACTGCCGAAGAAAAGGTTAAAAAATACTTTGATTTCGTTGATGAGGTCAAAGAATATAATCAGGAAAAAGTTCTTCGTGCCTTTATAAAGAACAAAATCGGGCTTGAACACTTTGCGACTGTCTCGGGCTACGGTCACGACGATATGGGAAGAGAAGCCCTCGACAATGTTTTTGCCGACATTTTTAAAGCCGAAAAAGCCATTGTCAGAAACCATTTCGTTTCGGGAACTCACACCCTCGCCTGTTGTCTTTTCGGAAACCTCCGTTATGGCGAAAAGCTCGTATCTCTTGCAGGTGCGCCCTATGACACTATGGAAGAGGTCATCGGGAAAAGAGGGGATAAGCGCTCATCTTTAATCGGGCACGGGGTAAAATACGAGGAAATTCCTTTAATTAACGATATGGACGTTGATTTTGACGCAATAAGAGAAAAAATCGATACCTCGGTTAATATGGTTTTAATTCAGCGATCCCGGGGGTATTCGCTCAGAAAATCTCTCAACATTGAGACTATCAGAAAGATGATAGAAATTGTAAAAGCGAAAAACCCGAACTGCATTTGTTTTGTGGATAACTGCTACGGCGAATTTGTTGAAAAACTTGAACCGCTTGAGGTTGGTGCTGATTTAATCGCAGGTTCTCTCATCAAAAACGTGGGCGGCGGAATAGTTGAAACGGGTGGATATATTGCGGGAAAAGAAGAGTATGTCTATCAAAGTGCCTGCCAACTTACAGCCCCCGGAATTGCAGGTGAGGGCGGTGCTATGCTCAACCAGTTAAGGCTTATCTTTCAGGGCGTTTTTATGGCACCTTCCATAGTTTCTGAAGCAATAAAAGGCGCAATTCTTGCTTCTCAGGTTTTTGAGGACATCGGCTACATCTCAACACCGAAGCCTCACGAAATAAGAACAGATTTAATTCAGACAATAAGGTTTGATAAAGAAAAGCCCCTGCTTGAATTTTGCAAAACACTTCAGTCGCTTTCCCCGATAGAGTCCTATCTTACACCCGTTCCCGATGAGGTCCCGGGGTATGATAACAAGCTCATTATGGCGGGCGGTTCCTTCATTGAAGGCTCAACCATTGAACTTTCGGCGGACGGGCCTGTCAGACCGCCTTATGCCGTCTATATGCAGGGCGGACTAAATTATGCGCACGTCAAAATTGCGCTTAAAGGAATAGTCGAAAAAGTGCTTGAGGATAAAGACATTTAAAACGGCTAAATCTTTGTACCCAGCGATTCTGCGATTAAGATGAACTGTCTGACGAGTTCTTTATCCCACTGTTTATCTGCGCCTTCTTCCAGAATTTTGCACGCCTTATCTATGCTCAGACCTTTTCTGTACGGTCTGTCACTGATGAGCGCGTGGTAAGAGTCCGCAATTGCAACGATTCTGGCATAAAGCGGTATTTCTTTGCCCTTCAGTCCTTCAGGATAGCCTCCGCCGTCCCATCTTTCGTGGTGGTATTTAACGATAGGTATTAAGTCGTGAAGTGAGGGGTTTGGCTTCAAAATCTTGTCTGCGCCGATGGTCGGGTGCTGTCTTAAAACAGCCCATTCTTCTTCCGTCAGAACGGTCGGCTTTCTGAGTACGTTTTCAGGGATACCGATTTTCCCGATATCGTGTAAAAGCGCACCGAGTTTGATTCTCTCGATGTCTTTATCGGGAAGATTTATTGCCTTTGCAAGCGCAACGGCATATCTTGAAACCGAAGCCGAGTGGTCTTTTGTGTATTCGTCCTTAGCATCGATTGCACTTGCAAGCGAGGTAACGATTTCGATTAAGTGAGTCTGAGTTAAGTTATTCTCGTGCTGGAATTTATCAAGCAGAGATTCCTCAAAATTGATACCTATCTGAGAATGACGTTTTGCGATAACTGACGCAAACGAGTTGAGAGCGGTATCATCCCAAAAATCGTAGTCCTGAGTGCTGACAATTGTTGATGTTCCGTTTTTGTAGCCCTTGTTTCTCGAAACAAATACGCCCTGTTCGGTCAAAATCAGAAGTTTTTCCTGGTCGGTAGAGTCCTTCGGATAAGTCGCAACACCGACAGAGACCTTAACAGGTCCGACATCATCAATGAACGTACAGGAAATGACGTAGGTAATATATTCCGCGATATATTTTGCTTCGTTTGTATCCATACCGGGAAGGATAACGGCTATCTCGTCACCGCCGTATCTGCCCGCAATATCCTGTTTTCTGATATTCTGGCTGATTTTTTCCGCGACGTGCTTAATAACCTCGTCACCTTTTGAGTGTCCGTATTCCTTATTGATTATTGATATTTCGTTAATATCGAAGATGAGAACAGAGAGCATTTGCTCGTCCCTCTTCGCTTTTTGGAGTTCCTCCGAGAGCAGCTCCTGAAATCTTCTGTGGGAATAGAGGTTTGTGAGGTTATCGACTGTCGTATTCTGGAAAACTTTTCTCATAGCTTCGTTGTTTTTATAGAAAAGCCCAAAGTAGCTTGCGATAAGCTCATAGATGTTTATGTGATTAACAATACTGTAATCGCCTACGATGAATACCCCGACAATATTGTTGTCATTCTTCAGAGGAAGGATGATGGCGGGGGAGTCCTCGAGGTGCGGAACCTTCAGGAATGAATTGTTGTTTACCGAAACAATAAGGTCGTTTTCGATAGCTTTTATTATCTCGTTTGAAGTGTCATTCTGGAAAATTCTTGAAGAATAAACAACACTGTCCTTATCAAGCAGTCTTAAATTGATACATTTTGAGTGCTCGTTGATTATTCCGATAGCGCTGAAGGACGCGCCGATACTCGTTAAAAACGAGTTGTGGATTGTCGAAAACAGCTTATTTGCATCGGTAGCCTTCTGAACCGCTTTATTGAGCATTTTAAGCAGTTCGGGATAATCAATTCTGTTCGAGGGTTTCTCGATTAACGAAGAAATTCTTCCCGTATATGTCCCCGAGCTGATTCCGTTGTTTAAATTGTTGAGCTTTTTGACCAAATCACCCTGGGTAAGGGGGTTGCTCGACAATATATTTTTTATAGGGGTATTATTTTTATTTTGTAATTTTGATTTACTGTTCATTTATACTTCTCAAATCGCACTTATTCTATAAACCACGTTTTTTAAAAATTTGTTAGTTTTAAAAAAAAACTATTACAATTCGTTATATCAACCGCATTCGTAGAATAATTCGACTGAGCGTAAACATAGCCTTCAACACCATTCTAATAAAACCATTTACTTGTTATTTCTGTTCAACCTTTTTTATATAATAGAACTTTTTTTTAAAGATTTAAAGTGTTAATTAAAAAATCTATATATTTTGTATGATAATTCTTGCTGCATTTTCGGCCGAATTTCCGACAGTAAGTGCATTTACAACATGTTGCAATTTGTTAACAAATTCTCTTTTATAACTCTCATCCTCTAAAATTTTGCACAGTTCATCAGAGATAATTTCGCTCTTTGCCTTATTCTGAACGAGTTCGGGCACAATATCCTCATCAAGAATGATGTTGGGCAGGCATACCCGCTTTATACATCTGACTAAAAGATAGATATAATAAAAGAGCCGAGGTCCTTTGTAGCTGATAATCATCGGTGTGTTATATATTGCAGCTTCAAGTGCTACCGTACCCGAAGCCAGCATAAGGGCATCAGAGGTGCTTAAAAGCTCATAGTTCCTGTTTTTAAGGACTTTTATGTTTAAATCCTCGTAAAATTTGAGGTCGGGCATAATTAAATCATCATCAATAGTCGGCGCCTGGCAGAGAGCAAACTGAATTGAGGGGTGTTTTTGTTTTATCAGCCTTGCAGATTCCAGAAACAGGCGAAGAAGATTGTTAATCTCAAACTTCCTCGAGCCCGGGAAAATTGAAATAAGTTTTTTGTTTTTGTCGAGCCCTGTTTCTTCAAAAAACCTGTCCTTGTCCGTCTTTGGCGGAATTTGATTCAGAAGCGGGTGTCCTGCGTATTCAACATCAACACCTGCGTCTTTGTACATTTTTTCTTCAAACGGAAATATCGTAATAACTTTATCTATACACTTTTTGACTGTGTTTAACCGCCATTTTCTCGATGCCCAGATTTGTGGGGGAATATAATAAAAAATCTTCATTCCGTATTTTTTCAGGACTTTTGAGAGGTTAAGGTTAAACCCTCCGTAGTCAATAAGGACAACCAAGTCGGGCTTATATTCCTCTTTTAAATATTTTGCAACCTGTCTGCCGAGCATAATGTGGTCAAAGATAATCTTTAGTCCTAAACCCATTGCGGACATTTTGCTGTGGTCGGCGAAGAGTTTTATCCCTGTTGATTTGAGGTTATCCCCGCCTATTGCTTCAATCTGAAGGTCAGGCCTGAGTTTCTGAAGCGCACGCACTAAATCCGCCGCGTGCTTGTCGCCTGAATATTCGCCTGTGATGATAAATATTTTCTTCATACCGCCATTACGATTATATTGTGCTTATTTGCGTAATCAATAGTCTTTTTCTGGTCAACGAGAATGGTTTCGCCCGCCTCCACCGCTATCAGTCTTGCGTTATATTTGTGCATTGTCTTTAGTGTTTTAAGCCCGAACGCAGGAATATCAAACCTTTTGTCCTGCTGGGGTTTTGCTACTTTTACGATAACGGCATTTTCTTTTGCGAGTTTTGCCCCTCTTTTAATACATTTATCTGTGCCTTCAATAGCTTCTATCGCCATAATCATGCGGTCTTTGATGACTACGGACTGCCCTATGTCGAGTTTGCCCATTTCTTTTGCTATCTCAAACCCGTAGTTTACATCGTTCAAATCTGCTTCCGTAGGCTGAATTGCACCGAGTACACCTTTTGGTGCCATAAGGTTTTTGATAAAAATAGTCTGGTCAAGCACTGTTATCCCTGCCTGGGCAAGAACATCAACTATGGTAAGCATTACCGCATCATCATTGAGTTTTTTAACCTTCTTCAGAAGTTCCAGTGCGAATGAATCAAACTTAGGTCTTTTAATAACAAGGCTTTTTGATACTTTCCCTATAAAAGTTAATTGCTTTATTCCCTCTTTTTCGAGAATTTCTCTTATCTTGATGAGCTCTCCGGGGGCGCAGTCATACACCTTTGAGCAATATTTTTTCAGCTGGTTTCTGTTGTCCGAGGACAGTGAAATTGCGACAACCTCAAATCCGTTTGCCTGTGCGTTTTGTGAAAATACTACGGGCAAAAGTCCGTTGCCCGCAACAAGTGCCTGTTTGTGCTCAAGTGTGATAGACATTTTTTCTTCCTTTTATGCTTACAATTATATATTCAACATGAAAAAACATCAATCTTTACGCATATCAGATGAAATTATTCTTAATCGGGTGATATTTTTGTGTTTTTAAGTTAGAATATTAAAGTTAGGATGGCTGATTTTTTATTGAAATGGGCGAATTAAAAGACAAAGACGAACAATATAAAAAATATCTTAAACTCGACAGTGAAAAGGTTTCTCAGGAAAGAACCCTCAGGAATTTTTCCCGTCTGTTTAAGTTCGTTTTGTTTGTGATGATTGTTCTTGCGCTCTTTAATTTCGTAAGAGACAACTGGGAAAGCGCAAAGATGTATGTCAGCAGTAAATTTGCAGAGGAATCAGCTTCAAATACCCCGTCAATAACTGAACAGACAGTACAAAAAGAGTTTGAAAAGGTCTCTAAACATAAGTCAAGAAAATTTTCGTTTAAATTTTTCAACCGCTACCAGAACATTTTGCTTTTAGGTCTTGACTCAAACGGTATCGGAACTGACGCGTATAAGGGTGTGCGCTCTGATACCATTGTCCTCATTAATGTTGACACGAAGGATAAGGTTATAAATGCAATATCTATCCCGCGTGACAGTAAAGTTTATATTTCGGATAACCATGGTATTCAGAAAATCAACGCAGCTTATGCCCTTGGCGGTATTGATTTAACAAGAAAGACCATAGAAGAGACTTTGGGTGTTAAAATCAATAACTATATTATCGTAAACTCAGGCGGAGTAAGAAATCTGGTCGATGCACTGGGCGGTGTTTCAATATACATCGAAAAACCTATGCACTACACCGATTATTCGGGAAAACTCTTTATCGACCTCAAAAAAGGTGCTCATGTCCTTAACGGAAAAGATGCTGAAGGGTATCTGAGGTTCAGAAAAGACCTGCTTGGGGACATCGGACGAACTTATCGCCAGCAAACATTTTTAAAGGCACTGCTTGAAAAACTCAAATCGCCCGATTCCATTAAAACTATTCCGGTAGCACTCAAAATCGCAAATGAAAACATCAAAACGGATATGAGTTTATATCAGCTCTCTCAGTATGCTGCGCTTGCAAGAGAAATTGATTCCGACAGTGTCACGATTACAACCCTTCCGGGAGGTCCGAACAAGAGAGGACACGTCAGCTACTGGATTTTAGATCCCGATAAAACCCAAAAAGTCATAGACTCAATGATTTACCACAAAAAACAAGAAACAGAGGATAAAATTATAACGGTCGGAATAATGTACTCAAGAGACAAGCAGGAGGATGCTATGCGGATTAAGGAACAGCTGAGACTCAACGGCTGTGCGGTAAACTGCATCGGAAGAGGGCATTTTGACAGAACCAGAATTATTTATCAGCAGTCCTCCGTTTCAAGAGATGTCGTGAGGGGGATAGTGAGCAAAATTTCAGAAATAAGCACCGTTCCTATGGATAACGATTCCACGAAAAATTTCTGCGGTGAGAGTGATTTTACGGTCATTATCGCAAATGACTACATTTTAAAAGGATAAATTATGAGTGAAAATACCGATAATATGCTCAAAATAGCAATTCCGAACAAGGGCAGACTGTCTGAAAAAATCTATGACCTTCTTGCCTGCGCAGGGCTGAATTTCCCTTCAAAAGAGGAACGCACCCTTCAGGTAACGACAAAAAACGGAAAATATTCACTGATTTTCGTCAGAACACAGGATATTCCCCGCTTTGTCGAGGTCGGTGTTGCTGATGTCGGGTTTACTGGGTTTGATATTGTTACCGAATTAAAGTCAAATGTAGATAAGATAATGGATTTAGACTTCGGGTACTGTGAAATGGTCGTTGCGGTAAAGGAAGAGGACGAGGTTGTATCTCCGAACGATTTACCGACAAATATTAATGTTGCAACTTCGTTCCCGAATATTTCAAAAGAGTATTTTTCAAAACTCGGGAAAAACGCAACCGTCATTGAAGTCTCGGGGGCAACGGAAATAACACCGCGTCTTGGCTTATCCGATGTTGTTGTTGATATTACCTCATCGGGTGCAACTTTAAAGTCGAATAAGTTAAGAATTATAGATAAAATTATGGAATCAACCGCAATAGTCATCTCAAATAAAGACCTGAACGATGAGAAAAGAGCTTCCGTCAGCAGTCTTTTGAGGGCTTTAAAATCCGTAATTGATGCAAGAGAAAAGAAATACTTGATGGCGCACGTGCCCAAAAATGCGCTCGATGAAATTAAAACTTTTCTCCCCGGGCTTTCTTCTCCAACGATTATGCCGCTTTTAGGGGACGAAAACAATGTCGTTATCCACGTTGTCGTTGATTCCGATAAGGTTTATGAGAGCATAGAACACCTCAAAGCCATAGGCGGCAGGGGTATTTTGATTATGACGGTTGATCAGATGGTGGAATAAAAATGAATTATCCTGAAATCGAAAAATTAATTGAAATTATTGATATTCTCCGCTCTCCAAACGGATGTAAGTGGGACAGGGAGCAGACTCACGACACTTTAAAACGAAATATGCTCGAGGAAGCTTATGAAGCCGTTGATGCAATAAACGACAACGATGCAAAACACTTGAAAGAAGAGCTCGGCGATGTTCTTCTTCAGGTCGTTTTGCATGCCCAGATTTCAAAAGAAGCGGGTGAATTCAATATTGAAGATGTCGCGAAAACCTTAAATGAAAAGCTCATCCACCGCCACCCCCACGTTTTTGGGGATGTTAAGGTTCAAAATACACAGGAAATTCTGGATAACTGGGAAAAACTCAAAAAAGAAGAAAAACCGCACAGAAAGTCTATCATGGACGGTATTTCCAAAGCTCAGTCAGCCCTGATGAGCGCTCAGAAAATAAGTAAAAAAGCCGTTTCTGTTGGGTTTGAGTGGCCCGATGAACAGGAACTTATGAAATGCGTTATGTCTGAGTTTGAGGAGTTTAAAAATGCCAAAACTCAGGACGAGAAAGAAGATGAGTTTGGTGATATTCTCTTTGCCGTTGTAAATCTTGCAAGGTGGAATAAAATAGATGCCGAGCAGGCGCTTTTGAGAGCGAATAAAAAGTTTATGGCGCGCTTCAGAACCATGGAAGAACTCGCTACAAAGGATTTAAACAAATATACCCTCGAAGAATGGGATACTTTGTGGAAACAGGCGAAGAAGAGACTGGAAGATAAAGTATAAAAAGTCGGGTTTTATCCCGACTTTTTTATTATTTGTCGTGTTTGACAACACGACCTACATAATTTATTCTTGACCTGCAAATGCGTGTTTTATCATTTCTTCAGTTGTACGACCGCCTGTTTCAGGAAGATAACAACGACCAGTAGCTAAATGCAAACTTTTCTTTTGACTTTTTCTTATATCAAAACTAAATAAATCATATCCGTATTTATTTGGACCTTTAAATCCATTAATATCAATAAGAAAAAGAGCACCATTTTCGCTATTCATACTCATATATGTAATTATTATTTGTCCGTCAGATAAAACATATGCATAATCTGTTTCATTTATACGGCTTTCACTATATCCCGTACAACCTGAACTTGTCGGATAACTTGAATAAGTCGGAACACAACCGTCTGCTTTTGCATGTCCTTTGCAGGTTTTTTGTATATTTAAATTTTTTGTCAGTTGATTAAAAAATGATGTGCAATCACTATGGTCATCAGATAAACCATCTAAACCATAATAGCAAGCAGCCTGCCCATTGAAATCAATTACGTTTGTTTTGTTTATTGCATTGGACATTGTTGAAAAAGCTTTTTTGAATTGCGAAGTCAGTTGCTGGTCGTGATATTTGGCAATCAAACTTGGAATAGTTATAGCTGCAATAACACCGATGATGACGAGAGTGATTAAAACCTCCGCAAGAGTAAAACCATTATTTTTACTATCACAATGATTTAGTAAATTCTTGATAGAACTTGAAAAACTACGAAAGTTTTCTTGCCTACTTCTTTTCCAAAAGAAGTGGGGGGGGGTAGGAACGAGTTTATTTTTTAAATTAAACATATTATTCTCTCTTTCTCAAAATGTAACCTTATTTTATATAATACCATATTTTCTGAAAAAAATAACATAAATCTTGAATTAATTATAAAAGGTCGGCTTTCCTGCCCGATAAAAAAATTATTGCTTAAATAAAAAGTTTATGTATAATAGTAATCAAGATATCAGTTAATTATAGTTTCTCAACAGGTGGCTTTTTTGCTTAAAGTGTTTGTTGGAAACAAGAGAGTATATGTCTGAATTTACCTTTAATTTTAAGTATCTACACGATAACGCATCTGCAGGAAGCTGGAGAAGGGGTTATGAATACCACCAGAAAGCTCAGGTGCAGGATTACCGTGTTGAAAATAATATCGTCAAAGCCAAAGTGGCAGGCAATTTTAAGTCGTTTTATGACACTCAGCTAAAGTTCAAAAAGAACGGGGTTGAGCCCCAATGCTCGTGTCCTTTGACGGAAAAATGGTGTAAACACTCTGTTGCGCTTGCGATGAAGGCAATAAATGAGCATGCCTTTGAAGATTTTATGCATAAAAAATTCGGGGTTGAGCCCGATTATTCAGATGAAATTGTTCCCCAAAAAGAGAACAAGGAAGGGAATTATATCTTCCACTTCAACCCAAAGCGCCGTCAGAACTTCTTTTCAATTCTTGTTATGGATCGCAGCACGGGCAAAGTTATAAGAGACATAGAAGGTATTTTAAAAGCGCTTATTGCTGCCCAAAAAGCTGATGAGAATTTTGTTCTTAACAGTGCACAAAAGGTCGAACTTGCTATAATGCAGAACCTCCTTAAAAATTCAAGACTCGACAAAAAAGCAGGTTGGTATGATATTCCGATAGCCAAGTTTGACAACTTCTTCCAGCTTCTTTCAATGGCAGAAGAAGTTATTGACGGTAAAACAAAGGATTTAATCAGATTTGTTGACGATGAGTGGAAGCTCACACTTTCGGTCAATTTCTCAATGGTCGGAAATGTACTTCTTGCGCTATATTGGGAACGACCTGACAAGGATGACATCCTACCGTTTGAAGAAGTGCGCTATTTTTCAAGACAATTAAGGTGGGGAAGGTATAAAAATATTATATTCCCGACAAATGTTGCGGTTTCAACACTTCCTCAGAACCTGACAAAACAAACCTTTACAGACGTTAAAGATGCTGACGGTGCTAAGTTCCTCTATGAAGAACTCCCGAAATTGAGAGAACTCCTGCCATGCAGAGTGTCTGATATGATTAACAAGCTCACTCTTGAACAAAAACCGCCATTGAACATAGTTACTATGGGGCTTGATTATGACGGTTCTCTGAAGGCTGAACTGGAGTTTGATTATGACGGAACAAGAGTTCCTTATTCAAAATCAGCATCTAAAAGCCCTTATGTTACAATAAAGAAACCTAAAGAAGATTTATTATACTGGGTGAAACGCAACGTTCCCCACGAAGAGAGAGCATATCAAATGCTCTTAGCTTGCAAGTTTGCGCCGATGCAGACGAATAATCTTGCGCTTGAAAAAGAAAACGCAATTGATTTTTATAACTATTACTTAAAACAGGCAGGCGAGGGCTGGAGATTTGACGAAAAAGATGATATGTCCTTCTTCAAAATCGCCGAGTCGCCGTTTGAACTCTGCGCAAACATTGATTTTAATGTCGATTCGACCGACAGTTTTGTCGTAGAACTCTTTGGAAAAGTCGGAGACGAGATAATTTCCTTTGAAGAAATGTACAGCGCAATTATAGAAGGGGATAAGTATTTCAGAGTTAAAAACCTCGGATTTGCTGAATTGCCTTCATCAGACGTTTATGCTCTTATGAAATCCTTTAATACGTTTGATGTTTTCAGGAATGAGGATAACAAATACGTTGTAAAAACCTACCGTGCGGGTTTGGTTTCAGAGATGAAAAACCTCGGTATGACTTTAAATATGACCGATAAGTTTACGGAATTTTGGAATCAGATTTCGACCTTTTCGACCATGGATAATGTTGAAGTGCCAAAGAGCGTTAATGCAGAGCTTCGTGAATATCAGTATAAAGGCTTCAGCTGGCTCTGGTTTTTATACAGTTACGGCCTAAACGGTATTCTCGCTGATGATATGGGGCTTGGAAAAACACTTCAGGCGCTTGCCGTTTTGCAAAAGGCAAAAGAAAAAGACGGGCCTGCGCCCACACTCGTTATTTGTCCGACTTCGGTTGTATTCAACTGGGAAAACGAAATTCAGAAGTTCATTCCCTCTCTTTCCTGCCTGAAACTCAGCGGAACGGAAAGAAAAGATTTGTTTAAGGACATTCCGAATTATGATATTGTCATAACGAGTTATGCTCTAATCAGGCGGGATATTGAAAAACTGAAGAAATATGAGTTCAGATATATTATCCTTGATGAATCTCAGAATATTAAAAATTCGGAATCACTGACGGCTCAGTCGATTAAACAGCTTGATGCAAAACACAAACTGGCGCTTTCCGGTACTCCGATTGAGAATAAACTCGAAGAGCTCTGGTCGGTATTTGATTTTCTTATGCCGGGATTTCTTCTCACTCAGTCTGAGTTCAATTACCGCTATGTTACACCGATTGTTGACAGAGAGGATAAATCGGTCGAAAAGCGCTTAAAATCGCAGATTTATCCGTTTATTCTGAGACGTATCAAGCGCGATGTTGCGAAAGATTTGCCGGATAAGGTTGAAAATATTGCATATTGCGAAATGACACCCGAGCAGAAAGACTTCTATCTTGATGTTCTTGACAGTACGAAGGAAGAATTGTTTAAGTCTATTGAGGAAAAAGGACTTGAAAAGAGCAGAATGTCCATCTTCTCTGCACTTCTTCGCCTGCGCCAGATTTGTTGTCACCCGAAACTTTACGATAAAGAAGATTTTAAGGGCGGTATTCCTTCGGGTAAATTTGAGGCGCTCAAGGGTATGCTCGAACAGATTATATCGGAAAACCACAGAATACTTTTGTTCTCGCAGTTTGTTAATATGCTCGATATTATTAAGGAATGGCTCGTTAAAGAGGGTATTAAGTTTGAATATCTGACGGGAAGCACTAAAAACCGCCAGGAGGTTGTCGAAAGGTTTAATAACGATGACTCAATTCCTATATTCTTAATCAGTCTGAAGGCAGGCGGAACAGGGCTGAACCTGACGGGCGCAGATTATGTTATCCATTACGATCCCTGGTGGAATCCCGCGGTTGAGGACCAGGCAACAGACCGAGCTTACCGTATCGGGCAGACTAAGAAGGTTTTTGTTTACAGATTAATCACAAAAGGCAGTGTTGAAGAGAAAATTCAAAAACTCAAACAGAGAAAGAGAAATCTTGTCGATTCCGTAATTTCAATTGACAGAAACATAGGAAAATCTCTGACTTATGCAGACCTAGAGGATATTTTCTCGGTGGATTAAGATTGTCAGGCTTTATAATGGTTAATTTTGCTTGGTAGACTGAAGTCTACCCTACTGTTATAGTTGTCTGACCTACATTTTCGGTCGATTAATCAAATATCTTAACAATAAGCCCAAAAATAAAAAGTATGTTATTATATTGGCAAAAGATGTGTGCCTCAGATTAGGGAAGGCGGAGGAAGATTTTGCCAAGGAAGAAGATAATAGAGATAGTCCTTGATGTTGAAACAACGGGACTGGACCATAAAAAAGAAAGAATGGTTGAGTTTGCCGCACTCAGACTTGAAAACGGCAAGATAAAAGACAGGTTTGAAACACTCATAAATCCTGAACAGCATATAAGAAAGTCAAGTATAGCAGTTCACGGGATAACCGAGGAAATGGTTAAGGATGCCCCGACCGAGGCAGAGGCGATGCCGAAAATCCTCGAGTTTATCGGCGATTACCCCATAGTTGCCCACAACGCGATTTTTGACTACAGCTTTATAAACGAAGCGGCTATAAGGCAGACAGGCAAACCAATTCCGAACAAATACATCGACAGTCAGATGATGTTTAAGGAAATTTACCCTGACCTTGAATCCTGCGGACTTGAGAGTTTAATGAGAAAATTTAATGTCGAATTTTCAACCCGCCACAGGGCTATGGCAGATACAGAAGGCCTGGCTAAAGCATATCCTCAGTTAAAAGAACTTTATCAGAAAAAATATTCCTGGCAGGTTCAGCAACTCGATAACGTTGAATACCTGTTTGAGAGGTATTTGAGAATCCAGCAGGCAGTTCAGACAATGCAGTCGGAACTCCAGGATTTGAAATCGGTTTTCAGACTTTATTTTGAGCAGGGCGGACAGGAAATTCATTCCCCTACGGGTGAAACCCTTATATACCAGTCAAAGCAGGGGTATGCTTATGACTTTGTCGAAATAAAAGATTTGCTCGATGAACTCGGCGCGCTTCCAAAGGCGGTCAAGCTCAATAACAATTTTGTTGACAGATTAATCTCTTCTCAGAGTGTCAGCCCCGAGATAAGAGAGAAAATTATGGCGGCAAGGCAGAGTTTTTCGGAAACGAGAAACGTTCAGATAATAAAATCGGACAAAAGAAACGAACAAACGGTCTGATTTAAAAAGGGAAATGTTAAGCATAGTTTACAATAACAAATTATGACTAGCAAATTTATGTATGTTGTATTTTATTACAAAACAAAAAAGGAGTTACTCCATTGAAATTATTAACAGAAATTATTAAAGAGTGTTCTTATAAATATGGTAGCAGAATAGCCTTGCGAGATGATTACAGCGGTTATGTCGTTACCTACAGAGAACTTTATAACGATATTGAATCTATGGCATGTGCGCTTCAGCACTTCGGTGTTGTCAAAGGAACGCATATAGCGATGTTTTCCGAAAATTGCTCGCCATGGTTTATGGTTGACCACGCCATTATGATGGCAGGCGGTGTTAACGCAGTCAGAGGTTCGCTCGCACCTAAGGCAGAGCTTGAATATATTTATGACTATGCCGACTGCGAAGCCCTCGTTACGGACAGCCTTCAGGTTATTGAGGACTTAAAAGATATTTTAACCTCAAAACAGGCTAAATTTGTGGTTTATATAGGTAAAAAAGAACTTGACAGAGATAATATCAACGGCATCCCCGTTATGACCTTCAGAAAAATGCTTGAGATAGGTTTAAAAATAGAATTTAAACCCGTTGAAATCTCTGAAAAAGACCTTTGTACTCTGATTTTCACCTCGGGTACAACAGGAAAACCCAAAGGCGCAATGCTTTCACATGGTAACATTGCAAGTCAGGTCGAGGTTGTTCATCAGCATATCGCTCTGAAGGAGTGCAAAACCGCACTTTTAATCCTTCCCATCTGGCATGCTTACGAAAGAACCTGCGAATATTACGCAAGTTCAATCGGTATAACTCTTTGCTATACCAACGTTAAAAACCTCAAAAAAGATTTGCCGAAATACGCACCACACTATATGTTCTGTGTACCGAGAATCTGGGAATCGATTTATTCTTCGTTTACAGGCGAAATTAATAAAAAGCCGTTCCTTCTCAAGAACTTTATCAAAATGCTTCTGGCAGTTTCAAAAGTTCGTGTTAAATCAAGAAGAATTGCTCAAAACCGTGATATTTACCATCCGCATCCGAGCGCATACTGTGCGTTTGCAAACAATGCTCTTGCACTTATTTGCCTGCCTTTGCACGCGTTAGCCAGCAAGATGATTTATTCAAAATTTCATAAAGCACTTGGCGGAAGGTTTATAAGAGGTATTTCGGGCGGCGGCGCTCTTGGTGAATATCTTGATGACTTCCTCGAAACCATTGATGTTGAAATATATGAGGGTTACGGTTTAACGGAAACTTCGCCCGTTCTTTCTGTCAGAACAGACAGCAACAGAAAAGCGCTCTCTGCTGGCGTTCCGCTTCCTCAGACAAGATTTTTAATCGTTGATCCTAATACTCTTCAGCCTGTAAAACAGGGCGAAAAAGGTATGGTTATGGTAAAAGGTCCTCAGGTTATGCAGGGCTACTATAAAGATCCAGAGGCTACAAAGAAGGTCCTTCTTTCAAACGGATATTTTATCACAGGTGACCTCGGCTGGCTGACTGATGACGGTTCTTTGATTTTGACAGGCAGAATGAAGGATACTATCGTTCTTTCAAACGGTGAAAATATTGAGCCTGAATCTATTGAACAGTCCTGTATGACAAGCCCGTTCGTAAAACAGGTTGTTTTAACCGGTCAGGACAGAGAATATCTGAGTGCATTAATCGTTCCCGATATGAACGCAATTAATGAATATGCGCAAAAGAAAAATATTTCAAATCCGCTTTCAAACCAGAACTTTAAAAATGAAGTTCTCAAAGACATCAGAGAAAAAGTTCAGCAGAGAACCTGCTACAGAGCTTTTGAGAGAATTGCGGATATAGCTTTCGTGGATGAGGAATTTACCCCCGAAAACGGTATGATGACTCAGACTGCGAAGATTAAAAAGAATGTCGTACTTGAAAGATACGCAGACAAAATCGCAAGTATGTACAGATAAACAGATTGAGATTGAGAGTATAAATTAAGAGGTTGTTCTTTTGAGCAACCTCTGTTTGTTATTTGTTGGGCTGGAAAGCCCAACTTACTATTGTTATCCAAAATCCAAATTTTTAATACTTTCAACATCTGCTTCACTACCCCAGTTTACTTCGTACAAGCCTTTCTTGACAAATTGATGAAAACTTGAGTATTCCCAGTCCTTAACCGCATTAACAAGTCCGTGTTTCACAGGATTAAAGTGAATATAATTAATGTGATTATTAAATTCATCTTCAGATTTAATAGTATGTTCATAGTATCTTCTTTGGAATATTCCCCGCTCTCTTTTGTTCATATAGCCGTAAGTTGGGCATTCCTGCCCAACATAATTAATATTTTTAGAAAAATAATATTTTATGGAAGTAATAATTCTCGGATATTCCGAAATATTATCAGGTTTTAAAATCATATGTATGTGGTTAGGCAGAACACATATTGTCAATATTTCAAATTTAAAATATTTTTTTGCATTTTTAAAAGCACACCTTAAAAGCTCAATATTATCCGTAAAAATATTTTGGCGCTTATATGCAAGAATAACCAAATGAACATAACTGTTCTGTATAAAAACCCGTCTGTAATTCATAAAAAAATTATACATCTTTTTTGTTGGGCTGGAAAGCCCAACTTACCCTGTTTGGTATAAATAAAACATTTTGAAAAATTGTTCCATTACTTTAAATATTTAAGGAAATAAAATAATTTTAAAAAAAAGGGGAAAAGTTGGGCAGAATCGCCCAACTTTTTATATATGTGTGTGTGGTTTGTAGTTTGTGATGTACTCGAGCACCGCACCGCCTATTTCTTCTGTCGCGTCAAAATAGGGTGAGTTTGGCTTAGTGATTTGTTTATAAAGCATTTTATTCAGCGGGCCGAAAGCATCGGGCACTAACGTTTTTCTGTAAATCCCTGCGAGCATAACCTGAATATTCGGTGAGTTTGTTTCGTTAAACCTTGAGAGTGTCGGATATAGTTTGTCTATCCCCGAAACCTTGTTATCGAGCATTTTGTCGAGTACGAAAAGTCCGTCAATGACCTGCTCTTCCGTCCTTGCGGTTTTTAAAAACATATCAACTTCGCCGAGCGCATTTTCTCCGTACTCCGCAATATTATTGATTTTTGTCTCATTAACTTTGCAATAATTCCGCTTGCTGTTTGGAAGAGAAACATCTTTACCGAGCTGAGATATTTGGTATGAAAGAAAAGGAGTAATTTTCATTTGCTCAACTCCTTATGAATAAACGTACGGAGGTCCGTTTTTGATTTCAACAAGAATATTATCCGCTTTTTGTCTCAATTCCTGTTTATCAGCACCTGCCTCTAGTTTTTTGTTAAAATCATCTATCAACGGTCTTATTGCGCTGTCCTTCTTTGCTTTAAAGTTTCTAATCTCAACATCTACAAGTCTTTTCTTGAGGTTGAGTTCTGTTTTTGCGTTTTCCTTCTCAACTCCGACCATTTTGAGCATATCGAAAGCATTCTCAACGATTGCTCCGACAACACTCACCGCGGTGAAGGACAGGAAAACATACTTTGTGAACTTGTTTTCGGGGTGGATAACCCAGTTATAGAGGTGTCCCCTGTTCTCGTCGAGGTAGCAGTAGTATTGAATTTTCTTTGGAATACCTCCGAGAGCGGTCGGCGCATCCGCGAAAATAGTGCGTTTTGCTTCCGTGCAACTTGCTATCATTCCGTCAATTTCTTCAGCGGAATATTTGAGTTTTCCCATAACCTCTCTTATGCGCTCCGGCTTTGCGCTGATAGCCTGGAAACAGTTATCGAGCCTTGTTGTAACTTCGGGAGATTTAATCCCTGCTTCAACCGTTTGTTCAATATCGTTGATGATTTTTGTCGCGTAGTTGTTTGTGTAATCGTTTGCGAGATTCATTGTTTTTCTGAGGTTTCTGAAGGCATAGCGCCCGACAAAGAACCCTGCAAGGCAAACACCGAGTGTCGTCAGCCCTAATAAAATACCCTGTTTTTTGTTGTTTGTTTTATTGTCTTTTTGGGGTTTTGTTTCTTTGGTGTTGTCCTCAATTTTACCCTTAAAATTCATATAGGGCATAGTGTTTACCGAGAGCGGAATTTTTGTCTGAGGGTTAAGTACCCGTTTAAAATATTTGACATTTTCGTTGAGCATATTGTTTACGACCTTTAATTTGCCTGAAAATGCCTGTGCTTCAACGTCAATGAGGTTTTCCTGCAAATCTCTTTCAATGTCTGCCTGCTGCTTTTTAACCCAGACTTCTTTTGTTGCGCTCAGGAAGTTCCTTCCCATAATTGTCAGCCCCGAAAACGCAAAGACGGCAGCAGCACCTATCATGTTTTTAAAGCTCGGATCTCTGAGCATTCTGTAGGTCGCAAAATGCGGCTCCTGTTTAATATTCATATTGAGGGCAAGGTCGGGGAGCTGCTCTGAAATATTGATGTTCAGAATATTTTTTGAAACTTTTGAAAGCAGTGCACTAACGCCGAGTGTAGCCGCTAGGGTGCAGCCTGCAGCTATCAGGAGGGGCATCATAGCTTTTTTGAGGTCAAAAGACTGTTCTTTATTGTTTTTCAGGTCTTTTGAATTGTCGTAAGAGCTCTCCGAGATGAGCAGATTATTTGAAATCTCGCTGAAATCAACAATATCCTCTGCGAAGTTATCCTTTTTGTAGTGGTTATTGATTAAAACACCTTCGAGAGTTTTGTTTATGGGCTCTTTATCCACGTTTATAGGACTTAACTTAACGTTATTTGTGTGTTTTGGGAGAATTTTCATTACTGCTTTCACTTTCTTTTGTTACGCTCATAACTGCGTGCCTGATTTTTCTTAGTTCTCTTGACTTAAATATTCTGAGTTCTTCGTCATCAGAGTAGTTTTCGTCTTCTAAATTAAAGACAAACAGCTTAATGAGTGATTTTGTGAGTTTTTTGTATCTTTGAGCTATTTTCCTTTCAACGAAGTTCTTGATTTCGCCGTATATTGCCGTCAGTTTTTCACTGACCGAAAGAATTTGGGCTTTTATATCGTTAAGGAAATTTTTGATATTTTCCCCTAACTGAGGAAGTTTATTGATAAGGTTCATCATCGGTGTGATGACAGAGTTAAACACCTTTGCGAACGTTGCTCTGACACCTTCGGGGAGCATATTTGTCAGAGTTGTTGCAAGGTTCTGGAACTTTGTCATTATTTTGTTCAGCTTTGTCTGAAGGGCTTTTGCGGTTTCGAGCTGACGGGCTTCGTTGAGTGCTTTTTGCTCTGCGGCTGCTTTTTGCGCTTTCATACTTTGCCAGACGGAATAACACTTTGCATAACTCCACTGGTTGCTTTTCTTAACCGGGTTAGAGTGCAGTTTTTTATGACCACCGCCCCCGCCGCTGCACGCAGGACAAGCTCCCGGGGGTAGTCCGTGAGGGCAAAGATTGTTTGATGTTTGTGAAACTGCATTTACGCTCATTAAAAAATCCTTACTAATAAGCGTAAGGATACTCAACATACTTAAAATTTCGGTTCTCGGGAACGCGAACTAAGTCTGTAAGCATTCCGACTTTAACGGCCGCGTCCCGGTCAGGGAATTACACCCTTGTTTCCTTACAGAATCATTCTAATATAAACAATTCAGGAATTAAATCGTTTATGTAGAAATATTAAATATATCAAACTAAAGTCGGGCAATAATTATGCTGAAATATCGAGCTTGTTTCCGACTGTTTTATTTTTTTCTATCTGTTCATTTGCAGCTGCGAGAAGGGCTCTGCCTTCGCCTGCAACCTTGTAGTCCTGCCCTGAAGGATCGGAGGGTGCCATAGCCGATTTGATAACGGTCAGCGCCTGTTCTCTTGTTTCTTCGGGGTTTTCGGTGTTGAGCCCGGGGATAGTTATATTGACATGTCCGCCGTAAGCCCAGCCGTTTGAATCCTGTTCAATGACGATGTTTCCGCCAAGCGAACCTGCTGCGTTTTTGTGGGCAAGCTCGTGCTGATATACTTCATTATATCTTTTTTGCTTTGCTTCCTGCCACTTCGCCTGCTGAGAGTTTTGGGCATTCTGATTTTGGGCGCCTTGTCCCTGATTAGCTTGTCCCTGCTGACTTATGCCCGGATATGAAAAACCGACATTAAACATTAAAACTCCAAAGTTTTACTTATTTCCTTATATATAATAAAACTTTTTCAAACCCGTTTTAACCCTAAATTGAATTTTTTTTTACATTTTGTTATTAATTTACAGTTTTGGGAATATTTGATATTATAAACTCGTAATAATGAAAGAGAGAGGATAATTATGTTTAATTCCAAAAATAAGCTCGTTCCTACCCCCTCCTGCAGTAACAATGCTTTTACGTTAGCAGAGGTGCTTATAACTCTTGTTATTATCGGCGTTATTGCTGCTATGACAGTTCCTACTTTGATGAATAATACAAATAATGAGGAATTCGTTTCAAAACTCAAAAAGGCATATTCTACTTTAGCCCAGGCAACAAATCAAATTATTATGGAAGAAGGTCATGTTCAAAGTTGGGGCGAAGATAGTTCTGTTGTTCATAATTTCTATAAAAGTAAATTGATTAATGCAAAAGAATGTGGAGCAGGTACCGGTTGTTTTGAACAAGGTAAATATAAATTTTTAAACGGCGGAACAACGATTCAATGGGATGACCAAATGGATGATTTTTACAAATTGATTCTTGCTGATGGTATTCAGATACGTTTTGAACCTTTCAATCCCGCATGTTCTGATACTTCTGATCGTGCAGGAGCAGAAAATGTTTGTATGTTTATGGAAGTTGATCTAAATGGTATGAAGAAACCTAATACCGTTGGCAGAGATGTTTTTGTGTTTTTATTGAAAAAAGATGGTCTTTTCCCAAGTGGTTGCGATATTCAAAACAAATGTAATAAAAACAATGTTGGTTATGCATGTGCCTGCAAAGTTCTTCGTGAGGGGGCGATGAATTATTAGTATAGTTCACTCGAAAAGTTTTTTGCCTTCTTTTTTACAAAAAAGAAGGTGAATTATTAATTTCATTTTTACATTTCTACAACAAAAATTGACTTCTTTTTCTGTTGGAACGATAATTAGAAAAACGAAAGAAAAGTCATGAGAACAAAGAAGTATATTAAAAGTTGAATATAATCAAGAAAAAGAAACATTACTGTTTCTTTTTTTTTGTAAAAAATCATAGGTCGGGCTTTAGCCCGACAATAAAGGAAAATTAAAAATAAAAATGGCTGAACACAAGAAAATACACAAAGGAATAGTTAAAAATCTCAAAAAATGTTCAAAGGACATTTATCTGCTTGAACTTGAGAGTGAAACTTCTTTTGTTTCAACGGCAGGGCAGTTTATTTCAATCTTTTGTGAAAGAACTCTTCGCCGTCCGTTCAGCATTTATCAAAATGACGGAAACACTGTCTCTGTACTGTTCAGAGAAATAGGGAAGGGAACAAAATATCTGACGTCATTAAAAGAGAATGATATTGTCGATTTCTCGGGACCCTTTGGAAACGGGTTTGAGATTAAAAACAAAAGAGCTCTCTTAATCGGTGCAGGCGCCGGGGTTGCTCCTGTTTCTTATTTGAAAACAGAGCTTGAAAAAAGAGGTATTGAAAGCCTTCTTATTTCGGGATTTCGTGATAAAGACGATATTCCTTCATGCTTAAACAGTGATTTTATTGTAACAGACGATGGTTCAAACGGGATAAAATCTAACGTCATTGATTTTGCGCGCTTAAAAGTGAAAGAATTTAATCCCGAAATAATCTATTCCTGCGGACCTTTGATAGTTTTGAAAAAGTCCTCAGAACTCGCTAAAGAGCTGGGTATTGAAGCTCAGGTTTCTATGGAAAAGGTTATGGCATGTTCAATCGGTGTTTGCCGGGGTTGTGTAATTGATGTGATTAAAGAAGGACAAGTTCAAAATGCTTCTGTCTGCAAGGATGGGCCTGTCTTTAAAGGGAGTGAGGTCGTATGGAAAATATAATTCAGACAAAACTCGCTCATTTGACCTTTAAAAGCCCCGTTTTTACGGCATCGGGGACTTACGGCTATGCTGATGAATACGATGATTTTCTTGATGTGTCCGAAATCGGCGCTATTGTAACAAAAGCAATATCCCTGAAGCCAAGAGAAGGCAACAAACACACAAGAATAATTGAAACGCAGGCGGGCATGATTAACTCTATCGGGCTTGAAAACCTCGGAATTGAAGGGTTTTTAGAAAAAAAACTTCCCGTCCTGAGAGCGAAAAACATTGATTTTATAATGAATATTGCAGGCTCAAGTATGGAAGAATACGCGCTGCTCGGTGAAATTTGCTCTCAGAATAACATAAAAGCCATTGAACTCAATGTTTCATGCCCGAACGTCAAATCAGGCTGTCTGGAGTTCGGTGTTTCCGCTGACAGTCTTTATAATCTGGTTTCAAAGGTAAGAGAAAACTATGACGGGTTTTTGATAGTTAAATTAACCCCGAATGTAACCTCTATAGAAGAGCTTGCGCTTGCCTGCAAACGTGCGGGGGCGGACTGCATAAGCGCCATTAACACCTTAAAAGGGCTTGAAGTCAAATTTGAACTCGTAAACGGCAAATTCAGAAAGACCAAAGTTCAGGGCGGGTACTCGGGAGTTGGGATTCAGCCCGTTGCACTTTCTATGGTGAACAGAATAAGGCAGGCGGTTGACCTCCCGATTATCGGTATGGGCGGAATTTATACACTTGAAGATATGCTTAAATTCTTCGCGGTCGGTGCTGACGCAATTCAAATCGGCACTGCCAATTTCACTTATCCTGACATTGCAAAAAAACTTCAGGACGAGCTCAGAGAGTATATCATAAAGAATAATTTCAAAGATTTAGATGATTTAAAGAATAAGATAAGGACGTGCTTCAATGAACAATGATGTTTTAGAACTTTTAGAATCGGCTGAGGGGGTACTCCACGGGCATTTTTGCCTTACCTCGGGGCTTCATTCAAATATATATTTTCAGTGTGCAAAACTCTATCAATATCCTGAAATTGTTGAAAAACTCGGGAAGATGCTCGCTGAAAAACTTAAAGATGTTGAATTTGATACGATAGTTGCTCCCGCGATAGGTGCGGTTATAATCGGTTATGAAACCGCAAAGCAGGCAGGAAAAAGGAATTTGTTTGTTGAGCGAAAAGACGGGGAGATGCAATTAAGAAGAGGTTATACCCTTCAGAAGGGCGAAAAGGTTGTCATTATTGAAGATGTAATTACTACCGCAAGAACGATTAAGGAAACAAAAGAGGCGATTAAAGATTTTGGCTGCGAAATAGCGGCGGTCGGCTGCATAGTTGACAGAACCGATGGAAAGACCGAGTTTAACATCAAATCACTTCTTCAGATGTCGCCTGTTGTCTATGAGCCCGATAATTGCCCTCTTTGCAGGGAAAATGTACCTCTCGTTAAACCGGGGAGCAGAACCGAAAAAGGAGTTAAGGCTTAAATGAAACATTTAACCGACATAGAACATCTTTCAAAAGAAGAAATCCTTGAAATTATTGACTTAGCGAAAAAGTTTAAAGCAAATTCCGCTCAGTCGGAGGTCGGGGGCAAGACGGTTGCTCTGATGTTTTATGAAAATTCAACGAGAACAAGGTGCAGTTTTGAGATAGCCGCAAAAAAACTCGGGGCGAACGTCATAAACTTTGAGGCAAAGAGTTCTTCGCTTTCAAAAGGTGAATCTCTGAAGGATACTATCGAAAACCTTTACTACCTGGGTGTTGATGCGGTTGTTATCCGCCATTCGCTCGCGGGTATTGTCGAGAACACAAGAGCTCAGGTGAAATATCCTATAAGTTTTATCAACGCAGGTGACGGAAGCCACGCGCATCCATCCCAGGCACTTCTTGATTTTTATACTATGCTTGAAAAAACAGGCTCGGTTGAGGGTAAAAAAGTTGTTATAGTCGGCGATATTAAACACTCAAGGGTTGCAAGGTCAAATATAGCGCTGCTTTCTAAATTCGGTGCTGATATTCACCTTTGCTCACCCGAATATCTGGCATTTGAAAATACAGAGTGCTTTAAGGCAACGGTCCACAGAGATTTAAAAACCGCAATAAAAGATGCTGATATTGTTATGCTTCTGCGCGTTCAGAATGAACGGCTCGAATACGAGGTTTTCCCAGATTCTTTCGAGTATAAACGCTTGTATGAGGTTGATTCAAAACTCTTAAAAGAGTATGCTTCGCCGAACGTGATTTTAATGCACCCAGGGCCTGCAAACAGAAATATAGAGGTTTCCTCCGAGCTTCTTGATAACAAAATCGGCAGAACTATTCTTGAGCAGGCGCAAAACGGTGTGTTTGTGCGAATGGCGATACTGAATAAGCTCTTAAAAGAAGGAAGCGAGGCTCATTATGCTTCTTAAAAACGCAAGAATTATTAATCCCAAAACCAAATTTGATGGGATTTCAGATATAAGAATTGAAAACGGTAAAATATCTGAAATCTCAAAGGGTATATCACCTCAGGAAAACGAGGAAACACACGACTTTTCGGGGCTTGTCATTACCCCCGGGCTCGTAGATGTTCACTGTCACCTGAGAGAGCCCGGATATAACGCAAAGGAAACCATTAAAACAGGTATTCTCTCTGCTATTCAGGGCGGATATACGGGCATTTGTCCGATGGCAAATACAAAACCCGTTAATGATAACCTTATGACACTCTCTTATATGTTTGCAAAGGCAAAAGAAGTGGCTGAAATCGGTTTTTATCCGATTTGTGCGGTTACCAAAAACCTTGAAGGTACAAATATAGTAAATGTTTCAGAGCTGATTGACGGCGGTGCGGTTGCTTTTTCCGATGACGGAAAGCCCGTTGAAGATTTGAATTTACTCAGGTGTGCGCTTAAATATATCAATTCTCTGGGCTCATTTATTATTTCTCACTCCGAAGATTCTTCTCTTGCAAGAGGCGGAGTTATTAACGAGGGTGAAATCAGCGCTAAACTGGGGCTGAAAGGAATACCTTATCTTGCAGAGAGTATCGCGGTTGCAAGAGAGCTCGAGATAGTAAGAGAAACAGGGTGCAAATACCATTTTGCGCATATTTCAACAAAGAGAAGTGTTGAATTAATAAGGCAGGCAAAGAAAGATGGGCTAAGAGTTACCTGCGAAACCGCTCCTCATTACTTCAGTCTGACACAAGACGACATGCTCCCTTATGATGCAAGGTTTAAGATGAACCCTCCTCTGAGGACAAATGAAGATTTAAACGCAATTGTTGAAGGGCTCAAAGACGGCACTATTGATATAATTGCGACCGACCACGCGCCTCATAAAGTCCACGAAAAACAACTTCCCATTCAAAATTCGCCCATGGGAATTGTCGGGTTTGAAACGGCGCTCGGGCTGACTCTCACAAACCTTGTACACAAAAACAGATTAACCCTCTCAGAGGCTATATCTAAACTGACCTCTTCCCCTTCTGAAATTTTTAACATAAAAGGGCAGGGAAATATTGAAGTTGGGCAGGACGCAAATCTTACGGTTATTGACTTAAACGAAAAATGGACTGTTAATGCTTCTAAGTTTGTGTCAAAATGCAGAATATCACCGTTTGACGGCATGGAATTAACCGGGAGAGCGGTAAAAACAATAATTAAAGGTAAAATATTTGATTGTAAGGCAGAAAAATGAAAATAAACGAAAAAATTAAGGAAAAGATTGTACTTGCGCTCGATGTTGATAATATTGATGATGCAAAAGCAATGATAATGGAACTAAAGGACTATGTCGGGGTATTTAAAGTCGGTCTCCAGCTTTATACGGCAAACGGCGGTGAGATTTTTAAGTTCATGAACGAGCAGAATATCAAGTTTTTCTTTGATATAAAACTCTGCGATATTCCGAACACCGTTGCAAAAGCCTCAGAGAACGTCGTAAGAAACGGCGCGACCTTCTTTAATATACACGCGATGGGCGGAAGCGAGATGATGAAGGCCTCTGTTCAGGCGGCAAAGAAGGCGGCTGAAGAGCTCGGAAAACCCGCTCCTACAATACTTGCGGTTACACTTTTAACCAGTATCAATGAAGAAATGCTCTCTTCTGAACTGAAAGTTTCATATAAAACCACTGATTATGCGCTTAATTTAGCTCTGAATGCCCAGAGAAGCGGGCTTGACGGGGTTGTTGCAAGTGTCTGGGAAGCAAAACAGATTAAACAGATTTGCGGTAAAGATTTTAAAGTGCTTTGCCCGGGTATAAGACCTGAATGGGCATCGAGCAACGACCAGAAGAGACTTGCAACTCCGAAAGCCGCAATAAAAGAGGGTGCTGATTATCTTGTTATCGGAAGAGCCGTTACCTCAGCCGAAAACAGACTTGAAGCCATTCAGAGAATTTATGACGAAATTGAAAATGCTATTTTAACCCAAAACGAGTCTTATTCGACTTCAAAAGCTAAAATATTGCTCGAAAATGGTATGATATTTGAGGGTGAATCTTTTGGTGCGGATACAACTTCTTTCGGGGAACTGGTTTTCAACACTTCAATGGTCGGCTATCAGGAAATTATGACCGATCCCTCTTATTCTCAGCAGATGGTCGTAATGACCTACCCCGAAATCGGAAACTACGGGATAAACAGAGAGGATTCAGAGAGCGGAAAGATTTACGTCAGAGGTTTGATTGTCAAAAATATCTGCGCCCATGAGTCGCACTACAAGAGCATTTGTTCCCTCTCTGACTATTTAAAACAAAATAATATCATAGGAATAAGCAACGTTGATACAAGGGGGCTGACACAGGTTATAAGAGATTACGGTTCTATGAAATGCGTTATGACGACAGGCCCTGTAACAAAAGAGCTCAAGGAAGAACTCGAAAAGTATGAGCCGAACAGAAATATCGTTCAGGAGGTTACAACCTATAAAACGGAAAGAATTGCGGGGAGCGGTGCAAAACTTGCGCTTGTTGATTTTGGGGTTAAGAAGAGTATAATTTCCGATTTGAAGGAACTGAATTGCGATATAACGATTTTTCCTGCCGATGTCAGTTCAAAAGAACTTTTGGAAGGCAATTTTGATGCGGTACTGTTCTCGAACGGCCCGGGCAATCCTAAAGATGTTGAGTGCGCAATCCTATGTGCAAAAGAGCTTTTAGGTAAAATCAAACTCTACGGAATTTGTTTAGGTCACCAAATCCTTGCTCTGGCGCTGGGCGCTGATACTTATAAGCTGAAATACGGACACAGAGGAGGAAATCACCCTGTTATAAATCTTGAAACAAATAAAGTCTATATTTCAAGCCAGAATCACAGTTATGCGGTTGATGAAAATTCGCTTCCCGAGGGTGTCAGAGTTACCTATAAAAACCTCAATGACGGCACGATAGAGGGGCTCAAGTGCGAAAAATACAACATTGAAACCGTACAGTTCCACCCCGAGCGTGCTTCAGGGCCTTATGACACAAATACCATTTTCTATGACTGGGTTAGCTCAATGGATAAAACAATTTTGAAAGTATAAAGGAAATAAAAAATGCCGTTAAATAAAAATATCAAAAAAGTATTGGTTATAGGCTCGGGCCCGATTGTAATCGGTCAGGCTGCGGAGTTTGATTATGCTGGTGTTCAGGCCTGCAGAGCGCTAAGAGAAGAGGGGATAAAGGTTGTTCTTGTAAACTCAAACCCTGCAACGATTATGACGGATGAGAACATAGCCGATAAGGTCTATATAGAACCGCTGACGATGGAATCCTTGACTTATATAATCTCAAAAGAGCGTCCTGACGGGCTTATTGCAACCTTAGGCGGTCAGACGGGCTTAAACCTTGCGGTTGCGCTGAATGAAAAAGGGGTTCTGAAGGAATACGGAGTTGCGCTTTTGGGTGCTCAGATAGATTCTATCAGAAAAGCGGAGGACAGAGAGGCGTTTAAAAACCTTATGAAGGAAATAGGTGAGCCTATTCCCGAGAGTGATATTGTTTCAAACCTTGAGGACGCAAAGAAATTTGCCCAGAAGATAGGCTTCCCGATAATCGTCAGACCTGCTTATACCTTAGGCGGTACGGGCGGAGGTATTGCCAATAACTTTGATGAGTATGAAGATATTGTTTATACAGGACTTTCGCTCAGCCCGATTTCCCAAATCCTTGTTGAGAAAAGTATCGCAGGGTATAAGGAAATTGAATACGAGGTTATGAGAGATGCGAACGATACGAGTATAGTCATCTGCAATATGGAAAATATTGATCCTATCGGTATTCATACCGGTGACAGCTTCGTTGTTGCGCCGACTCAAACCCTGACAAACAAAGAATGCCAGATGCTGAGGTCTGCCGCAATTAAGATTATACGTGCTTTGAAGATTGAGGGCGGGTGTAATGTTCAGTTTGCACTTGATACTTTGAGTAATCAGTATTATGTAATCGAGGTAAACCCGAGAGTAAGCCGTTCTTCAGCGCTTGCTTCAAAGGCAACGGGCTATCCTATTGCAAAAGTTACGACAAAAATTGCTATCGGCTATATGCTCCACGAAATTCCAAACTCCATAACAAAGAAAACGGTTGCAGCCTTTGAGCCTGCGATAGATTACGTCGTTACAAAAATTCCGAAATGGCCGTTTGATAAGTTTAAACACGGAGACAGAATCTTAGGAACCAAAATGAAGGCGACGGGTGAGGTTATGGCTATCGGCAGAACCTTTGAAAGTTCGTTTAAAAAGGCGGTAACATCTATCGAATCCAAATATACGGGGCTTTTAAGACCTATGCACCTTGAATGCAGCGAGGATGAAATTAAAGCTCTTCTTCACGTTCAGGATGACAGAAGGATTTTCAGGGTTGCCGAGGCGCTTAACCGCGGTATCAGTGTTGAAGAGATTTCAAAGATAACAAAAATCGACAAATGGTTTATTTATAAGATAAAAGGGCTGGTTGATTTTGAAAACACAATCAAAACAACAACTTTAACCCCTGCGCTCTATCTTGAAGCAAAAGAAAAAGGGTTTTTGGATAAGGAAATAGCAGATTTTACAAAAATTCCTCTGGACAAAATCAAAGAGCTCAGAAAGAAAAACGGAATAAGCGCAAGTTTCAAAATTGCGGATACCTGCGCGGCAGAGTTTGAGGCATATACACCTTATTATTACTCGACCTATGGCGAGAAAGACGAGGATGTTGTCGAAAAAAACCAAAAGAGCGTTCTGATTTTAGGCTCAGGTCCTATCAGGATAGGTCAGGGGATAGAGTTCGATTATTGCTCGGTTCATGCAGCCTGGGAGGTCAAAAAGGCAGGGTATAAGTCGTTAATTGTCAATTCAAACCCCGAAACACTCAGTACCGATTTTGATGTTGCCGATAAACTTTTCTTTGAGCCGATGAACATTGAAAATGTTATGAATATTATTGAAAAAGAAAACCCTGAGGGCGTAATGGTTCAGTTCGGCGGTCAGACGGCAATTAATCTTGCCCCGAAACTTGCCGAGCAAGGTGTTAAGATACTCGGAACAAGTCTTGAATCAATAAATATAGCTGAAGACAGAAAACTCTTCGAGCAACTTCTCAAAAAGTTAAATATTCCTCAGCCGAAGGGTGCTGCGGTCAGAACGCCGTCCGAGGCGGTGGAGGTAGCAAAAGAAATAGGCTATCCGCTGCTTGTCCGTCCTTCTTACGTAATCGGCGGAAGGGGTATGCAGGTTGTCTATAATAAAGATGAGCTTATTTCCTATATTGAAGGCGCTATTAAATTCTCAGATGAGCACCCGATTTTGATAGACCAGTATATTGAGGGTAAAGAGCTTGAGCTTGATGCGGTTTCCGATGGGGAAAATGTTTTAATTCCTGCGATAACGGAACATATCGAAAGAGCGGGGGTTCACTCCGGTGATTCTATTGCGATTTACCCGACACAAAATATTCCTCAGAACATCATAAATAACATTGTTGACTATGCGACAAAAATTGCAAGAGAGCTCAAAATCAAAGGGTTGATGAACATTCAGTTTGTTATGAAGGACGATAAGGTTTATATTATTGAGGTAAATCCGAGAGCTTCAAGAACAGTGCCGATTTTCAGCAAGGTTACAAATATTCCTATGGTAAAAATCAGCATTGATGCGATTATGGGCAAATCAATCATTGAACAGGGCTATCCTGTCGGACTTTTACCGAAGAAACCGCTGGTCTGCGTGAAGGTGCCTATATTTTCCTTCCAGAAGCTCAACAGAATCGATCCTGCGCTTGCGCCCGAGATGAAATCAACGGGTGAAGTCCTCGGAATCGACAGTACTTATGAAAGAGCGCTTGTGAAGGGCTTTCTTGCGGCGGGATATACCTTCAAAGAGGGAACGGGGAATGTTCTTATTTCAATCAATGACCACTACAAAAAGGCATCGGTTGATGTTGCAAGAACTCTTGTCCGACTGGGTTATCACCTTATTGCAACGACGGGAACCCATAAATTCCTCAAACTGAACGGAATTGAGTCGAAGGAAATCGAAAAATTCGATATTCAGAAGATGCAGAGGAATATGAAAAATAAAGATTTGTGCTTTATTATCAATACTCCGACAACTAACAACAACTCAATCCGTTACGGCTCTGAGGACAGGGGCTTCTTAATCAGAACTATTGCAGAGATGTATTCAACCCCCTGTTTCACCGTTCTTGATACGGCAAAAGCGTATTTGCAGGCACTTGAATACTATAAAACTCATAAGGATATGACCTTTGACAGTATTGAAGTTTACCGCGATAAGCAGGTTGAGGTGGTTTCCGCATAAATGGACAAGAAGAAGAAAAAGAAAAAATTTACCGTTAATATAAAAAATATGGGTGTAAATATAGATAAAAACGAGTTTAGAGAGATTGTTCTCTCTAACTCAAATCACCCTGAACAATCGACAGGAAAAAGGTAAACGTGGTATTTTAATTCTGTGTCAATTTTTCTCAGGTAAAATACTTTATATAAATAAGGGTATAAAGAGAAATATTAATGACGCAGGGGTTTCCTACAGTAAAATTAAGTTTTTTCAGATGGCTTGAAAAACATCATAAAACTGATATTGATAAGTTAAATCAGGACGATATCAGTATTTTTGAGTATGCTGAAGAATTTAGGGAATATGTCAAAAGCGAATATGCAACAAACCCGATTTCCATGAATATGGGTGATATTCTCTCTCTTGAATTTGCAAACGGCGAATTTGTTATACCTGATGCCACTGCGGAAGAAGTTGTTCCTGAAGAGGTTTCAGGGGACGAGGTTGTTCCCGCTGAAGCGGATGAAGAAGCAGCGGAAACACCTGAAACTCCCGAAGTGCTTTCTGCTCAGTCAGAAGAGCAAACAGAAGAGGCAGCCGAAGAAGAAGAAAATAACCAAAACGATATTGCGGAATTATTAAATAATTTATTTGCGGAAGATACTTTTAAAACGATTATAGATACAGACCAGGATGGCGCACTAAGTCAGGAGGAAATCTCAAAGTATCTTGAGGAAATTAGCGGAATAGACGGAAATAAAGACGATGTTTCGCTTGAAGATATTTTGGGTGCTATGGAAAACGCAACTGCAAAGGCGGAAGAAATTCTGGCATCAAGGGAATCCGACACCGAAACTCCCGAGGAACAAACTCCCGAAAGCAAAGTACCTGAAGTAAAACCGACAGATACTCAGGCAAGAGTTGATACTCAGCAGAGAAGTTCTTCTTCATCATCTTCGGGCGGAAGTCATTTCCCGTCATCAGGCGGTGATGATAAACCGAAAGAAAAGACACTCGATACGATGAACGAGTCCGAACTAAAATCGGAACTCACTAACGCAAACAGCAAACTCACGGAAAACCAGACAAAACTTTCTCAGGCGCTTGACGGTTCTTCATCAACACTTGCCGCATTAAAAGAAAATATTAATACTGCGTATGATACCTATCATGAAAAACTTGAAGAAGCGGATAAGGGTATGGCAGAGCAGGTTGATAAATTAAAACAGGCAATCGACAAAAAACAAAGCGAAGTAGATGAAAATAATAAACAAATTGCTCAGCAGGAATTGACTGTAAGTGAAAGCGAAACAGCATATAATAACGCTGTTTCAACAAGAGAAACTCTCGAAGGCTCGCTTCAGGAACTCAAAGCAACCGATACTTCGGATATGAGCGATGAGAAAAAAGCCGAAATAACTCAAAAAATTAATGACCTGGAACAAAATAAAATTCCTGCAGCGAAGAAGGAAGAAGAAAACGCCAAAAAAGCGTGGGACGATGCCAAGGCAGACTTAGACAAACTTAATAAAAATAAAGATGAACTTGAAAATGGTGAAGGCGGACTTACCAAACTCAACGAGCAGATGAAAGCGCTTGAAGAGAAAATTGTTGAGGCACATCCTGAAATGGCAGATGCGCTTAAAGAATATAATGATGCAAAAACAACTTATGAAACCACTCAGGCAAAAGAAATTTCTGAAGCACAAAAAGGAGTTGAAGAATCTCAGGCTTATGTAAACAAAGTCCAAACTGCACTCAATAATTATTCAAATCACGAACTTGAAAGAGATTATTCGGTTGAGGCCTATGATGCGAAAGAAGGTCAGAGACTTGTAGAAGTTGCAAAACAGATGCTCGCTAAATACGGTTCTTCAACAGGTTACTGTGCAACAGGAGTCAGCAGAACCATTAAAATGGCGTATGGAATAAGCATGAACGGAAACGGCTGCGATTGGGATACAAATATGGAAAAACTTGCTGCACAAGGTATGTTTGCAGAGGTAACAAGTGATTATCCTTCCTCAAATGACCTTAGAAACTTGCCCGCAGGTGCGGTTGTATGCTGGGAAAATACAGCAAACAGCGGTGGCGGCGGAAGACAATACGGACATGTTACAATTGCAGACGGCCAGGGCGGTGAAATTTCCGACCACTACCAGAAGAATATTTATAAAAGTGTTGGCGGCAGAAGCGACCAATACAGAGTATTTATTCCTGTTTAATTATGTCCGAGCAAATTTGCTATAATTGTTCAGCAAATTTGCGAGTGGCGCGGCAGAAAAGGTGAGCCATTATGACGGCTCGGATGACGAGGCGGCATAAGGCGACACTGGATTAGATTTCACTGAGCGGTGAAATGACAAGCCCTGAGAGAAGTTTTGGGTAAAAATATGTAGATTTTTGGGGCATTCTCTCTCCCGCAAGCGAAACTGCGTGAATATCCTCAATCTTCGGGTATGCCATAATAAACGACATTTCTGCTTCTCCTTTGTCTATCATATCAAATGCTTCTTTTTCCTGTTTGATGTATAAAATACCGTTTTGTGAAGCCTGTTCTTCCTGTGTATAGCCAAATTCTTCAGAAATAAGAACTTTATGGAGAATAATTAAGTCGAGGTTTCTCAAAACCTTTGGCACTTCGTATTTTTCGAGTATCGCCGTGACATCTTCCCTCAAAGTTAACAGATAAAAGACCTTTCTGCCTTTGACATACAAACCGAAAGCAATTTTCTTTTTTGCTTCCTGTTCGATTTTGTCGAGCAGAAATCTTTTGACCTCGTCTTTATCGATGTTATTGAAGGGGTATTCCTGAATATCAAAGTATTTTTCGATTGATTTGAAGGCTTTTTCAATATCAATTTTTTTCGTGATAATTCTGTGTGTCGGGTAGATTAAAAGGTCATCTTCAAGGTTCGTGAAGTAACTCATAACGAACTTTGTGGCATCTTCGGGGTTTGGTGAGTTAATGAAATTGCGGTAGTTCATTGCCGTTTCATATCTGTGGTGACCGTCTGCTATAAGCAGAGTCTTGTGTTTGAGGGTTTCAGAGATGAGATTTAAAGTTTTTTCGTCATCGATTAAATAAACAACATTTCTGACACCAAAGTCGTCTGTTACGTCAATGAACGGCTTTTGGGTTAAATCAACCGCACCTTCGATTTTTCTTGTTTTGTCTGAATAGACCATAAAAATCTGGGAGAAATTGGCTTTGCACTCTTTTGTGAGCTTTAGTCTGTCCTCTTTAGGTCCGCCCATTGTATATTCGTGGGGAAGAATTTGTTTTGTCGAAAAATCTTCTATGCGGACTCTTGCGATAAACCCTTTTCTTGTAATTTTTTTGCCGTTGAGGTTGTATTCCTGAACGAGATATAAAATAGTCGGTTTTTCGAGTTTAATTAAAACCTTTTCTCTGAGCCATTTTTGGAAGGTTTCATTTGCGGCTTCATATTTGTTGAGCCCGTCTTTTTCGAGCGGCAGAATTAAGTTTACGAAATTAAAATCGCTTTTTGAGGATAATTTTTCTCTGTAATCATCTGAAATAACATCATAAGGCGGCGCTATAACGTCTGCCATATTGACTTTTGCCTGATTGTAAACAATTGCGTCTAAAGGTCTTACTTCTACCATTTTTCTCTCCCTGAATCTTTCTATATTTTGATGATAGCATAAACATTTGAAAGGAGTTGAATTATCTTTTGCTTTTAATAACTTTCTTGTACCGACAAGAAAGTTACAAAGAAACTCTCGACCTGAACTCCGTTCGCTAATAATTTGTAATTGTTTTACTCAAGCTCGCAAACTCGCTTCGCTCAGACAGCGAATTTTCGGACGGACGAAACTGCGGGAGCGGGTGCGTTGGCGAAGCCAAAAGCACATTCCCGCAAGTAAGTCCGGTAAGCGAAAGCAAAAGTCCGACTGAGGCAAAGCCTCAAAAGGACGACTGCTTGAGCGGAAAGAAAATTCAAGAAGTGCGAGCGCATCCCTGTAAAACAAAACAATTATTGCTCACTCCGTTATGGTCGATTTTTATATTTGTTATAATTTTGAAAAATGTGGTATTATAAATTTGTATTATATTAAGAAAGAGAGAGAATTTATGTTTAGTATAAAAAATAAATTACTTCCTACCCCCCCCTATGAAAAAGATATTAACAAAAATATCATTTCTCTCCTTGGAGAGAATAGAATTTCAATGTTTAACTTGTTAAACATTAGAAATTCTAAGAGAGGGTATTTGTTTTTAGATGCAGATGCACCCTCTCCCTCAATCTCTCTCCGTAGGAGAGGGAAAAAATGTGCCTTTACACTTGCAGAAGTTCTGATAACCCTCGTTATTATCGGTGTAATCGCCGCAATAACCGTTCCGACATTAATGAATAATACAAATAAACAGGAATATGTTTCTAAACTCAAAAAAGCATATTCAACTCTTTCTCAGGCAACTAATTTGATTATTGCGGAAGAAGGAACACCAAGAGCAGATAAAGGCGGTTGGGCTTCCTCCCATGAAAATATGTTTAATTTGTATAAAAAACATTTAATTAACGCAAAAGAATGTGGTTCTGATACGGGTTGTTTTGGACAAGGAAAATATACAAAATTGGATGGCTCCGAATGGAGTCTTGTTGTAGATGATTTTGTTACAGGAAAACTAATTCTTGCAGACGGAACACAAGTAGATATTGAATCTTTTTCAAATGATTGCAGTCGTTCGGTTCATGGTTCAAATAATGTTTGTGGACTGATTTTGGTTGATATAAACGGTGAAAGAAAGCCTAACGATATTGGTAAAGATGCATTTTTGTTTGCATTAAAAGAAAACGGATTGTATCCTGTCGGTTGCGATGATTCAACTCATTGTGCATCGAATAGAGAAGGCTGGGGATGTACCTGTAAAGTTCTTCGTGAAGGTGCGATAAATTATTAGTTATGAATTATATTAACAACAAAAAGAGTGCTTTTAAAAGCACTCTTTTATTGTTCCTCTATATTCTTAACGGAATCTAGTCGTTTGGTCCTTTAATTCCGTCATCATCCTCATAAAATGCGTATTGCTTAACCTTGCCGTCAGGAAGCGGTTCATAAGCATAATATACTTTTGCTCTGCCGTCTCCGTTTAAGTCGGAAGAAGTTACTCTTCCTTCTTCATAGGCTCTGTTTTCTTTATTTCCTTCTTTGTATTCTAATCTCACTTTGCCTGTATAAGGCTTACCTTTAACGAACAATATTTCATCTTTTATTTCGTATTTTAGTTCTTTTCCGCCCTGAGCTTTGATAACGGGATCGGGCTTTTGCTGGGGTTTACGGTTTAATAACCCTTTAAAAGAACATTGTGAATATGCTGTAATCGGTGATATATACATTCTTTTTTCTCCTGTCTTTTTATACAAATTTCATAAAAAAATAATTTGCTAGTTATGTTAAAAAAAGTTAATCAATCGTTCATATCTTTTTTTCGGATATTTTTTTTTAACTTCCTCTTTATTATAAAACTATGAAACGATTTTTGCTAATATTATTAATATTTAACACAATTCTTCTTCCTTCTTTCGCCGAAACTATTGTCGGGAAAGTCGATAAGAACATTAAAAACAACTCTAATCAGGTTATAGACAGGACAACACTTGCACCTTTAAAAGAGGTTTTGATAGAAGTACCTTCAAAACACTACCGCACAAGAACCGATGAGAACGGGTGCTTTAAACTCGGCACCTCGATTAATTCCCCAACCATTATGTCTGTCAAAAAAGAAGGCTATAAGCCGTATTCTTTAACCTTGGAACGTGATTTTGAGAGTGAGCCGATTTTGATAGAAATTGAAAGAACAAACGCAAACGATATAGTAATTGAGACTGATATTATTCACTTGGGGGATAATTATTTCTCTGAACACTCTGCAAACGCGGGCGATTTCACCATTGTTTCCTCGGGAAATTCCTATTCAAAGATTTTTGATTTAAGAAAAATGGAATATGGCGAGAATATCTATTTAAACATAGGTTCAATAATAGGTATAGATACTCTGAGCGCAAGGAATTTAAGGCAGACAAGAGTTGCGACCACCTGGGCAAGTCCGCCTGAGATTTATTTTAACGGCAAAAAAATTGCCGAACTCAAAATAAACGGCGACAGTCAGGAAATTATGCTTCCGAGAAGCCTTGCAAAAGAGGGGAAGAGAAACGAACTAACAATTAAAACAGGGATAAACCAGAAGAAACTCAACGGGCTTGACTATGACGATATTGAATTTACAAATTTAATTATTGAGGTCAGATAAAGTTTTAATTCTTCCATATTTTTTTTGATATAATTAAATCAAATATCAGAAAATGAGGAAGAAATTATAATGAAAATTCTTGTTACAGGTGCAAAAGGAATGTTAGGTCAGGACCTTTGTCCTGCATTAGAGGACAATGGGCACGAGGTTATCGAAACAGATGTCGATAATATGGATATTACAAACCTTGAGGAGGTTTTAGAGTTTACAAAAACTTCAAAACCCGATTTTCTTATCCATCTTGCCGCCTATACAAACGTCGATAAGGCGGAGGAGGACAGGGAAACCGCTTATAAAATCAATGTTACCGGAACTCAGAACCTTGTTAAGGCATGCAAAAAGCTCGATATTCCCATGCTCTATATCTCGACCGACTACGTTTTTGACGGCACTAAGAAGGGAAAATACCTCCCTTCAGACAAAAGAAACCCCATAAATTATTACGGCGAAACCAAAGCAAAAGGCGAGGAAGCCGTTCAGACACTTGAAAAATACTACATCACAAGAACCAGCTGGCTCTATGGACACCACGGAAAGAATTTTGTTGAGACCATGCTTTCTCTTGCCTCCAAGCCCGAATTAAAAGTTGTTGATGACCAAATCGGCTGCCCGACCTGGACTGTTGAGCTTGTAAACGGCATAGTTAAAATCATAGATGAGCAGATGCCTTATGGTATATATCAGGTCTGCGGTTCAGGGCACACCTCATGGTTTGGGTTTGCAAAGGAAATTTTTGAACTTCACGGGGATAAACTTAACCTTCTTCCCTGTAAAACCGAAGAATTTCCCCGTCCTGCGAACCGTCCGAGAAACAGTATTATGGAAAATCAGGGTATCTGCAGAAGCTGGAAGGCTGCCCTGAAGGATTATATGAAGTTAAGGAGTGAAGACTAATGAAAGGTATTATTCTCGCGGGCGGTGCGGGTACAAGACTTTATCCCTCCACCCTTGTCGTTTCAAAACAACTTTTGCCGATTTATGATAAACCGATGATTTATCACCCGATTTCGGTGCTTATGCTCGCAGGAATAAGGGAAATACTTATTATTTCAACCCCCCAGGATTTGCCGAACTTTAAAAAACTCTTAAAAGACGGTTCTCAGTTCGGGGTTAAGTTTGAATATGTCGAGCAGCCCAGCCCGGATGGACTTGCCCAGGCATTTATTTTGGGTAAAGATTTTATCGGCTCTGACTGTGCCTGCCTGGTTTTAGGGGATAATATTTTCTATGGCGGCGGCTTCTCAAAGACTTTAAGACGCGCGGTTGAAAGAACCGAAAAAGAAGGCGGTGCAACTGTATTCGGCTATCCCGTTAAAGATCCTCAGAGATTTGGTGTTGTTGACTTTGACGGAAGAGGAAAAGCACTTTCTATCGAGGAAAAACCAAGTCATCCGAAATCAAATTATGCGGTAACAGGGCTCTATTTTTACGATAACAACGTTGTTGAGTATGTTAAAACCCAAAAACCTTCGGCAAGAGGGGAATTAGAGATTACCGATTTAAATAATACCTACTTAAAACAGGGTAAACTGAGTGTTGAAAAGCTCGGAAGAGGTTTTGCGTGGCTTGATACCGGAACTCATCACTCTCTTCTTCAGGCATCTCAGTATATTAAGACTATTGAAGAGAACCAGGGGATTAAAATTGCCTGCTTAGAAGAAATTGCATACAGAAAAGGCTTTGTAACAAAAGAACATCTGAAGAATATAGTCTCACAATATAAGAATAACGAGTATTTCGGATATATTGCCGATTTGATAAAATAACTCTTTTAAAAATAAAAAAATGCGCCCTTCAAAAAAAGGCGCATTTTTATTGTTATTTAAAGTTTTTATCCGATTACGGGCGGATTGAAAACTCTTGCTGCAAGCTCTTTATCGAACATATACAAAGAATTTTTGTCGTCGCAGACCATTTTGAGTGTCTTTAAAACTTTTGATACGTTTGCTTCTTCTTCAACCTGTTCTTTTAAATACCAGTCGAGGAAAGAAACTGCGGCTCTGTCTTTAACCTCATCCGCAACGTCCATAAGGGAGTTAATCAGAGAAGTTACGTATTTTTCGTGCTTTAAAACGTGTTCAAACAGTTCAACAGGTGAAGCCCAGTCGGTTTCGGGTTTTTCGATAGCCTGAAGAACTACCTTACCGCCTCTTTCGTGTAGGTAGTTGAACATACCCATAGCATGTGCGTGTTCTTCCTGCATCTGAACGTTCATCCAGTTTTTGAAGCCCTGAAGATTAAGTCTGTCAAAGTATGCGTACATTGACATATACAGGTATTCGGAATACAATTCTTTGTTTATCTGGTCGTTAAATGCCTTTTCAAGTTTTTCGTGCATAATAATACTCCTATCTAAATTTTCAAATTGATTTTACATCAAAAGAAAAAGGTTTTAAAGAAGTATTTTGGGGAGTATTTTTTATTTGTTATAAATTTACAAAATTGGGAATATTTGATAATATATAATAAAATATTTTAGAGAAAGAGAGATTTTTATGTATAATTTGAAAAATAAATCTGTTCCTACCCCCCCCACTTCTTTTGTAAAAGAAGTAGGCAAGAAAACTTTCGTAGTTTTTCAAGTTCTATAAAGAAGTTACTAAATCATAGTGATGGTAAAGATAAGGCTTTTACCTTAGCCGAGGTTTTAATTACTCTTGTTATTATTGGTGTAATTGCGGCTATAACAGTTCCGACTTTGATTAATAAAACAAATAATCAGGAATATGTTTCTAAACTTAAAAAAACGTATTCAACGCTTGCGCAGGCAACAAATTTAATTATTGCAGAAGAGGGAATACCACAAGCAGACAAAGGTGGATGGGCTACTACTTCTGAAAATGTATATAATCTCTATAAAAAATTTCTTCATAATGCAAAAGAATGTGGTATAAATAGCGGTTGTTTTGTACAACCTATATATACTTTAAATAAAGATTCAAGTAGAATTTGGGATTCAAGTAATTATTATAGAAGGTTTGTTTTAGCCGATGGTGTTCAAGTGCTTTTGACATATCCAACAGCTGATTGTTCATTGTATGATTCATATTGTGACGAGATTTATGTTGATATCAACGGAGAAAGAAAGCCTAATACGTTGGGATTAGATGTTTTCTTATTTTATTTGACAAATAAAGGATTAGTTCCATCAGGTTGCGAAACAAATGATTGTAGCCGTAGCCAAGGAGGTTGGTTTTGTGCCTGCAAAGTTCTTCGAGAGGGTGCGATAAATTATTAAACCCTTACGGGCAAACCCTCACCCCAGCGGTAGGGTAGACTTTAGTCTACCAGTGGTTACAGAGTTTCTTTAATCTCATTAATCTCTTTCATTATATTTTGTTCAATTTCTTTTGTTGAGCCGTTTTTCGGCTGTTTAATATCAAGCAAAACCCTTGCCTTCGGTTCTGTGCCGCTCATTCTGATTAATGCGGAACTTCCGTCTTTTAAATAAATCTTATACCCGTCGCCGCCCTCTTTCTGTTCGCTCATTCTGTCAAACATCTTTTGAGTACGCTCAGTGTCAACCTCATATCCGCCTAAAGTCTTTTTCTCACCGTCTTTATAAGGTTTAAACGCATTTACAAAATCGAATTTCTGCTGATATTCCTTAAACATAATGTCGTTTTCAAAATAATCATAGTCAGCCTTCAGACCTGATTTGATGTCCTTTAAAATTTCACCTATCGGTTTTTTCTCCTGAGCCGTCAGTTCAAGGAGCATCAAAAGTGCAAGATATCCGTCTTTTTCGGGAACGTGGTTCGGAAAAGTCAGTCCCGGAGGCTCACAAATCAGAGAAGGCTCTTTATCCTGCGCTCTTAAAGAAAGCATTTCGTGTCCTAAGAACTTAAACCCGATAGGTGTTCTGTAAACCTCTTTTCCGAGTTTTTGAGCATATTCGACGAGTTTTTCCGAAACTGCCTGAGAGCAAACAACAGGGCCTTCTTCGTGTCTGTTTTTCGCCATGTGATAGAGGAAAAGCAAAAGAACATCGTTCCCTTTGATAAAGTTCCCGTTTTCGTCAACTATTGCATATCTGTCAGAGTCGCCGTCATTAGCGAGCCCGATTTTATTCGTTCCTTTGGCTTTTTTTACTTCGTTTGCAAGTGTCTGAGAGTTTTCCTCGTTTGGTTCAGGTCCTAAAGTCCTTGTATTTAATACTTTTTTAATATTAATTCCGTGTTCCTTCAGCATTTGAGGGAAATATAGACTTCCTGTTCCCTGAAATCCCTCGTAATAAATATCAATATTGGCATTTTTAATCGCATCCCAATCAATATGGTGATGTTCTTCTATGTACTGTTTATAGGTGTCAAAAAGGTCTGTCGGCTTTGATTTCCCTTTTATATCTGAAATTTTTGCGTTTGTATAAGGATTTTTAACGATATTGTTCATATTCTGAACTATTTGTGAAGTAATTTCGGAGGGTGCAATAGAGCCTTCGGTTGTTAGGAAGTTATAACCTCCGTCTTGCCAAGGGTTATGGCTTGCAGTCATTAAGACACCGCCTATATTGTTGTCATAAACCTGTGTTGCGACTGCCAAAATCGGGGAGGCAACAGGCTTTATATTCCCTTTTTCATCAGGCTGATATATAACATTAAATCCGTTTTCCGTCAGCATATCTCTGATAACAGGGAGTGATTCTTTTGTTGCAACTCTTGTATCACCGCCTATTACGACATCTCTTTTACCGATATTTTGCGGTTTTTTGCCCTGTTCGGTCAAATATGCACTGTATCCTTGTGTCAAAAGTTTTACTGCACCCTGAGAAAAAGGGTAAGGGTAAGGCGCCCTATAACCTGCCGTTGCACGTGAAAGTTCGTTTTGAAGTATTTCAAGATTTTCCTTTGAAATCCCGGAATCAAAAGGTTTTAAAGTCCCTTCAAACCTGTCAGTCTCTAAAGGGTTTGAAAAAGGGATATTTCCTCTCTTAAAACTCAAAGACTTTACGGGCAGATTATAATTGTAATTTACCGCACTAATATTCATAACACACTCCAATTTCTTCCTTGGGCAAAAAGAAATGAACAAAAAAAATTTTGCTGATATATTCTCTAATTTTACAAAAAAATTTACAAAAATCAGGCAGGGCTTTTGCCCTGCCTGTTATGTGATTTTGACTATGAGTTATACTGCGTATTCTTTGTTGACTGCGTCTAATGCTTTATTATAGGCTACAGAATACTGAAGTCCGTCTTCTTCAACTATTTCTTCCGCCTTTTCTCTGACCATCTGGTCAAAACTTGCTCTTGAAATAACTTTTCTGTCTCCGACTTCTTTGCCTTCGCTGTCAGCCTGATTTTCGAGTTCTTTTAAGGCTTTAACCAAATCAGAGAAGGATTTTGTCTTGCCGTTTAAGATAGAATTCATTATCTCACCGACATTTCTTGCTCCGCCGTTTGAAGATGAATATGAACCCTTGATATTCTTTGATGCGTCTGCTTTGAGGTCTGATGCGATACCCGAAAGGATTTCGTTTGCAAACAATTCTTCCGTTTCAAGTCCGCCGTTGCCGTTTGCGTCTGCGATAACGATTTCGCCGCCTTTCCCGTCAGAGAAGGTGTAAACTGCAATGCTGCCGTTTGTCGCGTGGTCTTTATTGTAAACTCCGTTGTATTTGTTATCAACGATATATGATGTTGAAACATATTCGCATTTGACATCAATACCCATCTGTCTGCATTTTGCCATAATGTCGCCCTGACCTTCAAAATTGCCGTCAGTAAACAGGGCTGCTAAGTTTTGCTGGAGAACGTAGTCCTGATCGTTATCAAAACTGTTTAAAATTCTCTGCTGCAAATCTGTTGAAAGTGCATTGCCGTAATCGCTGAAATCTGCTTCACCGTTACCGATGTTTGTGGTTCTTAAACCTCTGTCATGAAGTGATTGAATCCACTCATCGTAGTTTTTTATTTCCTGAGTTTTTAATCCTGAATTTTGTTCTTCTTCAAAGACTGATTGTTCTTCTTCTTTTTGTGCTGCTTCTTCAGCTTCTTTTCTTTCCTGTTCTTTTTGCGCTTCCTGAGCACGTTTCTTTTCTTCCGCTCTGCGGCGTTCTTCTTCTTCCGCTCTGCGTCTTGCTTCTTCTTCTGCGGCTCTTTGTGCTGCCGCTGCATCATATCCTGAATTAACTCCTACTGCCATAACAATATCCCTCGTCTCATGTTCTCTTATATACATGAAAACATTTCTCAAATCAAAATTGCCTTTTTCCCAAAAAAAATAATACAACGTTTAAAGGTTATTAAAAAAAATTGCTTACTATATGATAAAAATGAGTAACAGGAGCAAAAAATCAATGAAATATTTATTGCTGTTTCCGCCTCAGTGGACACCGATAAGCCCCCATTTTGCGCTCACTTCACTTTTAGGACAACTGAAGGGAAGCGGTTTTGACGTTTCTGTTATGGATTTAAACATTGATTTCTTCGATAAAATTCTGACACGCTCATTTTTGGAAAACGCTTTTCAAAAAGCAGTTCAGGGGCAGGAAAAACTTTTAAACGAAATAGGTAAAGTATATAGGCCCGATAAACAACTCTTCGAGTACAGCGAAGAGATGCAAAATAAGATTTTAAAATACCACGAAATAAAAAAAATGCTGTCCCAAAAAAAAGATATTTATTCTGATATCCCAATTTACGTTGACAGCGCAAGAGATGCACTGAAGGACAAGAACCTCTTTTATATTCCTGAAATACTCGTTAAATCAGTAAATCTGCTTGATAAGGCGCTTGAAATTGCTTCAATGCCATATTTCCCCTCAAAACTTTCAATGGATAACTACTCAAATCCTTTGTTCAAACTCAATTATAACAGTATCAAATACTATGTTTTTGACAGAGAAACAAATATGTTTTGGGATTATTACGAAGCCATGCTCCCTGAAATTATGAAACATAATGCTGATTTTATAGCGGTTTCTATTAATTCCTCAAGTCAGGTTGTCCCCGGGCTTACACTGAGCGCACTTTTAAAACAGAAAACAAAAGCACATATCAATATCGGCGGAAATTTCTTCGGGAGAGTAAAAGAAAAACTGCTTGAAACAGAAGAATTTTTTGAAATTTTTGCTCATTCTCTCTCCGTAGAAGAGGGTGAAGGTCCTATTATTCAACTTGCAAAATACATTGAGGGCGAAATCAATGTTGAAGAGGTGCCTAATTTAATCTATGTCAAAGACGGTAAAATCAGGGAAAATGAGAAAATGAAACCTTTAAAACTCAATGACATGTACCCTGAATCACTTGACGGATATGATTTAAAGAAATATATGTCTCCCGAAATAGTTTTGCCCTTCCAGTCATCAAGAGGGTGTTATTGGGGAAAATGCAGTTTCTGTGATCAGGACTTCGGTCAGGAATTTAACGTCAAAGACATTGATAAAACAATAGAGGAAATGAAACTCTACAGAGAAAAGTACGGAATAACCCACTATGAGTTCATAGATGAATCAGTAGGTCCAAAGTATATGGGAGAACTCGCCGACAGGCTTGAAAAAGAAAAACTTCATATAAATTATTTTTGTGATGCAAGGCTTGAAAGTGCTTTTACAAAACCAATACTCGAAAAAGCCCACCAAACAGGGCTTGAGATGGTTATGTGGGGTGTTGAATCCGGCTCTGATAAGATTATGGAGTTAATCAACAAAGGAATTGATATAAACAAAAGGTTTGAGATTTTAAAAGACGCATCGGATTCGGGTATCTGGAATTTTGCTTTTATTTTCTTCGGGTTTCCGGCAGAAACAAAAGAGGATGCACAAAAAACAATTGAAATGCTCAAGGCTAATACTGATGTCATACACTCTTACGGCAGAAGTGTTTTTTCTATGGGCAAGCACGCAAAACTTGCCGCAGAACCTGAAAAGTACGGAATAACCGAGATTATTCCCGCAGAATTTGATTTTTCACCTACAATAGAGTTTAAAAGTATAGGTATGACAAAACAGGAACTTCACGAAACACTTCAACTCTGCACTCAGGAATGCAATAAAGCCTACGGCAATCCGCTCTGGATGTATTTGAGGTATCGTGAGTGGCTTTTCCTCTACCTTTGCAAATTCGGAAAAGATTATATAATTAATTATAAACTTAAGTTATAATCGGAGTTTTATATGAGTTTTTTTGATAAGTTTAAAAAAGACAGTAAAAATGACGGCGGTGCAAGAACCGAGAAAATCAAGCAGGACAGGGAAAAAATAAAAGAAACCTTCCGCACTAACCTTCGGGAAATCGGGTTTACCTCAATGGAAATAGAAGAGGTAATTGATGTTATAACTATTTATGAGCAGAAAATCGAGCTTGAAAAGATGAAGCTGAACGGAACAAATATTAACCCCGATATTAGTCAAATGAACGACACAATGAAGGAGGTTTTCGGGAAAATCAGAGAATTTGAGCTCAGTATGGGCAGGGATATAAAAGCCAAAATTGAAGAGATTAAAAAACGCAAACAGGCATGGCAGGGAAATTAGCCTCCCCCCCCCTTACATTTTTTTTCATCCTGTGTTATAATTCAGATATGTTAGAAATCATGTTAAACAGCATTTTATCTTTTTCATCAGACACCTGAGGCGGCTGAGCTTTAGTTTGTCTTTAATATTTTAGTGAAAAAGGAAAAGGTGTTTTTTATGCGAAATTCTGTATTATTCGCGGTACTGTTTTTGTCAGTCTCGGTTTTGACATTAACTTTAGGTTTATATTTTAATTTCTCTTCAGCGCTCAACGGAAACAAGATTGCCCAGTTTGCGTTCTTTAATTCCGCGGTGCTGGTTTTTATCGGGATATTCTTCCTTATCTTTAACGATAAGATTAATGTCTATCTTCAGAACTACAGAAGAGAAAAGAAAATTTAAGGCAATAAAATAGCCGACATCGCCGGCTTGGGATAAATTTGTATTAAATTACTATATTTCATTATAAAATTCTTTTCATTCTTTCGACAAAGAATTGATTTTGGGTGGAGATAAAAGTCATTGCTTCCCAAAACTTTTCGGCATTCTCTGAGTCGAAAACAGTCTTGTTGTCTTCAAGTTCAAGAGTTTCATCTTCTAAATTGTATTCTAAATTTTCATCAAGCGTATCTAACATTTTATCCACCTCGTATATATATAAAGTATATACAAAAGATATAATTTCAGAAAATCTAAAAACTGTTACAAAAGTTAATAATTCTTGTTCTTTTTCAGGTATAAAAGGAAAAACAGCAAAGAAATAAGAGAAATAAGTATTCCCGTTTTAAATCCTTTGACTTTATATCTCATCTCAAAGGTGTGTTGTCCTTTGTTTGGAACAAGAATACCTGTCATCGCCCCTAAAATTCTTTGCTGAGAAACTTTTTGTCCGTCAATTTTTATCTCCCAGTTTTCGTCAAACGGAATTGTCATCGAGAGTACCTGCTCATCTTCTGTTGTGGTGAAGTTTCCTTCCAAGTGTGAAGACGTTATCTCTTTTACAGTGCAGGGTTTATTTCTTATTTCATCAAAATATTCTTTTAAAATATCGGTATTCTCTGAAGCATAGAAAAATCTTGTTTCCGTATCCGAAATAAGTGTCGGGTAGCGGTAAACAACGAGGTTGAGGTCGTCGCCTTTATTGTATTTCCCGAGGTATTCGAGGTTAAAGTGAACGGAGGCGTCAAAACTTCTCAGCACCTTATCATTCAGGGTTAAATAGGTGTATTTATCTATTTTATGCCCCTCCTGAGTGAGCCAGATTTTTTCCTCCGTCATAACTTTAAAATTCATATTTGCATAACTTTTAAAGAGTCCGTAGTTGACATCAGCGATTTCAAAAATATTGTATATATTCCCGAAATCTTCTCCCGAGAGAGCTTTTGCGATTGAGTTATAAGCCTCAAATATATTTTCCTGTCCTGTTAAATCTTCGTTTAAAATCTCTTTTTCAGAAATAAACACTATAGGAAGCGCAAAAGGATTTTCGTATAAATAAAGAGGTTTTTCGGCATCATATTCTTTCAGTTTTATATATGGGTTAATGTGCTCTTCTTTTGAACTTATGATGTATTTTATTCCCGTAAGGCTGACAGGGAAGGCGGTCATATTATCGTTATAGAGAATAATATTGTTGAAGGGGAAAATATCAAAGCCTAATCTGTCGTAAGTGTGCCTGAGGGCAAGGTTTCCAAGAGAACTGTAGTGCGAAATACCGTTGTAGTGAAGAAGAAGAGGCAGGTTACTCCATTTTGTATCAACCCATTTGAGCTTTTTATACATAACCTCATCTGTTTCTATCCTGTAAAAGCCGCTGTCCGCCTTTTTTATATCCGAAATAATGCCCGATAAATCGTCATAGCGCTGTCTGAAATATTCGGGGGTTGATATTTTTGCGCCCTCCTGAAGTTTAAAACAGAAACCTGCATTAAATATGAGCTCCGAAAAATGAAGGAATACCAGAGAGCCGAGAATTATCAAAAACAGCTTTTGTTTTTGTTGTTTTAAGCCCCAAAGCAGTGCAATAACAGCTATTCCAAAGAATAAATCAAACAAAATTATCATCGGGTGTATATCTTCTCTCGGTTCAAAATACACAAACAAGGTGATGAGAAGGTAAATAAGAGAAGTGAAAAGGATATTTTTCTTCGTTAAATTCTTAATCTCCGAAAAACTTTTAAAGGAAATAAAGAGCATAAGAAAAATGAAGATGAACATAAACCTATAGATACAGCCTCTAGGGTAAACATTTCCGCCGTTAAACAGGGTGAAGGTTACATGCCAGGAGGACATAAAAATCAGAAGAGAAACAAACAAAAGGGTTATAAGTCTTTCTTTTCTTTTTATGGCAGAGTTGAAGAAATACGAAATTAAAAGGATAAAGGGAAGAATGCCTGCGTAGATTAGGGGTATCTGCGCCGCATAGAAGAAATTTTTTAGGGTTATTCCCGTATAAAACGAGGGAAGAAAGTCGCCGAGTTTGAACAGAAGAAGGTTTCTCGGAAGCATTAATTTATATTTTGTTCCCTCGAGCGCAAACCATACGGGAAGGGTTATGAATAAGCTGAGCGCTATTATAAATACGTTTGAGATAATATAATTTAAAATAACTTTTTTGGGGTTTTCGGGAACATTGAGAGAATAAAAATAAATAAACCAAAGAAATGAAAAAAGAAGGATAACCCAGGCGCAGTATGGCTGAACAATAAATGCTGCGGTGCAAGTCAGGGTATATAAAAGATATTTTTCTTCTCTTATGAGCTTTTCAATTCCGACAATTGCAAAGGGCAGGAATATCATTCCCTCAAACCCTATAACATTTTGGGAAAAGAAGATAGCACAGGTGGAAAGCGCATAAGCAGTTGAAAAGATAAGAGTTTTACAGTCATAATCTTTTCTGTAACTCAGAAAATAATTAAAAGCTAAACCGCAAAGCCCTATTTTTATCATTGTTATTGTCTGATATGCTATATCAATTCTGTTATCGGGAAAAAGAAACGCAATAAAGTTGAGGGGTTTATTTATATAGCAGGAGTTAAAGTCAAACATTCCGTTTCCGCCCGCTTTAAAGAAGGAATAAACATAATCGTTGTTTGTTGTTATCAGTGATTTAAAATACCCGAGGTAGGGAATAGCCTGCATATCAGAGTCGGTGAAATTATAGGAAATATGCCCGAAGGGATAAACTCCGATGAGCGCACAAACAATCAGCATAAGTAAAATCGGGATTAAAAAAGATAGAAAATATATAAAACCTTTGCTTTTTGTATATTTTAATAAGTCCGTCATTTTATTGGTTTCCTGAATGTTATTATATCAAAATTTTTCGCCTGCCGACAAGAAGGAGGAGGAAGATTAGGGATAAAAGGCTTATCAGACTACCTTCTCTGAGTCCCTTTTGGTTGTATTTCATCTCTATTGTGTGATTGCCTTTTGTTTTGATTAAAATGCCGGTCATCGAGCCTAAAACCTTCTTTGGTACTGCTTTTTCGCCGTCAATTTTTATTTCCCAGTTCTCATCAAACGGAATTGTCATAAAAAGAGCCTGCTCATCTTCATCGGTTATGAAATTTCCCCTGAGACGGGAAGAGGTTATCATCTCTAAATTGCAGGGTTTATTTTTGATCAAATCAAAATATTCCTTCAGCCTGTCTGCATCCTGAACCCCATAGAAGAAGCTGATTCTGCCCCCCGGCATGAAGTTAATGTATTTATAGGCAATTAAATTCTGTTCGTCATTTTGGTTTAAATTTCCCAAAAATTCAAGGTTAAACAGGGTGGTTGTGTTTGAATCTCTTATAGGTTTACGGTTTAAGGTTAAATATTTGTATTTTTTAACGGAATCCCCTGACTGAGAGAGCCATATGGGTGCATTAAAATCAGACCTAAACTTCATTATCGCGAAACTGTCATAATCAGAATAAACAACATTTTCTATTTTTCTGTAATCATATATATCCCCAAAATCTTGTCCCGTAATAGTTTTAGCTATTTCATTCCAGATAGTAAAAATATTGTCTTTATCAAGAAGGTCCTTATTTAATATATCCTTTTGCGAAATAAACGCGATGGGGAGCGCAAAAGGATTTTCATATAAATACAATTTTTTGTAGCCCTCAAAGGTTTTTAGCTGTTTATAAGGGTTTATATGCTCTTCTTTATCGCTTATTATATACTTTATTCCGAAGAAACCTACGGGGAAGGCTGTCATATTGTCGTTATATTCGATTATGTTACTGAAGGGGAAAACATCAAAGCCGAGAGTATCGAGAGTCTGCCTTAACTGAATTTTCCCTAACGAACTGTAGTGCGAAATTGCATTATAGTTAAAGAGCATCGGAAGATTATTCCACCTTCCGTCAAACCAGTCTGATTTATCAATTATGCTCTCTTCTGTTTCAATGCGGTAAAATCCTTTATCCTTTTCTTTTATAAAAGATATAACCTGAGAGAGTTCATCATATTTGTTTTTATAGCTTTCGGGGGTGAATAATCTGCATCTTGACTGAGCATCCAGGATAATAACACCATTATAAGCCAGCTCTGAGAAGTGAAGAAGGAAGAGCGACAACAAAACGGGAAGGAGGATTTTTTGGTATTTGTTTAATAAAAATAAAAGGGAAATAACAACCAATCCGAAGAATAAATCGAAAATAATTATTTTTTGGTTGACGATTTCGTTAGGGTAAAAATAGACAAAGACAGTAGCGAGAACATAGATTACGGTAAGGCATAAGAGAGTGAGATTATTGTGAAACTCAAATTTAGAGAGGTTTTTATATCCGATTAAGAGCATAATTATCAAAAATACATATAAAAATCTGAATACGCACCCCTGTGGGTAAACATTTCCGCCGTTAAACAGGGTGAAGGTTATGTGCCACGAGTACATAAACAAAAGAAGTACGACAAAAAGCCCCATTATTAACCTTTCTCTTCTCTCAATTCCTTTGTTGAAAAAATAAGAGATAAAAAGGAGGAAGGGAAGTATTCCGCAATATATTAAAGGGGTATCGGGCACCCAATAGAGTGATTTTAAGGTTGAGCCTGTATAAAATGCACCGAGAAGGTCCTGGAACATAAATAATATAACATTTTTAGGGAAATAGAGTTTATATTTAGTTCCCTGAAGAGCATACATTGTGGGAAGTGTGACTATTGCACCCAGCGCAATTATGAACACAACCGAAAGGAAAAATATGCCCCAGACTTTTTTTCTTAAATCCTTTTCGGGGAGATTGAGAGAATAATAATAGAGAAAATAACAAAAAGAAAACAACAGCACAACCCAGCCCGCATAAGGCTGAAGAAGGAAGGTCAGAGCCGTAATCAGAATATATAAAAGACATTTCCTCTCATTTATGAGTTTTTCAATACCGATTAGCGCAAGAGGAAGAAGGTACATTACCTCAAATCCAAGTACCGTAATCGGATAGTATATTGCGCAGGTGGAAAGTGCGTAGGCGGTTGAAAAAATAAGACTTTTCCAGTCAAATTTTGCAGAGGAGTAATTTAAAAATATGCTGAAGCAAAGCCCCGCAAGTCCCATTTTTATTATTGTTATTACCTGAACGGCAAAATCGAGGCGGTTACCGGGAAACAAAAACGCGATAAAATTAAGAGGATTATTGATATAGTAGGCATTAAAATCGAACATTCCGTTTCCGCCTGCTTTAGAAAAAGAATAAACAAAATCGGTGTTCGTTGTAAAAATTGATTTAAAATACCCTAAAAACGGAACAAACTGCATGTTTGAGTCCATCATCAGGTAGGAATTATTCCCAAAGGG
>JAFXYZ010000061.1 GCA_017541465.1 bacterium | reverse complement strand
TGTAATCAGAGCCAAAGATGAAGAAGAAATTAAAAAAGCCCTCGAGGAAGAAGATGCTAAAAAAGAGGCCTTGAAAGAATTGGAAGATGAAATCGAGGAAGAATCGGAAGATGATTCAGAAGATGACGAATCTGATGACGAGGAAGATGACGATTTAGAAGAAGAAGAAGAAATAGAAATTGTTGAGGATGAATCAGAGGAAGAAACCGAAGAAGAAGAAAAATAATAAAAAGTAAACAAAAATCAAAAATGGGTTGAATAAATTCAACCCATTTTTTGTATTTAATAATAAAATCCGTCAGCTTTAAAGCGGTCGATTACCTCTTGCAACTGTTCATCTGAACAGACATAAGATAATCTGAAGAAACCTTCTCCGCAATCTCCGAAAGCTGTTCCTGGGACTAATACGACACCCGATTTTCTTAAAGCGTCCTGACAAAATTCAAAAGAAGTTTTGTATTTTCTTGGAATCGGAAGCCATAAGTAGAATGTTGTGTGTGGTACTTCATCCATATTCCAACCCAATTCCCTCAAGCCTTTTACCATTATAGCCTGTTTTCTTGCATAACCTTTGTTGCCTTCTTCGATATATTTGTCGCCTTCGGGGCTGTTCATTATTTCACCGCAAGCCTTTTGAAGTGCTTTAAAAATACCGTTATCAAGGGTGGATTTAGCTTTGCCGAAACGCTGAATGACATCTTTGTTTCCGCAAACCCAGCCTAAACGCCAGCCTGTAACCGCATACGGTTTTGAAAGGCTGAAAAATTCTATACCGATATCTTTTGCGCCTTCAAGTTCGAAGATACTGAAAGGTTTTTCATCTTCCGCAAAATATAAATCGCAGTATGCAGCGTCAGACACTAAAAGAATTTCATGTTTTTTACAAAAGTCAATAACTGTTTGAACATATTCTCTTGTTGTCGAAACTCCCAAAGGGTTGTTCGGGAAATTTATGAATAAAGCCTTAATGTTTTCTGCTTTATAGCCGTCTTTTATAATTTGGTTGTAAACTTCTTCAACATCAGGTTTGTAGTCATTTTCTTTTGTCAAAGGCATAGGGTAAGCCTTTGCGCCTGAACATTTTGCAAACTGAAAATATGACGCATAACAGGGATCGGGAACCATTATTACATCTTTTTCAAATTCATCATGTTTCGGTGTGGTGATAAATCTCACCAAATTTGCGATACCTTCTTTTGAACCTAAAAGCGAAAAGACTTCTGTTTCTGGGTCAAGTTCAACTCCGAAACGGTTTTTCATTCTTGTTGCGATTGCTTTTCTGAAATACGGTTCGCCCTTTGGAACTGAATAAAGATGTATTCCGTCCTCGTTTAAAATTTCTTTAAGCCTGTCGAGAAGCGCTTTAGGAGGGTTTGCAGTCGGCGCCCCCATTGAAAGTGAAATCGGCGCCCTGCCTTTTGCGGTCAATTCGTCTTTAAGACGGTTTGTTTCCTCTTTGAGCTTAAACATTATATAAGTGTCTAATGACATTACTTCTTCATTAAATAATCTTTGCATATCCATATTTCAGCCTCTTTTCATCATTTTATGATTTTATCTTCACAAAATTATTATAGCATGGTTATATTGAAAGTGAATAAACGAATAGGTAAATAAGTTTTTACGGTGTGTAAGCGCAAAAAGAGGAATAGTCATTTAAATTTTAATTTGTCTACAATACCGACCTCGTACTATAAAAATAGAAAAATTAGCAGATAAAAATTGAATCCGACCGAAGTCAACAAAAACTGAAATGTAGAACAATTTCTGCTAATTTTTCTATTAAAATATTTTGTATTGATAGAAAAAGATTAATAAGTCCTCGTACGGTTCATAAGCTCACCTACGATGCAAACAAGAATCTCATAACATTTGAAAATTTTGTGATTCTTTGGCTAAAGCCTCAGAATGACAATATTATAGTAAATAAATTAAGAAAAACCCAACAATAAAACTAATTAAATAAATCACTATGAGTGCCGGTGCGGGATAAAACAAGTGTCAGTGTGTTATTTTCTATTTTATAAACCAAAAGCCAATCCGGCTCTATATGACATTCTCTATATGTAATGTAATTCCCGCTAAGTGCATGGTCTTTGTACTTTTTGGGTAGTGGTTTTAAAGAACATAATATATCAATAACTTTTTCTAATTTTGACATATCATAGCCACGT
>JAFXYZ010000060.1 GCA_017541465.1 bacterium | reverse complement strand
TCTTGGATTATTGGCAACTCGAAAATTGAGTACTCCGCTTTTGAAAATCTTCGATTTTCAATCGCTCCGACAATTTTCTCGAACACACGGGCTCGCTCGGACATTCTGTCCTCGACTCCGCCCTAGCCAAAATCCGCTCCCGATTTTGTAAATTTTTAACATAAAATCAAAACCCTCTCTCCATTTTTCTAATGTTCAAACTACGTTTTCACATTGAAAAATTTCCTCTCTCCCTCGGAGAGAGTTGTAAAAAAAACAAGAAAAATCACGTTTTTGCTGTTGTAAAAGCTCTTATATTTGTATATCCGTTTTTTTGAAGAAGCGAAATTATTTCTTTTAATGTCGTTCCTGTTGTTTTAATGTCATCAATAATCAAAATCGGTGATGATTTATCGGGAAGTTTCTCGGGAAAAAGCGAAAACGCATCTTTCAGATTTTCCTCCCTTTCTTCTCTTGAAAGTTTATACTGAGGTTTTGTGTCTTTTATTCTTACTAAAAAATCAGGAAGAAGAGTATAGGATAGCAAATCACAAAACTCTTTTCCGACAATATCCATATGGTTTCCTCTGCGCTTTCTTATTCTGTTTTTGTGCTGAGGAACCGGAAGAACTACAAATTTTTCGGTGAAATTAAACTTGAGCCAATAATCCGCCATAAGTTTCGCCTGCTCCTGAGCGAGTTTTATGTCGTGGTGGTATTTTACCCTTTTTATGAGTTTCTTCACAATATCGTCATACATTGAAGCAGAATAAACATTACACCCGTTTATCAGTGAATGGGGCTGGAGCGGAAGAATTTTAACTGAGCCCAGACACTTTGAACAGAGCCTTTTCGCCTCATCAGACGAACCGCAGAAATAACATCTCTCAACATATATCCAATTTAATAGTTTTTCTAAGAATTTTATCATATAATAATATTATCATAAGTTTGATATTGAGGAATAAATGAACATAATTTTAATGATATTGCTGATTAGTGTACTGATTCTCGTCCATGAAGCAGGGCACTTTCTCGCTGCAAAAATGATAGGGATGAGAGTTGATAAATTCGGCTTCGGACTTCCTATCGGGACTACTCTTTTTAAGAAAAAATTCGGCGAAACGGAGTTTTTAATCCATGCCTGTCTTTTAGGCGGTTATGTTTCCTTCCCCGATGACGAAGAGGACTGCGACCTTCCGCCCGATTCACCACAGAGATTTTCAAATAAACCCGTAGGACAAAGAGCCATTGTTATCTCGGCAGGTGTTATCGCAAATGTTCTTTTTGCCTACTTTGCAATTATGCTCATCGCTTTCCACTGGGGATTTTTGCCCGCAAACAGCTATAATCTGACTTTTTCAAAAAACATGGACGATGTTTTGGAATCAGTCAAAAGCGCTAACCTTCAGAAGGGCGATGTTTTCTATTCAATAAACGATACTCTAGTAACCTACCCCGTTGTTTACGAAAAATACACGAAATTTTCAAAAGAAAAAGACGGGTTTGTAAGCGAAGCAAAGGTAAATGAAACCATTGAAAAAATCACTCAGCTTAACCCTGATCTCGCTAATAAAAAGAATATTCCCTCGGGAACTGTCGTTCTTTTACCCGAACAGTCAGATGAAACTCCCGTCAAGCTCACAAACGATCAGATAATAGGGTTTGAGCAGTATGAACCGAACGAAATCGAGCTCTCTGATTTTCAGAAAAAAATAAGAGATGAGTTTGATAACAAAGAGCAAATAACCACAACAGAACCCATGGAGGTCAGAGATTTGGCGATTGCCATTTCTGATACAAGAAAGCCCTTAACCATTGTCTTTAAAAGAGGAAATGAACAAATCGTCTTAAACAATATTTATCCTAATAAAGACGGCAAACTCGGAATTGAAATTGCGCTCTCCGAAAACGTAGTTGCAACAAAAACTCCGAAAGCCATCATCACAAAATCAATAAAATATGTAAACTACAACATAGGTCTTACTGTTTACGGCTTAAAGAAAATCTTTATGGGCAAAATACCTCTTCAGGAAATGAGAGGAATTGTCGCCATAACCAAAATAGGCGGAGATGTTATTGCGCACTACGGGCTTTATAAAGCGATAATTCTGACGGCAATAATATCCATAAACCTTGCGATAGTGAATATTTTACCGATACCCGTACTCGACGGCGGTCATCTGTTCTTCCTTTTAATTGAAAAAATTATAGGAAAACCCGTCAGCAAAAACATCTTAGAGAAGGTAAACATGTTCTTCTTCTTCCTGCTTGTCGCGCTGATGGTGCTGATGATAATAAACGACGCGGTCGCTATATTTACAAAACAGATTTAATTAACGGGAATAAAGCATCGGCGGTACCATAAAATATAGCAGTAAAGCGGAATAGCTCAAAATTATACAGCCTAAAACAGTAATAATTGTCATAACAACAGTAATTGCTACACCAATCTTTGCCCAATTTCTCTGATATTTGTTAAATTGAGCAATATTGTCAAAATATCTGTTTTGCCATGCCCATTCATTACCTTTAATTCCAAACCATATAGGAAGTCCTATAAGAAAAAATATTGAAAACGGACCTAAAAAAAACGCAGGAATTATTAAAAGCGTCAAATAAGAGTCATTACCAATACCCCAAATCCAGGTTCCGAGGCAGGCACCCCAGTTAAATTTTTTCTTAATAACCTCCGGAACTACAGACTCTTTGCCTTTTCCCGAAGTATTATCTTCTGTTGAAAATATCTCATCTGCCACGATTAATTACCTGTTTCTATACAAATTAAATAGAGTATCAAAAAAACCACTAATAATTATCATTAAAAGAATAAAAAATATAAAGACAATAAAAATAACGATTCCTGCAACAGCCCATGTTCTTTGTTTTTTTGTAAATTGCTCCAAATCTCTGAATCGTTTGTTTTTCCAGGCCCATTCATTCCCATTTTTTCCAAACCATATAAGACAGGCGATAAAAACAATAAGACCGAATAAATCAAAATAGCCCAATGGAAGAGGTTTTATAAAAGGAAAAATAGGAAAAGATTTTGAAACAGAAGCTAATGGAAAAATGAAAGCAATCGGAATAATCAGTAAAGTTTTATAAGAGTTATTGCCAATACCCCAAATCCAGGTTCCGAGGCAGGCACCCCAGTTAAATTCTCTCAGAATACTTTCGGGAACTCTGGCATTTTTGCCCTTTCCTGAAGTATTATCCTTTTCAATGATATTTTTTTCTGCTTCCATATAAAAACTCTCATAAAAAGTATATAGAAGTTTTTAATATTTTAAATCATCTAAGAATATGAACAGAGTTAATATTGAAGTTCAAGTCCTTTTGTTTCTGAGGGTTTACGGGTATTTAAATCATAAATTAATTTCAGCCCGATTAAAGTCAAATCGCGGTTAATATAATCAAATTCTCTCTTCATATATTTTGAAATGATAGGGGAATAACCGCCTGTTGCAACGATTACTGCTTTTTCGTCAAGCTCCTTCTGGCATTCTTCGAGCAACCCGTCTATCATCGCCGCGTGACCTCTGACTATCCCGGAGAGCATAGCATCAATCGTGTTTCTGCCGATAGCCTCCTTCGGCGCTTCAATTTTGAGTTTTGGAAGTTTAGAGGTAAATTCACTCAGAGCCGCAGCCTGAATTTTCATACCTGCGGTAATAACACCACCGATGAACTGCTTTTTTGAGTTTACAATATCAAACGAAGTTGCCGTACCAAAATCAACAACGATAACAGGAGCTTTGTATAGTTTCGCAGCAGCGCAGGCATTACATATTCTGTCCGCACCAACCTCAGAAGGGTTATCCGTCAGAACCTCAATACCCGTATTGATTTTGTGGGAAACATTTATTGCCTTAATCCCTAAGTATTTTTCAAGCGCAAGCTGGAATTTTTCCGTCAGCTGAATAACAACACTTGAAATAATTCCTTCCGTTACACAAGAGAGAAGGTCAGAGTCTTTAATAAGATTTTTAAGGACAATTCCGTATTCATCTTCCGAGCGCTTAATATCAGAAGCTATCCGCCAGGAAACAATAAGTTTTTCGCCGTCAAAAACGCCGACTGTCGTGCTTGTATTTCCTATATCTATCGCTAAAAGCATATTTTGTCCTTTTCTCATCTGATATTAAGACATAAAGACAAATAAAAGTACAGTTCTTTATTTAGATTTGTTTAGCATCAAAATTATTTCTGATTAAATTGACGTAAAAATCAGTCATTGTTTCAAAATTATTTATTGAAATGTATTCATTTACTCCGTGCATCAAATCAAGCTCTTTTTGTGTCAGCGCTATCGGAAGAAATCTGTATACATTATCTGAGAGCATTTCGTAGCATCTTGCGTCAGTTCCGGCAAGCACCATAAACGGAAGAACTTTTGCATCGGGGAACGAGGAAACTATCTGATTTTTTAATACCCCGAAGGCTTTTGAGTTAGTTTTTGAAATATGAGAGGGCTGAACCGTCGAAATTCTTTCCACCATAAAATCAGAAGTGTTCAGAACATTTCCTGCCGTTTTATAGATATAATCTTCAATGTCTTTAAGCGACTCAGAGGGTAATATTCTGAAATCTGCAGTCATTTCAGCATATTCAGGAATAATATTTATCGTATCGGAGCCGTGGAGCATAGTCATTGCCATAGTCGTTCTGATTCTTGCGTTATCCTGCGGGTTTTGGGATAATTTCCAGAATAAAACAGGCTCTAAAATCTCTTTGTTTGCGATTAACATCTGAGTGAAGAAGTCGTATTCCCCGTACATTTTGGTCAGATAATCAACTGTCTGGGGAGTGAGTTTTGCCTTCATCGGATGAGAATTAAACTCGTTTATAAGCTGAGCCATCTTTGTTACAGAGGTTGCAAGCGGAGGCTGGGAAGCATGCCCGCCCTTTTGTCTTACGGTAATTTTTACAACCGCCCTTCCCTTTTCCGAAATACCGATATAGGCAGTCTGCTTTTTTGTTTCGGAGTCAACGAGAACTCTTCCGCCCTCGTCCATAACCATATAAAATTTAGGATTTTGCCCGCCCAGAATACGCGCCATCGTGTCTGCACCGTTTCCGCCGACCTCTTCATTATACGAAAAAGCATAAACAATATCTCTTTGAGGTCTAAAGCCCGTTCTGATTAAATAATCAAGAGCTTCTAAGTGTGCAAAGACAGAAGATTTATCGTCAAGAGTACCTCTTGAATAGATTTTGCCCTCTGATACGGTTGCCCCGAAAGGTGCAAACCTCCAGTCAACAACAGTATTCTCTGCAACACCGACTACGTCATAGTGCCCCGTAAACAATACGGGCTCACTGTTCGGGTAATCGCTTCGCCATCTTATAATGAGCGCATAGTCATTAATTCTCTGAAAGTCAATCTTGTCATTCTGGAAAATATTCGGATAGGCTTCTTCCAAATAGTTCAAAAAAGCCTCATACTCAAGTTTTTGGGCTTCTGTCGGGTTCTTTGAGGAAACGGTCTGAATTTTCAGCCCGTCTCTTAACCTGTTTGTCAAGCCGTTTCTCGGAACTGAGATATTATTAAACTTAACATGCTCTTTTACTTCGTGGGTTGAAAAATTCAACGTTCTTACCACAAGAAAAATTGCAGTGGATATTATGAAAAAAACAATAATGACGATAAGTATTTTCTGAAACATAAGTGTTATCTCCAATACTTATTTTATTCATTTTTGAATTATTAGGCAACAAATTCACGAACAAAGTCTGTCGTATGCGGGAAGAGAGAGGAGTAAATGTCGTTTACCTTGCTCTTTTGATTGTCATAAACAGTCGCATAAGACTCTGCAAAGTTCTCTCTTAAACCTGTTCTGGTAATATCGGCTTCATCAATTCCGTCAGAGAAATCAGCACCTTCATAGTAGTGGTCAAAATAAACCATTGCATCTTTGTAGGTCATATCACTGCCTGGAATGACATCATCGGGGTTTTCCTTCAGATGCTTTTCAATATCCTTTAAATCCTGATAGTAGGCTGTTATGAAGCCTTCAGACATACTGATATTTTTATCGAGAAGATGAGCAAACTCGTGGAGCATAGTATCTGCGCCCTGCTCGGCTATTTCGCCTTCATATTTTGTATCTTTTCTTTCGTGGTTTGACTGAATTAAAACAACAGAATCGGATTTTCTTGAATAGAAGCCGTAGGCATCCTGCGCTGCACCGGATAAATATTTTTTGATAGTAGCTTTTGTCTTGTCATCGAGTTCTTTAATTTCCTCCACCTGCTTAACATCAGGGGAAGAAAGAATAATCACGTTGCTCAGAGTATCGTGATTTTTGGCTAAGGAAGCATATTGAGAAATAACATTCTCCGCAAAAGCGGAATCGACACCATCAGAAACAAAAACAGATGTTTCGGAAGATTTTGTAACAGGCGCTGATGACACATTTTTATGTGCCGTAAAAGGGGAAAACATCATATTTCTGTTAAAATTGGTATCGATTCTCATGCGGGAAAAATTCCTTGATTATTAAGTACAAACGTCTGATTAATTGAGAGTATTATGCGTCATAGTCGCAGTCATAGTCGCAATCACAGTCGCAGTCATAATCATAATCGCAATCTGCATCATAGTCACAATCCTTATCATAGTCTAAATCACAATCTTTGTCGTAATCCCTGTCAACATCAACATCATAATCGTAATCAAAATCGCGGTCACAATCCTTGTCTGCAAAGCGCAAAATCGGAGTATCCTTTTCTTCTGCGGGCGCAACAGGAGTGACGGGTGCATGAGACGTGAAATAAGAATTGCGTACATCACTAACCGATAATGTCATAGAACAAACCTCCTAAAAAACCATATTAAAATTTAACTAACTTACCTTACTTCTTTATAAAGGATATTTTTTTTCTCAAATTTCATGATTTTAAAACTTTATATACAAAAATTAACATTTACAAAAATTCAAAACCGCATGACTTTTATTAAACTGTGAATTATGATTTAAATAACAACCGAATTAGAGGAGATGGGAAAATTAGTTACCTTAATTCTGAAAATGAAAAACTATTTATAGAAAGCACAAACCTCAGCTCACTTTCTGATGAAGATGACAAGTTTAGTTCGCTTTCAACCTCTGCAATGCTTGCAAGAGGCGAAGTTCCGCCTTCGCACAAAAGAGCGGCGGACTCATATATGGTTATCAAAAAAATCTACGGATTTATAGTCGTTCAGAGCAGAATAACAAACCAGGAAAAGAGTTTGCTTACAAAATATGACTTTAATCCTCTTGAATACTCAACGATTAAACAAATTAACGAAGAACTCGGATGCCTGAAGCGCTGGGCTGTTGCAATAGACAAGCAACTCAGAGTTGATGCAGATGAAATAATCAACATAAGAGTTAAAGAGCTCAAATATATTATGGCAACAAAATATACAAGAAATTCAGATGAAATCTATAAGGGCTATCTCGCTCTTGAAAAGTATTTCGAGGAAATTTCAAAGTATTAATATTTAAAAGAAATCAGGTTTAAAGCCTGATTTTTTTTACCCGAAACTAATAGGTCGGGCTTTAGCCCGACAACTAATATTCTTATGCTTTTACCCGAAGAAGAAGTTTGCAACGAGGATAGCGAAGGCTATACCCATAATATCGGCAAAAAGCCCGGTAAATATTGCATAGCGGAATTTTTTAATTCCGACAGAGCCGAAATAAACCGCTAAAACATAGAAGGTTGTTTCACTGCTCCCGAGCATAATTGCGGCAAGTTTAGCACTATAGGAATTAACGTCATTATGCTGAATTATATCCGTAAACACCCCTAACGATGCGCTTCCAGAAAGCGAACGGACTATTGTTAAGGGAAGAATGTCGGGGGGAAGATGAATAGCGGTCAGGATTGCAGAACAATGAGATGCCAGAAATTCAATAAACCCCGATGCTCTGAGCATTGAAATTGCAACGATTATGGCAACGAGGTAGGGAATAATGTTTCCGCAGACCTTTATTCCGTCTTTTGCGCCTTCTATAAAAGTTTCATAGACGGGAATTTTCTTAAAGACAGCCCAGACGAGTATCGCCATAATGATTACGGGAAGGGTGTAGAGTGAAATTATATCTATAACTGATTTCAGCATTATTCACTCACCTCACTATCTTTCTGGGGCGGGCATAATTTAGCACAAAGGCGAGCTGCCGTAATTGCGCAAAGAAAAGCACAGGAGGTGACTATCAAAGTAGGAATAATTATTTCTGTAGGGTTTTTAGCACCGTTAGCGGCAAGAATAGCGATAACGGTGGCAGGGATAAGCTGAAAACCTGCGGTATTCATTGATAAAAGCATACACATAGAATTTGATGCGGAGTTTTTATCTTTGTTCAGCTCCTGAAGTCTTTCCATTGCTTTTAAACCCATGGGAGTTGCGGCATTTGAGAGCCCTAATGCGTTAGCGCTAAAGTTCATGGCAATATCGCCTATGGCTCTGTCGCCTTTGGGAATTTCGGGGAAGAGGAGTTTGGCAATAGGCTGGAGGAGTTTTGAAATAAAATTAACAATACCCGATTTTTCAGCAATTTTCATAATTCCGAGCCAAAAGGTCATAATACCTGCCAGAATTATAACAACATCAATAGCAGATTTTGCACCCGAAAAAATTGCGTTCACAACATCATTGAGCCTGCCCGTGAGTGCACCAAAAATAAAAGATATTAAAATTATTCCGAGCCAAATGTAGTTCATATAAATTCTTTTTTTATTGACTAAATAATATTTTTATTTTATTTTATTAAATGTAGAAATACAAAGAACTTTATATTTTGAAACAAACCTTATGTCGTAGTGGCGGAATGGTAGACGCGCACGTTTGAGGGGCGTGTGGAGAAATCTGTGAGGGTTCAAGTCCCTCTTACGACACCATAAAAGGACCGATAACTTTTGTTATTGGTCCTTTTATTATATTCACAAGTTTGGGACGAAGAAGCCTCACAGAACGAAGTTCTGTCAAGGGTTCAGCGGATTTGCGGACGGACGGAGTTGAGGACAGCCGGTAGCGTGCGTCGTTTGACGCACGGAATAAATAAAATATCTACGCTCTAATTAGTGACAATATGCACGATTTGTGTTTTAATTGTGAATTATTTTGTTAATTTATAAAATTTTAATATCCTTTTTTAACAATAATATTGACATAAAATTTTTTGTGTATTAGAATTTTAATTAAGGAATAAAGTCACTATTTAAAAGGAGATATATTATGCCAAAAGTATTAGAAAAAGAAGAAAAGAAAAGCTCAAAATCAACAGGATTAGTTGATAGCATAGAAGCTTTAAACAATTTATTGGCAAGAGTAAAAAAGGCACAAGAAGAATATTCAAAGTTTTCTCAAGAAGATGTAGACAGAATTTTCAAAGCTGCCGCAACAGCTGCAGATAAAATGAGAATACCGCTTGCAAGAATGGCTGTTGAAGACACAGGCATGGGTGTTCTTGAAGATAAAATTATTAAAAATCACTTTGCTTCTGAATATATTTATAACAAACACAAAGATGCAAAAACCTGCGGTATTATCAGAGTTGACAAAGAAAACGGAATTAAGATTGTCGCTGAACCTCTTGGTATTATTGCGGGTATTATTCCTACAACAAACCCGACATCAACCGCTATTTTTAAATCTTTAATTGCATTAAAAACAAGAAATGCAATCGTATTTTCACCACACCCTCGCGCAACCAAATCCACAATTGAAGCAGCTAAAGTTGTTCTTGAAGCTGCTGTTGAAGCAGGCGCACCAAAAGATATTATAGGCTGGATTGATACTCCGTCAATGGAACTGTCAGATGCACTTCTTCACCATCCTGACATTGCTTGTATCTTAGCAACAGGCGGCCCCGGAATGGTTAAAGCAGCATATTCATCAGGCAAACCTGCATTAGGCGTAGGCCCCGGTAATACAGCTGCTGTTATTGACGAAACAGCAGATGTTAAAATGGCAGTTTCTTCAATCCTTATGTCAAAGACATTTGATAATGGTATGATTTGTGCTTCTGAACAGTCAGTAATTGTTGTTTCAGACATTTATGAAGAAGTCAAAAAAGAATTTATCTATCGTGGAGCATATCTTGTAAAAAAAGAAGATGAAAAGAAAATGATAGAGCTTCCCTTTATTGATCCTGCCAGAGGAACTGCTCATCCGGCTATTGTAGGTCAACCGGCTCACAAAATTGCAAAACTTGCAGGATTTTCAATTCCTGAAGATTCAAAAATTCTTCTTTGCGAAAGAGCAAAACTTGACTGGAACGATCCGTTCTCAAGAGAAAAATTATCACCGATTTTAACTATGTATAAAGCTAAATCTTTTGAAGAAGCAACAGAAATGGCATACGAATTAGTATTAAAAGGCGGAGCAGGTCATACTTCAGTTCTTTACACTGATGAAAGAAAGTCAGAAAGAATTAATGCATATGCAGAAAAAATGCCATCTTGCAGAATTTTAATCAATTCACCTTCATCACAAGGCGGTATTGGTGATTTATTTAACTTTAAACTTGAACCGTCATTATCATTAGGCTGCGGTTCTTGGGGCGGTAACGCAATATCAGGGAATATTGGTGTAGAACATTTATTGAATTATAAAACTGTAGCTGAAAGGAGAGAGAATATGTTATGGTTCAAAGTTCCTCCGAAAGTATATTTTAAACGTGGTGCAACAGATTTGGCACTTAGGGAATTACAGGGTAAAAAACGTGCATTTATTGTAACTGACAGATTTTTATTCAATTCAGGCGCAGTTGATACTATTACAAAAACACTTGATGAAATCGGAATTGACCACCAGGTATTCTTTGATGTTAAACCTGATCCTACAATTGCTACAATTAAACAGGCAATGGAAATAGTAAAACCTTATGAGCCTGACGTTATTATTGTGCTGGGCGGCGGTTCTCCGATGGATGCCGGTAAGATCATTTGGTTATTATATGAACAACCTGATACAAACTTTGCAGATATTTCTATGAGATTTATGGATATCAGAAAGAGAATTTGTC
>JAFXYZ010000004.1 GCA_017541465.1 bacterium | reverse complement strand
CGGCTTGTCTAAATCACGTTCAGGAGTCGGGAAGTATGTATCAACTGCATCCATAAGTTCCCAAATCTTGTCAACCCATTTGTCTTGACCTCTTTGGATGTTCGGATTAGCTTGAACAGCTTCCAATGCTTTAAGAGCTGAACCGTGAATAAACGGAATGTTGTCACCGTCAAATTCATAAGAAGTAAGAAGTTCTCTAACTTCCATTTCAACGAGTTCAAGCAATTCTTCGTCTTCAACTGCATCGCATTTGTTAAGGAAGACTACCAATTTAGGAACACCAACCTGTCTTGCTAACAAGATGTGTTCTCTTGTCTGAGGCATTGCACCGTCTGTAGCAGCAATAACTAAGATTGCTCCGTCCATTTGAGCTGCACCAGTAATCATATTTTTAACATAGTCAGCGTGGCCCGGGCAGTCAACGTGTGCATAGTGTCTTTTTTCTGTTTCATATTCTACGTGTGCTGTAGAAATCGTAATACCTCTTGCTTTTTCTTCAGGAGCTGAGTCAATTTCATCAAATTTCTTTGCCTGAGCCTGACCTACAGCAGCCATACAAGCGGTAATAGCAGCAGTTAATGTTGTTTTACCGTGGTCAACGTGTCCAACGGTACCAATATTAACGTGCGGTTTCGTTCTTTCAAACTTTTCGCGTGCCATGAGTTTTAACTCCTTTTCTAAATTATACTAACTGTATATCCTATTTTTCTTAGGTTATTTTTTAAATTAGCCCTTGACGGGATTTGAACCCGTGGCCTTTCCCTTACCAAGGGAATGCGCTACCCCTGCGCCACAAGGGCGTGATTTTTGCGGTTTAAAACCACAAGTTCCTTTTTTAAAAGATTTGGGCAGGGGTGGGTTCGAACCACCGTACACTCACGTGAGCAGATTTACAGTCTGCCGCCTTTAGCCACTCGGCCACCTACCCTTATTGTCTCTTAATATAAAGTTCAGTTTTACTAAATCAGCCGGTGATAGGAATCGAACCTACAACCTACGGTTTACAAAACCGTTGCTCTACCGTTGAGCTACACCGGCATTTTTTTGCATAAAATTATATTATAAAGGACAAGATTTATTGTCAAGTAAAAATATTATTAGCACTTTTGACTTTTATTCTTTCTTTGGGTAACATGTTACATGTTCCGATTATTTAAAAGAGGATTTTATGAGCAATTTAACTGAATTAAACGAAAATAATTTTGATGACGAAGTCATTAAATCAGACAAATTAACGGTTGTAGATTTCTGGGCTCCCTGGTGCGGACCATGCAGAAAATTATCCCCCGTTCTCGATGAAATTGCAGGAGAGTTTGAAGGTAAAATTAAACTCGTTAAAGTCAACACGGATGAAAACCTTAAACTTGCGCAAAGATTTTCTATCAGTGCACTTCCGAGCATTTTAATCTTCAAAAACGGCGAACCCGTTGAAAGACTTGTCAGTCTGATGCCAAAATCGGCTTTGATTACTAACATCACAAAACATCTGTAATAAAAAAGACAAAAAGCTATAAAAAATAACTGACGGCACTATCGCTTTCGGTTATTTTTTATAGCCTTCTTTCCCTTATAGAGAATAAATCCTGGTTATTGTTTATGGATAAATTCCTCGACAAATTATACGTTCCTTTCGTAACAAGAACGTATTTTGTTCTATCCTGATTTTCGTAAGCGGTTTTGAATTTTGAAGTGGATACAAACTCATTAAGAAGATTAAGATTCAGTATCATATCCATTGTTGTGAGCTCGTTTTCAAGCTGGGAAAGATTAGAAATAACACTGAAGGTAACGTTAAAATCTATCATAACCTGAGGAGTTGCAAACTCTTTTGCAAGTGAATCGAGAGTTACTTTAATATAATAAATAAAATTATCTATGTATTCAAAATCCTTATATACGATAAAGAGGTTTTTCTTATAAAAACCACACTGCGCCAATTTATTCATATTTAAGTTATCGATAATCGCATCACATATCCTCTTTTTGAGCTTCTCAGAATCTGCGTGCGAAGACCTGACTGCAATTTGGACATCGGATATTTTAACCTCCAAAAGAAATACAAATTTCTTTTTCGTAATATCTATCGTCTCTATTGCATCACTGTGAGAACTGTAATTTACAGAGGATATAGAACCGTTTCTGACATTACTCCTCGGCTGAGTCTGGGGCATGGAAGCAACCACCTGCTCCATAGAATCAGCGATGTAGTTAGCAAAAAATCCAATAACGAGGAAGAAGGAACCTACAATAGCACCAGTAAAGTCAGTACCTGCGCCTCTCGGGATATATCCGCACATTCTGACAACAATATAAGGCACTTCAAGGAAAAACCTTATAAACACGGGCATATTAATATCAAGAGTAAGTAAAGCCCAATAGCAGAAAGAAACAAAGGAGTATATGAACGAACATAGCTGAACAATACGGAGTGTTCCGTATAAAGCCAATACGGAACCCGAATTATTTCGCTTATTTTCATTCACAACATAGGACATTTTTAACAACTAACCTTTCGGAAAAATGTTATCAATTAACCTTACTCCATCCAGTTTAACGGCAATAACTATTAAATTCTTTAATGTTACTTTTGAGCTAATACTTAGGTCGGAGATATTTACAAACTCAAGATATTCAAGCTCTATATCTTTATCAAGAACATTAAGCGCCGAATCAAGAAGAATTTCTCTGTTATCAACACCTTTTGAAATTAAATTTCTGACCTCGCAAAGTGCCTTATAAACTGTCGGAGCTTTCTTCCTCGCCTCAGCACTCAGATATGTATTCCTTGAACTTACGGCAAGTCCGTCTTCTTCCCTCACAATCGGGCAGGGAACAATTTCAAGATTCATATTTAAATCTTTAACCATTTTTTTGATTATTATCAGCTGCTGCGCATCTTTTTCCCCGAAAAACGCAAAGTCGGGCGATGCTATATTAAACAGTTTATTTACAACCGTACAAACTCCGTCAAAGTGCCCGGGACGGGATTTTCCGCAGAGTTTATCCACATAATCAAACGGAGGACAAACATAAGTGAGCAAATCGTTTGAGAGTTTTATTCCCTCTCCATACATTTCTTTTGGGGAAGGTGCAAATACGACATCAACACCGCATTCTCCCGCGAGCTTCACGTCAGCTTCGAGTGTTCTCGGGTATTTATCAAAGTCCTCGTTCGGTCCAAACTGTATGGGATTAACAAAAACACTTGCAACAACTCTGTCGCATTTCTCTCTTGCCGCCTTCATCAAAGAAGCATGACCGATATGTAGAGCCCCCATAGTGGGAACGAGCCCTATTGTGAGCCCTGCGCGTTTCCACTCTCTGACTTTTTCTTTAACTTCCGATATTGTATGATATAAAACAGTTTCCAATTTTTATTCTCTCTATAATTAATAATTTTCTAGTGTCTGCAAACAAAGTTACGGATAATTTCAAATATATAGCCGAGTATAAACAACATTACGGCTGCTATTCCGCCCGCAAAATTAAATCCGCTTCTGTGAACATATCCGACCATATGAGCTAAGCCGTAAGGTTTTTCACAAACAGAGCTTATAAAAGAGGGTACCGGTATTCCCATTGTGCTTAAAAATGGTGCTAACAACCAGTATATAAGTACAACAGAAGCACATACAAACAAAATTTTGCTTATTATATCAAAGATTACAACTACCGCATAAGCATTTGAATCATTTGTTTTAACGTATTTCGCCATTATTTTTCTCCTTTAATCTGTTTTAAATAGTTTTCAAATTTTTCAATTTCACTCTTTTCCATCTTAAAAGTATGTTCTTCAGAAGGGAAAACACCTGATTTAACCTCTTCATCATACTTTTTGGCGGAATTGAATATTATTTCTTTAACATCGGCATATTTTCTGGCAAATTTAGGTGTAAATTCGCCGTATTTACCGATTATATCATCTATAACCAAAACCTGGCCGTCACAATAGCGCCCTGCCCCTATCCCTATTGTGGGAATTGAGAGCTTTTCGGTTACAATTTTGGCAACCTCCTCGGGCACCATTTCAAGTACGAGCGAAAATGCACCCGCCTCCTGAACCTTCTTTGCGTCCTCCAGCAATTTTACAGCCTGTTCATAAGATTTGCCCTGAACGTAATAGCCGCCTATTGAATTTATTGACTGAGGAGTAAACCCGAGATGTCCGACAACCGCAATTCCTGCTTCAACAAGAGATTTAATAATATCAAGTGTTAATTCTCCGGCACCCTCGAGTTTTACAGCCTGAGCACCTGCCCTTATAAGTCTGCCTGCGTTTTCTATCGCCTTCTCTTTTGAAACCTGATAGGATAAAAACGGCATATCAGAGACAACAAGAGAATGTTTTGCACCTCTTGAAACGGCTCTTGTAAAGGTTTCCATATCTTCAACCGTTACCTGAAGAGTGTTTTCATAGCCGAGCACTGTCATTCCGACAGAATCACCGACAAGAAGACAATCAACTCCAGCTTCATCGATATACCTTGCAGTCGAACAGTCATAAGCCGTGAGCACTGTGATTTTTTTGTTTTCGCTCTTTCTGTTTAAAAAAGTCCTGACAGAAACAGGTTTGGTTTCAATTTTAACAGACATTATTTCTTACCTGCTCTTTCCTGCCGCCTGAACCAGTAGTAAATTGCCTTTGCAAGTTTTCTCGGCGCATGGCGGACTAATTGTGTTTCGTCATTTATTATATGCTTCTGATAGATAGAAACACCCAGTTTTTCAACATTTTCTCTGTCAAGAATAACCTCGGTTGAGCCTGCCGACTTATATTTTTCGATTATCGACTGAGGAAGAACGTCATTTACAAGAACGGCATCAACTATTTTCTTCCCGCCAACGTGCTCCATAATTGTTCTCAGGTGGTCTGAAACACTAAAGCCGTCGGTTTCACCGGGCTGAGTCATCATATTGCATACATAAATTCTCTTTGCATTTGAGTTTATAACGGCCTCGGCGATTTCTTTAACAAGCAGATTTGGAATTACACTTGTAAACAAACTCCCCGGCCCTAAAATAATCAAATCAGCGTTGTGTATTGCGGTTATAACATCCTCTAAGGCCTTACAATCCGAAGGAATTGTTCCCATTTTAACTATTTTTTTGCCTGATTCGGGGATATTTGATTCCCCCTCAACGATACTTCCGTCCTCCATTGTCGCAACAAGTCTCATATCATCGAGAGTTGCGGGAAGAACACGTCCTCTGATAGACAAAACCTTTGAGGACTCTTTAACAGCTCTTACCATATCACCGGTAATTGCACAAAGAGCACTAAGAAACAAGTTTCCAAAACTGTGGCCTTCAAGCCCCTCACCTGTTTTAAACCTGTACTGAAACAGTTTGGTAACCAAATCTTCATCATCAGCCAAAGCTGCAATACAGTTTCTGATGTCACCGGGGGGAAGAACACCCAAATCGTGTCTTAATCTTCCCGAACTTCCGCCGTCATCACCGACTGTTACAACTGCGGTTATGTTATTTGTGAGTTGTTTTATACCTTTAAGCATCGTAGAAAGCCCTGTTCCGCCGCCTATTGCAACGATTTTAGGACCTCTGTTGAGTTTTCTTCTGCGGTATAAGTCCTCAAGAACTTCGTTACTGTTTCTGTTGTCTTTTGTATCAAGTATTGAATAATTTGTTTTCTGCCAGCCGATAAAGAACAGAACTGCGCCTGCAAGAATGAAAAGATAGCCGATTATATCTGACGGCAGAGTTTGGGCTGCCTTCATTATTATTTTTATCAGAAAATACACAGGTCTCAGATTTAAAACAATACATAAACCTATGACGGAAACGATAGTGCCTATAATCAAAAGCACAAACCATCGTTTTACTTCAAGCCCCGGCAGAAGCCATATCGCTCCTTTAGGCATTTTAAATATATTAAGATTAACTTTCAATTTCTAATTTACCTCTTTATACCCACCCTGACAACTCTGCTCTGTTATATGCTACGGGTGTAGGTTCAACGAGCTCTCTTGCACTCTTCAGAAGATTAATTCCGGTTGGGTTTTTGATACTGAAATGAAGTGTATCACAGTTGACGGGAAGGAATTTACCCTCGGGAAGTTTTATCTGGGAGGAGTGCATAATTGTTCTGACACGGTTGAGTGAAATCTCGTCAGGAAGGAAAGAATTTGAATTCCAGTCAACGGAAGCATCGGCTCTATATGGTTTATCGAGCAAAACCTCCCTGTTTACGACAATTCCCGTTTCGGCAGCAACTCTGTCGAGGACAGGATTATCAAGACAGGTGAAGGAAAGCCACTTATCAAACTTCTTAATTGCGCTGACAACAGCGAGAGCGATGTCATAATCAAGCGCACAAAGTCTGTATAGTGCCCCATGCGGTCTAACGTTTTCTATTGTTAAACTGTAGGATTTTGCAAGAGAAGTAAGAGCACCTATCTGATAAATGACAATAGCCTCAATTTCCCCCGGGCTCAGAGCGATAGGGCGGTAACCAAAGCCCTGAAGGTCGTTATATCCGACATGAGCTCCGATACAAATATTTTTTTCTTTACACCTTAAAAGCATTTCACGGATAGAAAGAGGATCGCCCGCATGAAACCCGCAGGAAACATAAGCACTGCTGACGTAATCAAGCGCCATATACTCTTTTTCGTCCTTAAAAGCTCCGAAAACCTGAGCCAAATCTACATTAAAATCTATATGAGTTCTTCCCATAAATATAAAACCTTCTACCTTTTTTCAAAAATACATACTTTCCTATATTTTATTATATTACAATATAAAACTTAGTCCAGTTTAAACATACTACTTAATATTGACTTTGTAAAAAAAACTATTAAAAAGAGAGTGTAAGTAAGAAAAAGAAATTTCATACAAACGGATGTGTAAAGAATAAGGTGAATATTACATAATCAACATAGGAAATTGTAGGTATGCCTTTTCGATACAGATTACAAAGAATTCTTGATTTCAGAATACGAAAAAAAGATGAACAACTCCAAAACGTCATAAGAGCGCAAAATGAAGTGCTCAGAATAGAGGGGTTAATAGAGCAGAATAATCAGGATATATCAGCAACAAGAATAAATATGAGAAAAGCAGATCCGATGATGCTCGACAGCTATGATAAATTTCTGAAATCACTCTACGATAAAGGTGAACAATTAGAAGCCATGCACCAGGACGCACTTCAGGCGCTTGAAGTCGAAAAACAAAAACTAATCGAATGCGAAAAAGAGGTTAAGGTACTCGAAAAACATAAGGAAAGAGCAAAAGAACTTTATTTAGAAGAAGAAAGACAAATCGAAAACAAAACTCTCTCAGAGGTCGCAGTCCAGAAATATTACGCAAGAAACCTTGAAAAAATTGAACAGCAATTAAAAGAAGAAGAACTCAAACTTTTAAATGAGGAAGAATAATGAAAGTTTCAACCGACAAAACAAATGAAGCCAACAAAACAGAAGAAACAAAACTTCAGGACAAAATAAACGAAGAAAAAATGAAGGAATACCTCGCAAACGGCGGAGTTGAGTTTAATGATGTGCTCATGAACCTCGGCAATAACGGAAAAATGTTCTACGGGGTAAATTCTCTGGGGCTCTCTTCTTCGGTTTTAAGCTCAATGAAGCCTGATTTTATTTATGACATGATGTCAATGAACCAGGATGACGCGAATTTCTTCATCAATATGGTTTCGGGCGGACAGTTCTCGCTTTCCATGAACGAAACAAATTTTAATAATTTCAATATCTCAGACATCGATATTGCGCCCTCAACAGAAGTTCAAAAGAGTATTGAAGTATCAAAGACACTCGTAAACCTGATAGAAAAGTCTATGCAAACCCAAAAGCCTGTCAGAATAGATTTTGACAACAATATCGCAGTTATTATGAAAATCACAAAAGACGGTAAAATAAGCGCCGATTTTATCCCCTCAAACCAGGAAGTGGAAAGATATTTAAGGAATAATATCCCTCTTCTCGTTCAGAGGTTTGAAGAACAGAACCTTCCATATAAGGAACTGACCTACAGACACACAAAACAAAATAAACAAAACAACAAAGGAGAATAAAGAATGCGTGACGCGTTTATTACGGCAAGCACAACCAGTAAACTGACAACGGAATGGATTAACAGTATCTCTGAAAACCTTATCAATATGTATACTCCGGGCTACAGAGAAAACAAAACGAACTTCAAAACCTTCCTTGACGGCACTATTGCGGACACAAACCTCAAAAACATCGGGCAGGGAAAATCTACACCGGGTACGTCAGACGAAAACATCTTCCTTGAAGGAAAAGGCTACTTTGTTATCCGTGACAGAAACGGCAGGGTTTCATATACAAGACTCGGCGATTTCAAATTCGACGGCGAAGGTGTTTACAGAACACCGGATGGGCAGTCTGTTCAGGGCTACATCTTAAACGATCAGGGCGAAATTATGAACGGAACAAAGCCGATAGACACAGAAGATTTTATAGATACACCCTTCAATAACGGCGCAGCAAGCATTCCGACCACAAACATAAAAATGTGGATAGATCCCGCGAACGGCAAATACTTAGGCAAATACGAAGAATTTGAGTTTAAGGATGACGGTATTATCTACGGAAAAGCTGACGGCGGTAAGATTAAAACCCCGTTATATAAGGTTGCGATTATCAACTTCAACAACCCTCAGGAGCTCTACGAAATTCAGCAGGGCAGATTTATTGAAACACCAGAATCGGGAAGGGCAATCATCGGCAGAGGTGAAGTCAGAGGGGGCTTGCTCGAGATGTCAAATGTCGATTTTGGAAACAACACAACGTATTTCCAGCAGGCACAGTCTCAAAAAGCAATGGCTGACCAGATTATCAAAACACACAAGACACTGTTACAAAACACCATAGACTTAATGAGCCAGTAATTAAAAAGGCACAGATATTATTAAATATCAAAAGAAAATGCCCGATGGTGAAGTTTTTTATTTAGAAGAAATAAGAACAGGTAGAAAAACTTTAACAATAAAAACAATGTATAAGAAAAGCCGTTAGCCTCAGCTATTTATCAAAGTTGATTGATACGCTTGAGTTCACTAACAGCTAATTATATTATACCACATTCACAAAAAATTTAAACCATAGTGTTAAGTTTATGCAAAAACGACAAATAACATCAAACCGCCTGAACGTCAATGCAGGTATTATGTCCTGGTACGTCAAAGAGTTAAAAAAACTCACTAAGCAAATGACAGAGGAATGCCAAAAGGAACTGGCGGGAATATACCGAGAGCTTGATTATCAGGTGGAATTTGCGCAGGATGAGAGTATAGCCCTATTTCTCAAACAAAGCATTAATAAAATCAGAGGGGCTGAAGATTTTCAGGTCCTCTATTTTTTCGCCCACACCGACAAGTTTAACGGGGATATGAAACTCATTTACAATAGAGATGATTATTCCGCCCTTCGCACTGCCGTCAAGTTTAGTGAGTGCAACGGAAGTAAGATTTACGGCTTCAGAAAAAACTTTTGCCTGAGAAAGCCCGTTTTGCCCCGTATTTGCATCAAGAACAAGTATACTTTCCCTTAAACACTCAGGTGCCAGCTTGTCTATGACCGCCTTAACCTTACTTAACTCCTGCATTAAGTTAAATTTATTCTGCAATCTCCCTGCCGTATCAATAAGAAGAACGTCATAATTTTCCTGTTTTGCTTTATTTACGGCATCATAAACAACCGCAGCGGCATCAATTCCGTCTTTTCTGACGATGTCAGCCCCTGAGCGCTTTGACCATATATCAAGCTGTTCTTCGGCGGCAGCCCTGAAGGTATCACCTGCTGCGACAAGAACTTTTTTACCCTCCTGCTTGAACTGATAAGCAAGTTTGGCAATTAAAGTCGTTTTCCCGCTGCCGTTTACACCTGTTATAAAATATATATTCGGCTGCCCTTCTTTATATTCAAGCCCTTCAGCCTTGCAGGAGGAGAGAATTTCGCTGAATTCCTTCTTCAGAAACGATTTAACCTCGCTGGGTTTCGCATTTGTCTGTTTCCTTAATTTTTCAACTATTTGAGAAGATAAATTAACCCCTAAATCAGCTTTAATGAGGAGTTCCTCCATCTCTTCATAGATGAACTCGTCGTATTCCTCCTGATTTGAAACAGAGGAAACAACCGATTCGACAAGAGTTGAAGCGGTGTTTGAAACCGCCTGTTTTAAGTTATCAAACGACCAGCCCCAGATAGATTTCTTTTCTTCCTGCTCTGTTTCTGTATTTTCAGGTTTTTTCTTAAAAAAATCGAACATTTTAAACCCTATACAAGCGCATTTTCAATAACGACTTTGCCTAAAACCCCGTTAATAAAGGAGGCACTGTCTTCTGTCGAATATTTTTTAGCAAGCTCAAGAGCCTCATCGATAATGACTTTTAAGGGTGCATCTTTAACGAAAACGAGCTCACAGATAGCAATTCTTAAAATATCCTTGTCAATTTTAACAAGCCTGTTTAAATCCCAGCCGAAGGCAAATTTCTTAATCTGGCTGTCGATAAAATCTTTGTTATCTTTATAGCTGTCAACTATTTTCATAATGTATGATTTAACATCATCATTTTCTTCTAAGGTAGTCAGTTCGGCAATTTCAAGCGCAAGCATAGTGTTTTCGCAAATATTCAGAAGCTCTTCGAGTTTTCCCGTCATATCTGAAGTCAAAGGAAGCGGAACGGGAAGGTTTGAAGCATTGAGTGGTCTTTCAAGATTTATCTCTGCATTACCTTCAATGTCGTCAATTCTGTTTTTTAAATCCACCAAAGTTGCACAGGCACTCTTTAACTCCTCCTGAGCATTATTTGTGAGAGTTCTGACCGAGGTAAGGACTATTTCTTTAAAATCGGGGTCAGTGTATTGTTTTGGGTTTTTATCCAACTGTGATAATAATATTAAAGCCAATTCTCTGGCAGCACGGCGAGCTTGCATTTCATCTTCCTTTTTTAAACTTTTCCTTATTGTATAATTAACACACAAAAAAAGTTAAAAGTATAGAAAATTTTTAAAAAATATTTTATTATAGTGAAAAACGGGGGAAGAGACATGAATTTTAATCTTGAAATCAATAAGGAAAAATGTATTCAGTGCGGGCTTTGTATCAGAGACTGTATGCCAAAAATCATCACCTTTAATGAAAACAAAGAGCCTGTATCGATAAAAGAGAGGGAAAACAGCTGTATAAACTGCCAGCACTGTCTTGCCGTCTGCCCGACAGGAGCTCTTTCCATAAACGGAAAAAGAAGTGAAAATTCACAAAATATAGAAAAAGAATTTAATTCTGAGATGATTTTAAACCTGATAAAATCGAGAAGAAGCATAAGGCACTTCAGAAAAGAGAATGTTTCCGCTGAAACCCTTGAAAAATTAAAGGACATGCTCGATTATGTTCCGACAGGAGTAAACAACCACGGGCTTTTCTTTTCCGTTATCGAAAATAAAGAAGTTATGGACGAGCTGAGAAAAGCCGTCAATGACAGAATAATAAAAATCGTTTCAAATAAAGCGATTAAACCTATAGCAAAAACATTTGAAAGATACACTGATGCAATTTTAAAGGGTGAGGACATCGTTTTCAGAGGCGCACCGCATATTATAGTTGCATCAACTCCAAAAAATGCACCCTGCAAAGATTATGACGGCACTATCGCACTCTCATACTTTGAACTGTATGCAAAATCTTTAGGGATAGCGACCTGCTGGTGCGGGCTTGCTTATGCCTGTTTTAAATATATCCCCGGGCTAAAGAGTATTTTAAATATCCCCAGAACACACGATATAGCCTATTGTATGCTCTTTGGGTATCCCGAAATCAATTATACCAGAACTACTCAGCCCGAAAAAGTTCCCGTTCGGACAATAAAAGAGATTAAAATTAAAGAAAGTTTCTGGTCTAAACTCTTTGAATAAAGAGCATTTTCACTCTTTTTTGACATCGGCTTATCTCAGGTGGTATAATTTTTTCGTGAACTACAAAATCATAAATCTTCAGAGTAGGTTGGGTTTTCTAACCCAACAGCATTAAAAAGGGTTAGACACAAGGGTTAATGGAAAGAAAAGAGAAAATAAAGCTCAGCACCCGAAATAAGTTTATTTTGGCAGGTTTGATTACAACGACCGCTCTTGTTATAGGAAGCGGCATTTGGGCTATTTCAGAAGTCCAAAACAAAATGGACACCCTCTATCAAAACTATGCCCAGACAATTTCAAAAACACTTTCCATCGACTCCGGTGCGTTTGAAGAGAATAAAAGCGAGATAATAAAAGAGCGTCTCGGAGGACTGTTAAAGGTTGCAAAGGATATTCTCTATATCGAATACAGAAACGAGAATAATGAACTTGTCTATGCCGCAAAAAGCGAAAAAAAGTTTAAAAATACCGATGCAAAAATAGTCGTAAGCGCCCCTGTTTATTCAAAGGACAACGACATCATCGGCTCTGTTTCAATCGCTATGAACGGGCTCGGAATTAAAGATGTTGCAAAAACAACCCAAAACACTCTGTTTATGGTCTTTCTCTTAACCTGGCTGACTTTTATGGCGGTTTTAATCGTTAATGCAATTTTAACCGGAAGGGAACTCGAACTCCTTCACGATGCGGTAAACAGAATTTCAACAGGTCAATTCGGACTCAAACTGGAAACTCCCGACTCAGGAAGTGAGATAAAAAAGCTCACAAACGCCTTTAATGATATGTCTAATATTCTCTACCAGTATGACGAACAGAATTTTGAGCGAATAGCTTTAGAGAGAAACAAGCTCGAAGCGGTTTTGATGAGTATTATTAACGGAGTTATAGTCTGCGACAATGATGATAAGGTCGTGCTTCTCAACAATGCCGCGCAAAAACTTCTGGGTGTTGACGGGGAAGAACTCATAAACACTAAACTTCAGGAATACACCGATTCAAACGACCTCAAATGCTTCAGGGAAAAAATTGAAGAATATAAAGACACTCCGATAGATGTTTCCCGTATTCAACCGCTGGAATTTGAACTCGAGCTCAACTCAAGAACCGTAAAAGCTATGATTTCCCCGATGTTTTCAAGTACGAGAGATTATCTCGGGTATATTATCGTTCTTATTGATATAACAAGAGAAGCCGAGGTTAATAAGCTCAAAAACGTGTTTATTTCAAATGTTTCCCACGAACTCAGAACCCCTGTTACCGTTTTGAGAAGTTATATGGACACTCTTTGTACAGAAGGCGAAGCACTTGATGAGGAAACCAAGAAAGAATTTTTGCAGACAGTCAATACGGAAGTACAAAGACTTCACTCTATGGTCAATGATATTCTTGATTTTTCAAGACTGGAATCACCGAATATCAAACTGCAAAAAGATTTATACGATATTGTTCCTATTATTGAAAGAGTTATCTCCTCAATGAAGGTGCTTGCAGATGAAAAGGGAATGAAAATCAATTTCACGTCAGCGGATAACCTTCCTCAGATACCGATTCATGCAGAGAGCATTGAAAGAGCAATTAAGAATTTGATTTCAAATGCTATAAAATATTCCCCCGAAGGAAAGGACATTGAAATTTCGGTTAAGATGTCCGAAAGCCCCGATTTTGTAGAAATTGACGTCAAAGACCACGGAATAGGGATTGCGCAAAAGGATTTGGATAAAATTTTTGAGAGATTTTACAGGGTTGAAAACAAGGTGCATTCCGTTAAAGGAACAGGGATAGGACTTCATCTTGTCAAAACAACAATAGAAACCCACCACCACGGACAAATTTATGTTCAGAGCAAAGAGGGTGAGGGCTCAACCTTTGCAGTCCTTCTGCCACTTAAACAGGAAGATGACGGGTTGGTTTAATAAAAAATAGTTAATTTTTCATTTCCTTTATAAATTCTTAATCTCAACAAATATAGTCATGCTCTGATTTCATTGTATAATAGAATTAAACTGGAGATGAAATATGAAAAATGTAGCTGTAATCGGCTGCGGTATCTGGGGAAAGAATATTGTAAGAAACTTCTATAACCTCAATGCACTCCACACCGTATGCGATTTAGACGATGAAAATATCAAAAAATTAAAAGAACTTTATCCTGATGTCAATTACACAAAAGACTCGGCAGAGGTTCTGAATAACCCCGAAATTAAGGCGGTATGTGTTGTTACCCCGAGCCATACTCACTATAAAATAGTTAAAAAAGCGCTCGAGATGAACAAGCACGTCTATGTTGAAAAGCCTATTTCAACGGTTTCAGAGGAAGCAAAAACCTTAATGGAGCTTGCAAACGAGAAAAATCTCGTGCTTATGGTCGGTCACTTACTGATGTATCACCCAGTTGTAAACAGACTTAAAATGCTCGTCAATGAAGGCTTTTTCGGGGATATAAGATACGTTCAGAGCGACAGGTTAAACATCAACCGTTTTAAAAACGACCGCAGTGTTATGTGGGATTTAGCCCCTCATGATGTTTCAATGACAAGCTATATTCTGGGAAAAGAACCAAAGAGAGTTATAAGTGCCGTTGGTGCTTCCTCCGAAGGCAACGATATTATGGATATAACACATATAACTGTTGAATTTGAAGGCGGAACAATCGGACACATCTCAGACAGCTGGATTCACCCTCAAAAGAGAGTAAATCTTCTCATTCAGGGAAGCAAAGCAAGTGCTATTTTTGATGACACGCTCTCTGAGAACAAGCTCCAGATTTTTGAACACTCTCAGCCGGGAGTTTCTACAACGGAATCACTTGAATACATTGAAATCGAACCGTTAAAACTTGAATGCCAGCATTTCCTTCACTGCATGGAAACGGGCAAAAAAGCGAGAAGTGACGGTGAAAACGGATATACAGTGGTTAAAGTGCTCGAAGATGCCGAAAAGATTATGCTCGGCGAAAGAAGAAAGTATTTAGACAGTGTAAACTTCGCACTTTCAAGAAGTAAAAGATAACAGGAATTAATAAAATGACTTGCGCAAATTTAATGACAATTTTAAGAGTATTAATGGTATTTTTGGCCATAATTATGATGTTCACGGGAAACCCTGCTTATGCACTCAGTTCCGCCTTTTTAATACTGTTCGCAATTATACTTGACGGACTTGACGGCTACGTTGCAAGGAAATACAATGAGGCATCAAAACTCGGTTCTGTAATTGACATTTTAGGTGACAGAATAGTTGAAAATCTCGTTTGGGTTGCATTTGCTATGCTCGGCTGGGTTGCCCCCTGGATTCCGTTTGTTGTTCTGACAAGAGGAATTTTAACAGACGGACTGAGGAGTATTGCTCTTGCTGACGGCTACACCGCGTTTGGCAAAGATACAATGATGCAGAATAAATTTCTCGCCTTCCTCACCGCATCAAGATTTATGAGAGGGCTCTACGGGTTTGCAAAGACAGTTGCGTTTGTACTTGTTATTCTTGCGTATATACCGAATATTGAGGAGTTAAACCTCATGACGGTTGACCAGTATGTTCAGTATGTGAAAATTCTGCCGACCTTCAGGCTTATAACCGACATCTTCGTTTATTTCGCAGTTGCACTCTGCGTAATAAGAGGTATTCCGGTTATAATCGAGAGCAAAAGATTTTTTGAAAATGAAAATAAAGAAGTTTAATATTGTACTTGTAGAACCCGAAATTCCGCAAAACACGGGGAATATTGCCCGTCTTTGTGCCTGCACCGGCGCTGACCTTTATTTAGTAGGGAAATTAGGTTTTTCTCTTTCCGATAAATATATGAAAAGAGCGGGGCTCGACTACTGGAAGGATGTCAATATAAGGCAGGTTTTGACTCTTGATGATTTAAAAAAGGAATTTTCCACATCAACCTTTTATTATCTCACAACAAAATCAAAGCAAATCTATACTAATTTCGAATTTAAGGAGGGTGATTTCTTTGTTTTCGGGCCTGAGACAAGAGGTTTAAAGGAAGATTTACTCAAAGAAAACTCAAAAACCGCCATAACTATCCCGATGAGAGAGGGTGAGCGGAGTTTAAACCTTTCAAACTCGGTCTCAATTGTACTTTATGAGGCTATAAGACAAAATGGCTAAATATATAACTATTGAAGATTTTAAAAATATTATGCCACCTCGCCCCCAAAACTCAAACAAAGGAACTTTTGGAAGGGTGCTGAATATTGCAGGCTCAATAAATAATATAGGCGCCTCCGTTTTATCTTCAGTCACCCCCTTAAAAACAGGGGCAGGGCTCGTCACCTTGGCATGCCCGAAAGTTTTAATTCCGATAGTTGCCACAAAATTAACAGAGGCAACCTTTTTGCCTTTAGATGAGCCCTCAGAGGTTTTCAGGGCAATAAAAGAATATGATGTAATTTCCCTCGGTTGCGGTCTCGGAACATCAGAAGAAACAACAGAATTTATAAAAGAGGTTTTGAAAACAAAAACAAGCGCAAAATGGGTTATTGACGCGGATGCCTTAAATATTATCTCAAAAGAAAATATAAAAGAACTTCCCGAAAATTCGGTTTTAACCCCGCATCCAAAAGAAATGGCAAGGCTTTTAAATTGTTCTATAGATGAAATTCAGGAAAACAGAGAAGAAAGCGCAATAAAGTGCGCAAAAAAATTTAAATCTGCCGTTTTATTAAAGGGGCAAAATACTGTTGTAACAGACGGAAGTGATGTCTATATAAATAAAACAGGCTCATCAGCTTTAGCTAAAGCAGGAAGCGGAGATGTTTTAACAGGTATTATTTCAGGTCTCATAGCGCAGGGCCAGACACCGTTTGAAGCAGGGATAAAAGGAGCATACCTCCACGGACTCACAGGTGAACTTGCCGGGAAAGAAAAAAGCGAATATTCAGTCCTAGCAGGTGATTTAATTGATTATCTGCCGAAGGTGATTTTAAATAATCTGTGAACTTTTGTAAAATATCAAAGCAATAACAACAAAAATATTAATTTTGATTACTTTAAATTTTGCGCAATGTGTGTTTAGAAGCTAAGTAAAAAAAGGAGTTGATTATGCTCAATTCAAAACGCAAAATCAATCTTGAAACGATTTATGATGATGAGAAAAAGAATACCGTAACTCTTGAATATACGGCAACAAACCCGATTGAAGAGGGCATGACGCTTCATTCAACAATTAACCTTGAAGAGTATTTTAACAGTGAAGATTATCTGAGGACAATGGTCGAAGGAATTATCGCCGACGAGTTTCCTTCCTTAAAAAACAATTCTCTTTTGTGCAATTTGGTAATGGACTCACTCAAAAGCAACATGGGTACTGTACAATCTATCAAAAATGTACTATTATATTCGAGGGAGAATTCTATCAAAACTATCGACGATGTTTTCTTTAAAGATGGAGATGTACATATCAAATGTTCGGTTTAAACAAGTTTAACAAAAAGACAGAGAAAAAAGAGAAAAAAGACAAAAAATCAGGTTGGCTATCCTATTCAACCAACGTTGACAGAAAAAAACAACTCGAGGATATTCTTGAAAACGGGGATAAACCGTTCCCCATAGGCACTGACATTGAAATGGAAGTCAGAAAAATGCTTATGGAAGAATTTCCGCAGGAGCTTTTAAATTCAAACACTTTTGAACTCGTTGTTCAGAGAACCGTTCAGAGATTAAAAGAAAAACAAATGAAGCTCGAAGACGATTTGAACGATTAGTTTGTCCGGTATTCTTTAGGCAAGAATGCAAAACTTACAGTTTGTTTTTTATAATTTCATATTAATTAAAAATCGACCATAACGGAGTGAGCAATAATTGTTTTGTTTTACAGGGATGCGCTCGCACTGTTTGAGCGAAGCGAGTTTGCGAGCTTGGGTAAAACAATTACAAATTATTAGCGAACGGAGTTCAGGTCGAGAGTTTCTTTGTAACTTTCTTGTCGGTACAAGAAAGTTAATAAAATAAATATAAATAATTTGTCAGGCAGGAATATAAATCTTTTGGCAGACTAAAGTCTACCCTACGTTGCTACCCTGCATTATTTCTCGGCATAATCAGAAATTATGACTGCTGAGCAGTTATCATTCTTTTTAAGAGCTCCTGCGCCTTGTTAAACTGAGTATCGTTCTTTTTCTTCACGTCATCAACAGTGAGTTTAACCTCGACATCAGGTGCAATACCTTTTTTGTCTATGTCTGTTCCGTTAGGGGTAAGGTATTTTTGAATTGTTATATTCATCCCTGAGCCCCCGTTCATTTTGTTGACTTCCTGAACAACACCTTTACCAAAAGTATTTTCACCGACCAACAAAGCTCTCTGGTTATCTTTCAGAGCACCTGATAAAATTTCGCTCGCGGATGCCGAGCCTTTATTGATTAAAACTACAAGGGGTTTATCGGAAACATATTTTTTTGAAGAACGGCAGGTATCTTTATATCCGTCTCTGTCAACGGTTGCAACGATAATTTCGCCGTTTAAAAACATATCCGCGATTAATACCGCATTTGTTAAAAGACCGCCTGAATTAGACCTTAAATCAATAATAATACCTTTTTTATCGGAATACTTTTCAAGCGCTGTTCTGAACTCCGTTGCAGCATTTCTGCTGATAAATGAGGACAGTCTTATATATCCGATTTCATTATCCACCTTTGTTGTATCAAACAGGGGTTTTGTGGAAACGGATTTGAGGTTTATTTCATCACGTTCGATGGTATAAATTCTGTTCGGGGTATTTGCACGTTTAATGAGAAGGTTAACGGTCGTGCCTTTTTTACCTCTTATTCTGTCAGAGGCTTTTGTTATATTCATACCCTTTGTAGAAACCCCGTCAATAGAAAGAATTTCATCATCAGGCTGAAGCCCTGCCCTTTCCGCGGGAGTATCTTCAAGAGGCGAGAGTACAATAATCTTTCCGTCTCTTTCCGTAATCTGAACACCGATACCCTTCAGGGAACCTCTTATTGAGTTTGTTTCTTCTTCAAAGTCTTTTGGCTTTAAAAATCTTGTATAAGGATCATTCAGGCTTGCCACCATAGTATCAATGGCAACATAGGCATCCTCGGGCGACTGAATCTGGCTATCATACTTATTTTCCCATTTTGCCCAATCCTGATTATTATTTGTCTGATCGACAAATTTTGTATTAACCAGCTTCCATGCCTGGTGGTAAAGCGCCAAATCCTCTAAAGACTTTGAATAAACCTGAGGATTGAGCGATAAACATATAAACAAAACCGCTAAACAATATATGAATGTTCTTTTATGAAATTTCGGCAAAATATTCTCCTTATTATACTTCCATTATAAAAGTCCTGTGAGATAAAAGCAAGCATTTCTTCAATATAGATAACATGACGGAAAAACAAAAATAATGTTTCATTTTGAGGTATTATCTGTTAAAATCTGAATAGTTTGGAGAAAAAAGATATGAAAAAAAGAGTTGCGGTTATGCTCTCGGGCGGAGTTGACAGTTCGGTAAGCGCCTTTTTGCTTTTAAAAGAGGGCTATGAGGTCATCGGACTGACGGCAAAACTGTTAAATCAGGATAACTATACACCCCAGATAAATGCAAAAGCCGTTGCCGATTTTTTAAATATTGAACACTACACCCTCGACCTGACAAAAGAGTTTGAGGAGGAGGTTATCAAATATTTTCTTCACTCTTATGAAACAGGCGATACTCCAAACCCCTGCTGCAAATGCAACAGAAAAATAAAGTGGGGCAAATTGCTCGATTATGCGGTTAATGAACTCCATTGTGATTTTATCGCAACAGGGCATTATGCAACAATAAAAGAAGAAGGGGGAAGATATAAGCTCTACCCCGCAAAAGACATAAAAAAAGACCAGCTTTATTTCCTCTATGGTTTATCTCAGGAGCAGCTTTCAAGAACGATTTTTCCTCTCTCGGGTTTAACAAAAGAGGAGGTTAAGGAAATAGCTAAAAATAATGAACTTCCGACAAAGAGCGCAAAAGAAAGCCAGGATATCTGCTTCATCCAGCGCCCGATGACAACGGGGGAATTTATTTCAGACCATTTTGAAGAAAAACAAGGGGATATAAGACTTTATCCTTCAAATAAAAAAGTCGGTGAGCATTCAGGGTTTTACCGTTTTACTTTAGGGCAGAGAAAAGGGCTGAATGTCGCTTATACAGAGCCTTTATACGTAAGAGAAATTGACACTGAAACAAATACTGTTTATCTTGCCCCGAAATCAGAAACGATGATTAACGAAATCAATATTTCAAATATAAATTTCTTTGAAACCCCGAAAGAAACCACCTTCAGAGCGAAGGTCAAAATAAGATACAACATGCCTCTTAGGGAAGCGGACATAACTTTAAACGGCGACAGTGCAAAAATAACTCTTGATGAGCCTGCGCTTATCCAGTCAAAAGGGCAGATTGCCGTTGTCTATGATTTAATAGACGGGCACATAATTTTGGGTGGAACAATTTTTGGCTAAATACCTCTGCATGGTCTGGAGGTTATTTATATTCTGATTAGAAAGAGTGTGTCTGTTTTTGAGGTACTCTACGGTATTTGCGACAATAACGTTTGATGCGATATATTTTGGATTAAGTCTGTTTCCGTACTGTTCTTCAGTCGCATTATAGTGCTTTGTTTTGTCGGCAGAAATAATATCAAAATCAACTTTTAAACCGACACATCTTGATGAGGCTAGGGAGGAGTAACAACAATCGAGGGCAGAATATTTCATTGTAAAGTTATCAGGCATAGAACCAAGGGTTGTAATCACGGCTTCGTAGGTCTTAAAATCACGCGCTCTGAGGTTTTCCAGGGTATCGCCAAAGCCCACTCCGCCTTTTGGTGTCAGGTCGGACACTCGGGATAGTGTTGCGTTTAAATATTCCCGCTCCCTTTGTGTCTGATATGATGATCGCCCCGCAAACGTCGGTGTCGTCCCCCATTTCCTAATCGGTCTTAAAGGTGTCGAAACTGATAGCGGTGCAACTAGCATACTTTACTCCTTTTTTATTCTCTTAACAAAACTGAATTGTTTGTCAAACATTGTCCGATTGTAATAATCTATATCCGACGGCGGATATATGTATTTGTCCTTCTTCAGCTTTTCCGAAACAAACACACCCGATAAGTTATTTTCAAAGACGAGAAACCAGCCCGTTTTCTTCAAAAGTTCCTTATAAACGGGATATTTTTTTTCGATGACCATTATATCCGGTGGATACATTTCTATTATATCATACCAATGGTCATTATTCAACATGTGAAAGCTGTTCATTTTAAAAATTAATTCGGGATCGAAACATTCCTCGTAACGCCCGTCCATAGCGGTTTTCACGTAAGGATAAAGTTTATAGGAGGCATAAGAACCCCAGTCAAAATTAGTAAATAATTTTCCCTGAAGATTATTCTGTTTTATAAACTCAACAGCATAATAAGGATATGCCGTATCTTTAAAGGAAATTGCCGTTTTAAACGAGGTGAGAAGAATAAGCGAAAACCAGATTACAAGAAAATAAATAAAAATATCTTTTATTAAAATAAGTCTGCCGATAATCTTATCTGACATATTCGGAATTTTATTTAAAACCGCTCTTGCGCAGCCGCCGAAGAGTTCATAGAAATCATCATAGAGGAACACACCGGAAGCCAGAACAAAGAAGGGCTGGTGTTTGATATGAGCTATTGAAAGATAAAGAGTTACCGCCAAAACTATCCACTTTGTCCAATCAAAATTCTGTTTTTTAATAAAAGTCTTTATGAGTTTTAATAAACCGACAAAACACATCAGGAACATATATGCTTTAAAATAATAGTAAGTCTGATTATTCTCGAAAGTTCCTCCCCACTCCAAAATCAAATCTCTTGCCATTGTCGTTGCTTTAAACAGGAAGACAACGTACCCTGCGCCCCAGGGGTTTATAAAGAGTACAAGGCATGACGTAAGAAGGGCTTTTAAATAGAGAGAAACAGGTTTTTTATTTAATAGTTCGCCGACAAGATACATGCCCAAAAGCCCGAGTCCCGAGACACAGCCCCCGTGGATATTTACCCAGAAAAACATCAGAAGAGGGAAAACCCACCAGTGGCGAAAGCCTTTTATCCTCACCCTCTCAAGCAGATACAAAAAGAGAGAAAAGAAGAAGAACGAGAACAAATGACATCTGACCGTTCCGTTAAAAACATACGAAGAACCCAGAAAAATAAGAACATAAAAGAAAAGATTATACGGATGGGTAAACTTCGGTTCTCTGAGTTTTATCGTTTTAAAACATAAAACCATTATTGCAAACGTCAGAAGAGTTTTTAAGAGAAGAAGCCCGTACTTCTGAAACATCGCAAAGAAGGCATAAATAAATACACTTGCGCCCCATTCGTGGTCGTACCATACAGGGTTTGTGGGAAGATACGAAAACAAATCTTGCTTCATTATCCCGAAACCATCAATAACCCCGCTCCCAACCAGTAGTCTTGCCCATAAATCATTATCGGGAAAACACCTGAAGGTGCATCTTGCAAGACACAGGATAAAAAGTACAACAAAAAATATAACCGCTCTCTTATCAACTGATTTAATCAATTTCTCTCCGCCCTTTTGCTAAATTCAAAATTCTTACCAAACATATTTTTTTCATAATATTCTCTGTCTGATGAAGGCTGAAGGTAACTGTCTTTCTTTAGTTTTGCCGAAACAAAAACACCAACCGAGTTATCCTCAAAAGCAAGCGCCCACTCAGGCATATTTAAAATTGTATCATAAACGGGGTAATTTTTTTCGATTAAAAGAAGGTCGGGAGGATAAACCTCGATTATATCCGCCCAGTGTTCCCCCTGTTTAAGGAAGAAATTATTTGAAGCATAGTATAAATCAGGCTCAAATAGAATTTCAAACCGCCCGTCAAGTCCGATTTTGTTATAGGGAAAGAGCTTGTAGGCGGCATAGGAGCCGAATTTAAACGGAGTAAACAAATTTCCCCTTAAATTATTAATTCTGATAAACTCTATCGCACGATAAGGATAATCGGAATAGGTCAGATTTATCAGATGATGATAGGGAAGAAGCATAACCATGCTAAGGGCAATTACAGCTCCATACACAATAAACTCTTTAACGGCGACCATTTTTTCGGTTATTTTATCGCTGATTTTCCCCGAATAATCTCTTAAAACCTCATAGAAATCATCGTAGAAAAGTATCATTGTCGCAAAAACAAAGAGAGGCTGGTGCTTCATGTGAGCAACAGAGAGGTAAAAGACCACCGCAAAGACTATCCATTTTGTCCAATCTGTATTTTGCTTTAAAATAAAAGTTTTTATCAGCTTATAAAAAGCGGTAAAAGTCATCAAAAAGAAATAGATTTTAAAATAGATATAAGAATGAGAAGAGTTAAAAGTGCTCTGCCATTCTGAAATCATCTCTCTGTTCATCGAAAGCGATTTAAAGAGAAAGAGTACAAACTCAAGCCCGAGAGGGGTTATAAGAGTAACAAGACAGGAGGAAATAAAGGCTTTTAAATAGAAATCAACCTTTTTTCCGTTCAGCTTTTCGCCGATTAAATAGAGAAAAATCATTCCTATCCCGGCAACGCACCCGGCGTGAATATTTATCCAGAACACCGTAATGAGAGGAAAGAGCCACCAGTGTTTAAACTCCCCTGAGCGCGTTTTTTCAAGCAGATACAAAAACAGGGCAAAGAAGAAGAACGAAAAAATCTGGCATCTTATGGTTGCGCAGAGGACATAAGAAGCTGCCATAAAAGCAAGCGCATATAAAAAGAGATTATATGGAGGCGCGCTCTTCGGCTTCCTGAGGGCTATTGTTTTATATATTAAAAACATTGTCCCTATATTAACGAGACATTTTAAAAAGAGAAGTCCGTTCTGGTGAAAAAATTTAAAAACCGAATAGAAAATGACACTTGCGCCCCATTCATGGTCGATTAAGGGGTGGGCGGCAGGGATATAAGAGAAAATATCCTCTCTCATAAACAAAAAGCCGTCAAGAATAGCACTTCCGACTATAAGCCTGTTCCATAAATCGTAATCGGGAAAACAGCGAAAGAGACATCTTGCAGTGCAAAAAAGTATTAAAACAATAAAAAATCCTATCTCTCTTTTTGTGCACGTTCTTCGCATATATTGTCCTTTAATAATTAATATAATATCATCCCCCCTCTCATAAATAAAAATTCTTTCAAAAAGTTTACATGATATTGTTTCAAAAACCTTTTGAGAGTAAAATAAAGGTCTGAAAAGAAATTTAATTTGGTTGTATGGGAAAGTCAAAGAAAAGAATTTTTAACAGAAACAAAAACGAAAACGGCACTCTTTTAAAAAGGGAGGATGCTCTTTTATCTGTTGTTAAAGCCGTAAAATCAAATAATCTGACACCCGAAGCACAGCATCTAATCGGCATCTTCGGTTTTTCACGAGAAGAATTATCAGAAAACGGTCTTACATACGAAGAACTAAAACTTCTGCCGCATTTTTGTTAAGATATATTACAAAAATATCAAACGTATATACTTAATATAGCAATTTTCACGAAAGTATTTTTTTATTATATATACGAGAGTTAACTACTAAAAATAGGAAGCGAGAAAATATGGCTAGAGTTTTGATTTCAATGCCCGAAGAATTTTTGACAAAAATTGATGAAGTCGCAGGTACTGAAAATCGTACAAGAAGCGAATTAATCAGAGAAGCGCTAAGAACTTATATCCACAGACAAAAAGTAAGAGAAAATACACTTGCAATTAAAAACGCAAACATTTTGGAGACATTGCTTGACTAGATAAATGGGAAGAAAACCACGAGAAAGATTTTGAAAAAGGATTCACAAAAGAGGTTCAAAGGAACCTCTTTTATTTATGCAATAATTCTAAAATAAAAGATTACCAAAAGAAGGATAAGGCTTATTATAAATGAAATTATCTGAAGAAGAAGATATTTTCTGAGTGTCTCAAACTGTGCCGTTTTCCCGATTATAAAAGGAAGGAAGAGAAAGACAACAAACGAGGACATTAAAATATCTTTTTTTATTATTCCGCAAATGAAGATTAGAAGAGATGAAATAAGATAGAGAAGAAGAAAAGCCCCCGAGGCACTGCTCCAAAATGCCTTTTGCTTCGGCTCTGAGTTTTCTTTTATAAGAAATAGCCTTAAAAACAATAAAGCAGTTACTATATTGATAGATATTGAGGATAAAAGAAGATATATCACACTCCTATCCTCCTCATTTCATCAGTTTTTAGGGAAAGAACAGTCAGGAAATCAAGAACCTCCCTCATTACCCTCTCTTTTTCGTTGTCATAGAGCACCATATGATAGCTGTCCTCTATTTCAACATATTTTTTTATCTCTGAAGATACGCGCTCATAGACCATCTTCGCGCTCTTTGCCTTTGTCAGATTATCATTGAGCGAATGAACAAGCAAAATCGGTACTTTTATTTTATCTAAATTCGCCCTGACATTTTTTGAGAGTTTTAAAAGCTCATAGACACAGGAAAGAGGATAATTATCAAGCCCGACAGTCGTTTTTGCCATTAATTTTGCCAGTTTTCTTCTTGTATCTTCGTTTTTCACACCAAGAGAATTGTCCTCGGGAAAAGTATAATAATATCTCAAAATCGTATGGAGCCCGATGGGAAGAAGGAATTTATACCAGGGCATTGAAGCCCCGTCAAGAAACAGAGTTGTTGAAAGACAGGCAACTCCGTTTAAATCCTGATTATGCTCCGCAAGATAAAGTGAAATCACCGCCCCTAAGCATAAACCCGACACGAAAAAGTTTTCGTACCGCCCTCTTAAAAGCTCATATTTACCTTGAGCAAACTCACACCAGTCCTGAAATTTAACGGTTTCTATTTCGTTTAGCCTTTCGCCATGCCCCGGGAGTGAATAGCAATAAACGTCATAGCCGCTCTTAAACAGAAAGTTGCCGTACTTTTTCATCTCAAACGGGCTTCCCGTAAGCCCATGAAAGAGCAAAATTCCGTTTTGGCTTTTCACTTCGTGCAAAAGTTCAAAATCTATTCCCGAACTCAAGCTGAAAACCTCGTAAACAGCTGGTCGATTAAATCTATTGCCATATCGATTTCTTCATAGGAAATAGTAACGGGCGGAACGAGTGTCAGAGTGTTTTTATAGTGGCTGCCGTTATTGAGGATAATACCGCATCTCTCACCCTTATATTTCAGTGTTCCTCTGTATCCCTCCTGCTGAATTTTATGGCATAAATCGGCATCAGGCGTGTAGCCGTCCTCTTTTGTGCACTCTATTCTGAGAGCAAGCCCTAAACCGTCAACAGTACCTATTGTCTTATGCTTCTTTTCAAGATATTTTAAACCGTTGAGGAAATATTTGCCTTTCTCCGCTATTTCCTTTTCAAATTTTTCTTCATTCTCTTCAAAAATAGACATAACCTCATAGCCCGCTCTCATACCGATTGGGTTGTTGCAGTACGTCGAATGGGTTCTGCCTGCAGGCCAAACAGACGGGTTAATAAGTTTTTCTTTTGCCCACATGCCTGCTAAGGGGTTCAGACCGTTTGTCAGAGATTTACCAAAGGTTATGACATCCGGTGTAACACCAAAATGCTCTATTGACCAGAGTTTTCCTGTTCTGTAAAAGCCCATTTGAACTTCATCGGCGACAAAGAGAACGCCAAAGTCATCAAGAACTTTTTTGAGTTCTTTAAAGTAGCCCATCGGAGGAACGATATATCCGCCCGAACCCTGAACAGGCTCAACAAAGAACGCACCATAGGCGCTTGATTTTGTTTTGGGATTATAAAGCCCCGAGCAGCCGTCCTCGAACTCACGTCTTAACTGTTTAACACAGAAGAAATCGCAACTGTCGCACTTTTGACCGTAGGGACATCTGAAGCAATAGGGATAGGGAACAAAATGAGCCTCATCAGAGAAGTGTCCGAAGGGTTCTCTGTATCTGTAGCCTGCCGTCATACAAGCAGCCCCTGCCGTTCTGCCGTGGTATGCGCCGAAGAAGGCAAACATTCTGTTTTTGTGGGTATAATTACGGATTAATTTTAAGGCATCCTCAGTTGCCTGAGAACCGCCCACATTAAACTGAACTCTGCCCTTTTCGTTAAATCTTTTTAAATTGGCTTTCCCGATTTTTTCGCTCAAAAGAGCCTTGTAATCATACAAAAACCTTGAAGAAATCTGGGGAAGTGTGTCAAGCTGGTCAACAACGGCATCTCTTACACGTTTGTTTTTGTACCCGAGATTGCAGGAGGCAAACCACATTTGTAAATCGAGGTATTTGACATCATTTGCGTCATACATAAAACTGCCTTCGCAGTCTCTGTAAACAAAAGGCACCTCATCATAGTGAATTGTATCACCGTAAGAACACCACTCAGAATCTATTTCTCTCAGCTCATCATCTGTCTGAGCATACGTTTTATTATTATTACAAATTTGTATCATCTTAAATCATATCCCTGATTATTCGGCTTTTATAAATTCTATTATATCCCGAAAATTTTCAAAAGGAATACATGGTATTTCTTTTTGTTCACAATATTTAAGAAGAGATTTTGAGGCAAAGAGTTTTTTCGCCTTTTTTGCGGCACATAAATCACTTACACCATCGCCTATATAGATAAAATCTTTTTCTCTGACCTTACTGCACTTGCACATGCCGGCTCCTATATCACAGGAAGGGTTAAAATGGGGAAATTCAATTTTGAGTTTGTTGTTTTCTAAGAAAACATGGTTTGCAAAAAACTCAACATCTTTTATGTTTAGTCTTTCAAGTGTCTTTTCAATAAACAAATCAAACCCGTCACTCAGAATAACAAGTTTTATCCCGTTTTCTTTTAAATACCGGTAAAATTCGGGGAAATAATCGTCAATTTCAACAGAATTAATAAAATCGCCGAGTTCTTTTTCCGTTATTTCCCTGACAAGCCCAACCTGGATTAGCGCGTTTTCTCTTGAGGTTATTTTCCCCTCTCTCCAGAGTTTTTCCGACTCAACCCACGAGGGCAGAGCAAACTGCTCAAAGAAAGTGTTTACCGCATCCTTCTTTGTAACCGTTCCGTCAAAATCACAGTATATTGTTTTGGTCAAGTTCTGTCCTTTTTTTGCTTGTCGTGTTTTACAACACGACCTACTGTTATTACGAATATACTACCACAAACAATATTTTGTGAAATTATACCCAAAGATAATATTTACCAATGAACATCCTGATGCAGATAGTCCATGTTTCCTTTTTCGATTATCCAGGCTGCACAAGCATAGCCGTTATTCCCACCTGCGTCTGAACGATTACAATATGTATCCAAAGGATGCTCCGTATCAAATCTTGAGCCAATAGGAACAATTGCATTTTTTGTTACCCAAAAATAAAATGTATCTTTTCCCAAAGCATTAGGTTTCTTATAACCGTTAATATCAACACCTATTGCCCCACAAGTATGTTGCAGTTTTTCTGTTGAACCAACATTCATATTACAATTATTAGCCCAAGTCCAGAATACAAATCCATTATCCAGTCTTGCTGAAGCATAAGAACCATAAGTTCCGGGATTACCTAAAAACCAATTAACATTAGGATTTAAAGTTTTATAAGTAGCATCACCGAAACATTTGCCATTAGCACCTGCGGCTCCGCATCTGTTCATAATTCTGAGATGAGGAGCAAGTATATTCAATAACTTCTCAGCACTTTCACCTCCATAAACAAGTTCCCACGTATCTGTCGGGCCGTTTTTGGCTATTGCAGCGTTGTAGGCCTGAGAAATTTCCGAATAAAATTTCTTTACTGCCGTTACTGTCTGCTGCTCTGTGTATTTTGCAATCAAGGTTGGAACTGTCAGCGCTGCAATAACGCCGACAATGACGAGTGTGATTAAGACTTCTGCAAGCGTAAAAGCGCACAATTTCCCTCTCCTGTGGAAAGGGATTAAGGGATAGGGTGCCATTGCATTTTGTCTAATATTTTTAATCGAATACCCTCTCTTAGAATTTCTAATGTTTAACAAGTTAAACATTGAAATTCTATTCTCCCCGAGGGGAGAAAGAATATTCTCTAAATCATTGTTGTGGGGGGGGTATGAACTACACCATTTTTTAAATTAATCATAATAGAAACCTCTCTCATTTTTTATTAATATTTATATTATCATATTTCCCGATTTTTGCAAAAAATAACACTATTTTGTAATTTGTTATATAATTTCTGTATGGGAAATCAGACGCAATACACCTGTATATCGCAAAAAGGAAATGATGTAGTGCTTTTAATCAGGCTGACACCAAACTCATCAAAAAATGAGTTTTGCGAAATTACAGATGAGTTTTTAAAAGTTAAGGTTACCGCCCAGCCCATCGAAAACAAGGCAAATAAAGAATTAATCAAATTCCTCTCGGACTCTTTCAATATTCCAAAAACAAGACTTGAACTGATGTCAGGGGATAAATCGAAGCTAAAAAGAATATTAATAAAAGATACAAATAAAGAGGAAATACTTTCAAAAATTTTGTTTATGTTAAAATAAAAACACGACAATACAAAAAACAGAGGAAAAACAATGCTTACAACAATTTGGATAATTCAGATTATATCGGCTATAGTAGTTACAATTTTAGTACTTCTTCACTCGCCAAAAGGCGATGGTCTTGGTGCTATCGGCGGAATGGCTCAGCTCTTTTCTTCACAAAAAACCGCAGAAGCAGGACTGAACAAAGTAACCTATTTCTTCTCAGCCATTTTTATAATCACATCAATAATTACAGGCTTTCAGCTTTTCAGATAAAATAAAAAATGTTTTTTTAAAAAGCCGTTTTTGATTACTCAAAAACGGCTTTAAAATATTAATACCCTGTCGAACCAAAGCCCCCTGAACCTCTTTGGGTTGTTGTAAGTTCCGTTTCAACCTCAATTTGTGCCTGCTCTATTTTCATAATAACCATCTGGGCAATTCTGTCATTCGGGTTTATCGTATAAGTTTCATTTGATAAATTAACCAAACCGACACAAACCTCGCCTCTGTAATCAGAATCAATTGTTCCGACCGCATTGATGAGAGTTATTCCGTGTTTGACAGATAACCCCGACCTTGCACGAACCTGCGCTTCATAGCCCTGGGGAAGTTCAATACTAATCCCTGTCGGAATAAGTTTTCGCTCCAGGGGTTTAATCTCAACAGGCTCATCTATTCCCGCTGTCAAATCCATGCCCGACGAACCCTCTGTCTGATATTTAGGAAGCGATTTATTATTTTTTAAACATTTAATTTTCATTTTCATAATAATTTTTCTTTCTTTCAAAATTTCATACACTTGAAATAATATATAAATGAGTTATAATAAAAATAAGGGCGAGCGGTGGCAAGACCGCTCTTTGAAACCCTTAATGCGTGAGGGCTAATGTTATCAAAATGATAATTATTAGCTCTTTTTCGTTTAACACGATTCGCATTTTTTCATCCCCCTTTCTGCCTTGTTGCGTGAATTGTCTGTGTCAGCGGGGTTATGGTTTCGGGTTTGCCCTTATTTATATTTCAAAGTTCAAACTCTACAGATAAATTATTATACACAAAAAGGGGCTTTTGAAAAAGCCCCTTAGAGTTGTTATTAATGTTTTGGTTGGTTGAAACTTATTATGCGTAGATTGCACCTTTTGCAAACGGGTTATTTAATTTTTCGATTTCTTCAAGTGCTTTTTGTGAATCGGCATCGATATAACCATTTTGCTGAACTGTTGCCTGAACCTTCTGGAAAGCGAGTTGTTTTAAAGATTCGAGGTCTTGTTCGCTGCCCTGGATTTGTTCTGTTTGTTCTTTATCCTGTTTAGCCTGTGCAAGTTCTCTTTCGCTCGGACCTGTTACTGCTTTTGCGATTTTACCTGCGCCCCAGGATCCAACAAAACCGCCGATAAATGTTCCGACTGCCGCACCGATTGCTGTACCGATACCGGGGAAGATAGAACCGATGGCTGCACCTGCTGCCGCACCTGCTTTTGCACCGACTGCCCATCCTCCGACATCAGCCGCAACTTTAACTGCTGATTTACCGACTTGTTTGATACCTGCTTTTGCACCGAGTTGTTTGAAGGTCGGTACAACTTCAGTTGCGAGCTCAATACCACCGCCGATTACTGCGAAGCCTGCAGCACCTGAGCCCTTGAAGAATTTAGCTGCTTTGGGGAATTTTGCTGCAACTTTTGCAAACGGTTTGCCTGCAACTTCTTTTACTTTAGAGAGAGCACCTGCAACCTTGCCTGTTTTTGCTGCGCCTTCTGCTGCTTTGGCTGCTGCCGTAAATTCTTCAACCGTCTTTCCTGCTTTTTCTGCTTTGCGGAAGGTGGACATAGCTTCTGATAATTTTCTTGAATTTTCCTGAAATTCATTAACCGACTTAAAGTAATTGCCTACTCTCTGAGTAAATTTACCCGAGCCTGTTGCAATATTTTTAAGTGAATCGGTTACGGGAGTTGCAAATTCTTTTAATTTAGCTGCGCAGGAAACTGCATCCTTGCCTGCTTCAGCTGTTTTAACAATATTTAAAGCATCATCAACTTTAACGCCTTTTGCTTTCTTTAACCAGGAAAGTCCTCTTGGGCCTTCAAAGATAGCCAGACCGGGAATTGCACCTGAAACGGTAGAGGTGAAGGTATCGCCTGCGGGCTCTGTAATCGGTTTATTTTCGAGATATTTAACAAGATTTGTTACAGATTCTGCCTGCTGAGGATTTGCTTTTCTGGCCTGCATTGCATTTGAATATGCTGCATATCCTGCCTGTGCGTTTACCCATAAATTGTCTGAATTAATCTTACCCATAGAACTATTTCTTTCCTGTTTCTTACACCTGATACTTTAATAAAGAAATTTTTCGGAAAGAAATTTACTTTTGCATTTTTAATTATTAAATAATGTTACAAAATATTTTTTCAGTTAATGGTTTTATGGGTGAAACTTCTTTTGTGAGTAGTAAAATCAGAAACTATATCACCTGAACCGTAGAGTTTATATTTATAAATCATAAGTCCCTCTATCCCGACAGGTCCTCTTGCGTGGGTTTTGTTGGTAGAGATACCAACCTCAGCCCCAAAACCGTAGCGGAAGCCATCGGCAAACCTCGTTGAAATATTGTGATAAACCCCTGCCGAGTCAACCATAAGCATAAATTTTTCGGCATTTCCTTTATTTTCGGTGATTATTGCGTCTGTATGATGTGATCCATACAAATTTATATGTTCTATCGCCTCATCTAAACCTTCAACGCACTTAATTGAAACAACCTTCTCGCCGTATTCCGTTTTCCAGTCGGCTTCGGTTGCACTTTCAATACCCAAAACGGTTTCAAGACAGGTTTTATCCCCCTTAATCAGAACTCCGTTGTTTTTTAACTCTTCACAGAGTTTAGGAAGAATATCCGAAACAACCTTTTTATTTATCAAAATAGTCTCAACACTGTTGCAGGCGCTCGGGTACTGGCATTTTGCGTCTGTGCATATTTTTAAAACTTTGTTTATATCTGCCGTTTCATCGATATAGATATGGCAAATTCCGTCTGAGTGCCCCAAAACAGGTATTTTTGTGTTTTCTTTTATAAATTTAACAAGAGAATTTGAACCTCTCGGAATAATTAAATCAAAATATTTGTCTAGTTTAAGCATCTCTGAAACATCTTCTCTTGTATAGACAAGAGAAATAAATCCTTCGGGAAAGCCAGGGAAAGATTTTAAAGTATTATTGATAACCTCAAAAATAGCTGTATTTGTGTTTTTTGCTTCGCTTCCACCCTTTAACACAACCGCATTTGAAGATTTTATTGCAAGCGCAGAGATTTGAGAGATAACATCGGGGCGCGCTTCAAAGATAACCCCGATTAACCCTATCGGGCAGGCAACCTTATGCAGTTCAATACCTTCCGCGAGCTCTTTTTTCCATAAGGTTTTATTGACCAAATCCTCAAGTTTTGATATATCCGAAACACCCTGAACCATGTCTTTTAATTTATTTTCATCAAGTTTGAGCCTGTTATAAGCGCTTTTTGAAATTTCATTATTTTCGAGCATTTTTTTTGCGTCAGCCAAATCTTTTTCGTTTGCGCTCAGGATAAAATCTTTTGAAGTTTCGAGGTTTTGGGCAATTTTAAAAAGCACCTCGTTTTTTAAATCACTGTTTAAAAGCATCGCTTTAATTGATGCTTCTTTTCCCTTTTTCGCAATTTCTTCTAAATTTGTCATAATAACCCTTTAAAGAATAACAATGTTGTCTTTTGTTATAACGGCATCGTAGTTTTTGTGCCCGAGTATTTCAAGTATTTTGTCAGAAGGCTGACCGATAATGTTTTTTGTATCTTTGAGGTTATAGTTTGCAATACCTCTTGCGAACTCTTCGCCTTTTGAATCAAGTATGGCAACGACATCACCCTTTGAAAATTTACCCCTGACCTCAACAATACCGACGGGAAGAAGGCTCTTGTCCTGCTCGATTAAGGCTTTCTTAGCCCCGTCATTAACGATTATCTGCCCGGAAATATTTGTTGCAAAACCTATCCATCTCTTTTTACCCTGGAGTTTTTCGGTAGGAAGAAAGAGAGTGTGTTTTGCTTCACCGCTAAAGAGCTTCTTTATTATCTGAGGCGCTTTACCGTTGGCGATTAAAACATAGCCGCCCGAACGGGTAACGACTTTTGCCGCCTGAAGTTTGGTTTTCATACCCCCTCTGCCGCCTTTTGAAGCGGAAGAGCCGAGTTTTTCAATATCAGAGGTAACTTCTTTAACCTCGGAGATGAACTCTGCGTCTTTATTGTCTTTTGGATTATCGGTATAAAGCCCGTCAATATCAGACAGAATGACTAATAAATCAGCATCAAGTTTACTTGCAACAAGGGCTGAGAGCTTATCGTTATCCGAAAAAGAAACCTCATAAACCCCGTGAGCCTCTTCTTCAAGTTCGGTTGCCGAAACACAGTCATTTTGGTTAATAATCGGAATTGTTTTAAGTTTCAAAAGTTCATTTAAAACAGTGCTTAAATTGAGGTACTTAACTCTGTGGGTAAAATCTTCTTCTGTCAGAAGCACCTGAGCGGTAACAATACCGTACTTTTCAAACCCGTCTTCGTAAATGCTCATAAGGTGAGACTGCCCGATTGCAGCGCATGCCTGTTTAACTGCAAGTGTGTCGGGAGAGGATATTTTAACCTTTTTGCTTCCGAGCCCTACGGCACCCGAGGTGACAATAATGACTTCTTTTCCCTGTTTATAGAGTTTTGCGATGTCTTCTATAAAGGAATAAATGCGGGAGAGTGAAATTTCGCCCTCATCATTCCTCAGAACGTTCGTTCCTATCTTAAAAACTATTCTTTTTGCATCATTCAAATTCTTCATAAGCTGATTATAACACAACTTTTTGTATTATTATAATATTCAAGAAAAAAACATTGTTATCTCACTATATATTTTATATAATAGATAAAGAAATGAGGTTTAAAATGGACTGGACAAAAATTTTATATTACGTACCGACTGTCATTGAGGCGTCATCAAGAGGAGAATACTCTTTTGATGTCATATCAAGACTTTTGAGAGAGCGCATAATCATCTTAGGCGAAGAAATTGATGATGATTTGGCTAATTCAATAGTCGCTCAGCTTTTACTTCTCGACAGTGAGAACCCCGAAAAGGATATTATGATGTATATTAATTCCCCCGGTGGTGTTATCACTTCAGGAATGGCGATTTATGATACTATGCAGCATATCCGCTCTGATGTTTCCACAATTTGTATAGGTGAAGCCGCATCAATGGGCGCATTTTTGTTGTGCGCAGGCGCAAAAGGAAAGAGAATGTCCCTGCCCTCCTCGAGAATTATGATTCACCAGCCCTTAGGCGGTGCTGAAGGTCAGGCAACCGACATCGAAATCGAAGCAAAAGAGATTTTGAGAATGAGAAAAGAGCTCAACACTCTCATCTCAAAACATTCAGGTCAGCCTATCGAAAAAGTCAACGCAGACACTGAAAGAGATAACTATATGTCCGCCCAGCAGGCTAAGGACTACGGGTTAATCGATGCTATCGTTATGCCGTCAGGCAAACACTAAATTTGGAGAAAGTTATGTTTAACAAAACAAAATACAGATACGCAATAAAAACCTGCCCTTCGGGTGATATTGAAAGCCTTGAAAACCTTCTAAACTCAATGGCGCAGGAAGGCTGGGAAGTCTATACAATGCAGGAAGTTCCCTCAGAAGAAGATGACGAGGGTGTTTACAACTGTATTTTCGTTCAGGAATGCGGGGCAGAGGAAATGTCCGAGGACACTCTTGACATTTTAGGCTTTAAATCAAAAATGGAAAGAATTATGAACCCTCAGCTTGAGCCCTATGACCAGTGTATCGATATTCAAAAGAAGATACAGGACAAAAAACTCAAAATTGCCCAGGTTAAACTTCTTCTCGATTCCACCTCCGAGGACAGCAGAAATATGCTCAACGAAGAGATGTCAAGGAACATAAAAGAGCTTGATGAGCTGAAATCAAAACTTCTTCAGGTCTTATCCCCCGAAATTATGCAGAATAAACTCGGTGAAATAAGGCTCAGTATCTCGCTTTCCGAGGAATTAACAGATATTTTAAGCCCGGATAACCCTCATAATTTAATTGCGCAGGTGGTTGCAATAAGACAAAAGCTGACAGAAAAACTCGGGTATATTATCCCGAAAGTCATTGTCAACGTTGACGAGACAATGGAAGGTAATGCGTTTTCAATTAACATAAGAGGTATTCCCGTAATTAAATCTTACGCATACCCCGGGTTTATCCAGTTTTTTGAAAAGGAATTAAACCTCGACAAAGCACCTTCTGATTCCGTCAAAGATCTTGACTACATAACCGGAAAAGACATCATCTGGATAGAAGAAGAAACAGCAAAAGACTACTGGGTGAAGGGGCTTAACCCGACAAACTTCATAGGCAGAATGCTTGAATTTGTTGCGATTCACCACATAGACGAAATTTTTGACTACTCAGATGTCAACAGATATATTGATGTTGTCGGAAAACAGAATTTATACCTGATTGAAAACATTATCCCCGATTTCGTTTCGGTGGCTGAGCTAAAATATCTGCTCACAAGTTTAATCAAAGAGCAGGTTTCGATTAAGGATATTAATTACGTCTTTGAAAAAATAAACGATTTTTCTGATGACACTTCAAAAGAAGAGTTGCTTTCTAAAATCAGGGTTGCGCTTTCAAGACAGATTTCCCAGTCCCTGACTGACGAAGAGGGTGTAATTAAGGTTATCGAGCTTGGTTCTGCAACGCTTGAGGACCTGATGAACAAACCCGAAGATTCAAATGTCATCAAAATTGAGAGCGGAAAAATAGAAGAAATTGCGGAAGGAATTAAAGCCGCAGCTGAAGAAAACCCGCTTCCGAGCGGCGAAATAGTTGTTATGACCTCAGGCGAAGTCAGACATCTTATCTATCTCGTTCTCTCTCAATTAATTCCGAACCTCAGGGTAGTTGCAAAAGAAGAAATTCTCTACGAATACCCGCTTGAAATAATGGCAACGATTTAAAACAGATTGTTTCAAAAAATAAAAAGGATATACTTTTGAGGTATATCCTTTTATATTTATTCTCTGTAATCTCTGTATTTTATGCTTTTTTGATATTTGTACTTTGTGTATTTACCTGTTCATTGTCTTTTGCCTGTTTCATTTCTTTAACCTTTTTACTTATCTTGTTTGCAATAGGCGTCATAATAACAGGACCGACATAACGATAGATGAAGCCTGCAACGACAAGTGATTTTATATTTTTGATACCTTTAACATAGTCGTCAAGGTGTTCCATAACGTGTGTTGAGCCTTTATTAGCCTTAACGAATCTGTCGATGGTCTTTTCTGCTAAGTTATTGAGTTTGTTATCAAGCAGATAAGTGCAGGTGGTTGAAAAGCCCCAAACAAGCGCATCATTAATCAACATAGCGGGTTTCTGGTCTTTCGGAATCTTTTTATTCTTTGCCGTTCTCAGCATATAAGTGCTGGAAATCAATGCAGAATCCATAACCAAAAGATGAGTAAATGCGTTTTTGGTACTTAAAAATTGTGCAAATTTTTGAAGCGGTTTTGCTTTGCTGAGTTTTTCAAATCCGCCCGAGAGGTGCAGCGCATCATTAATTACCTCTGAATAGCCCTTGCCGAACGAAACCGTTTTTGCTGCCTGCGGTTTAATCGGCTGTGCTGCTTTTACATTAACATTTATCGGTGATTGGACGGGAGTAATCATTAGTTTAGCCCTCCTTTCACCTGAGAAATCTTATCAGACGGCATTATTAAACTTCCTTTTGAAGAAATCGGCTGTGTTATATTTTGGTTCGGAGCTGAAGCATCAGCTGTTTTTTGTTCTTTTGAATCAGCCTTATCTTTGTTTTTATTTTTAAATATAAGCCCTAACATAATCGGAACAAGTGCGATAGTTACCGCTGCTTTTGCAGGAGAAAATACGGGGCAAATAACTTTCTTCAATAGCGAGGTCATTGTTGTACGGTATTTATTAATACCCTTTTGTGCCGCAATAGCATCTGCGACCTTATCAAAGACTTCTTTTGAAAACTCTTCAAGCCCTTCCTTCGCACCTTTTGTCATTACTATATTTTCAATGGTGGTTTCGAGGGTTTCACCCTTGAGGTTTTTAACGGCAAAGCCTTCGAGTTTGTCTGCGTTATCCTTTAAGAACTGATTTGCGGGTTTAATTATTTTCTCGACCGACTCAGCGAGATTTTCGGGAAGCTGAACATTCTTTCCGCCGCTTCCTGCAAATCTGTTTATTGCGTGAGAGATAGGATTAGAAACGATAAATGTAGTGCCGAGTCCGACCAGACCTGTTGCAAAAGATTTTGCAACCTGCATTTTACATTTCTTTCTGTTCTCTTCGTCCTTGCCTGCCGTAGCCATAATGGTTGCAGGTCTTAGTCCGCATGTAATCAGTAGTGCAAATATGGCCTCCGACAAGAGAGGATTTCGGTATGCCCTGTGAATCATCTTGTGAGCAGTATCACTTTGGAGAACTTTATCAACTATATTCCCCTTAAAACTGATACAGTCGTTAGTATTCTCTCTACCAACGACTGCATTATTATTATAATTTACTCTGCTCTTGTACACACTACCGGTTGTTACACCGCTCTTGTAACCTGACCCCGTAATAAGTCGGGGCTTGGTCATCGAATTATCGATTTTTGAAATTTTAATACCCATAATTCTTTCTTTTTTCTTGTAGTACGTTTATATTAATTCTTGTGAAAAATTAATTTGCTAGTTTATGTGATGATTATAACAAAATATTACCGGGCATGGGCAAAGGGAAATTTTAATTTATCCGTTTTTCTTGCTCCCATAAGAAATTTTTGAATTAATATTTGTTAATAAACAAAAAAATGTGATATAAATATATTTATGGAAAGTATATCTGAACAAGTTAAATTAATCCCCGAAAACAGCGGTTCTTATCAGTTTTACGACAAAAATGACGAGATTATTTATGTCGGAAAAGCGAAGAACCTCAAAAAAAGGGTTTCAAGTTATTTTATTAAAAACCATCCGAATGTCAAGGTCCGTGTCATGGTGCCTCAGATAAAAAAAATCAGATATATCATCACAAACACTGAGGTTGAAGCCCTCATTTTAGAATCTCACCTCATAAAAAAATATAAACCCAAATATAATATTTTATTAAAAGATGACAAAAAATTTCCCTATTTTCTTATCACAAAAGAAGAATACCCGAGAATTTTAGTTGTCAGAAAACGAAACAAAAACCCGCTTGAGGGCAAATACTTCGGGCCTTATACAAACGGAAAAGCAATGTATTCCACCCTTGAACTTTTAAAGAAAATTTTTCCTCTGAAACAATGCAAAACCCCGAAGTTTAAGGACAGGCCCTGTCTTTATTACGACATAGGAAGATGCCAGGCACCATGCCAGCACAAAGTAACGAGCGAAGAATACAAAAAAACAATCAAAAATGTTGAAATGTTTATCTCGGGCAAACAGGAGGAGCTCGTTGAAGAATTAAAAAAACGAATGGAGGAATATTCAAAAAAAGAGGAATACGACAAGGCTCTGAGATACAGAGACAGTTATTTTGATGTTTTAAAGACAATGGAAAGACAAAAGGTTATTTTTGAAAACACAAAAATTAATCAGGACGTTATTACCATTATCCAAAGCAAAATATTCTCTGCTCTCACCCTGCTCCAAATAAGAGACGGAAGGCTAACCGACAAAAAGAACTTTGAACTCCGCTCAACAGAATTAGACTCAAAGGAAGATGTCGTTTCGACCTTCATCAAAGAATACTACCAAATGACAACGGAAATTCCGAAGGAAATTATCTTTGATTTTGACTTAGAAACCGAGGATAAACATTTAATCGAACAATGGCTCACCTCTTTAAAAGGCTCTAAAGTACTGATTAACGCCACACAAAACACAAAAAATAAAGAAATACTTGAAATAGGAAAGAAAAATTGCGAGTTTTATTTTGAGGAATTAAAAATAAAATATCAAATGGAACTTCAGAACGATTTTAATGAGATTGGGGCGTATATAAAAGAGAAACTGAAACTCAAAAACTTCCCTCACAGAGCCGAATGCTTTGATATTTCACATATTCAGGGAACGAATACCGTTGCTTCTATGGTGGTTTTTGAAAACGGTATGCCGAAAAAGAGCGAGTATAAACGGTTTAAAATAAGGTCAACAGAATCAAAGCCCGATGATTTTAAGTCTATGGAGGAGGTTGTCAGAAGAAGATACTCAAGGCTGATAAGGGAAAATAAACCTCTTCCTGATTTGATTATTATTGATGGCGGAAAAGGGCAGTTATCAAGTGCCGTTTCAATTTTAAAAGAGCTTGAAACAGAAGAACCTGATATAATTTCACTCGCAAAAAGAATTGAAGAGGTTTTTGTGACCTGGAAAAAGACCTCTGTAATTTTCCCTTCATCATCAAATGCCCTGTTTTTCTTTCAGAAAATAAGAGATGAGGCACACAGGTTTGCTATAACTTACCACAGAAAACTGAGAGAAAAAGGCGCGCTGACCTCTGAACTCGATAATATAAAAGGACTTTTCACTAAAAACAAACAGCTTTTACTTCAGAAATATAAAGACATTAAAAAAATATCAAAACTCACAACAGAAGAACTCATGCCCCTGATGACAAAATCACAGGCACAAAAAGTGTTTGATTATTTTAATAAATAATTATTCGGTAGACTAAAGTCTACCCTACTTCTAATGCTTACATTTTTAATGTATAATAACACAGGGAGATTTTATGAAAAAAATAAAAAAATTATTTGTACTTATTATGCCGATTTTGTTAATAGCAGGTTTAAGTGCAGGATGCTCGGATATTAAAAATAACAGTTCTCAAAAATCTTCAGTAAATGTCTATTTTAACAGAGGAGTGTATAAAAGTTATTCTTCTGAAGAGACTCAAAACAAATACGATTTTTATATCTTCAATGACGGAAATACGGGACATACAGAGGACAGCGAAATGGGAATTGGTCTGCCTTTTTCTTGTATCCAGGAAGAAAATGCCGTAAAATTCAGGTTTGGAGGAAGTGAAGAACCTGAGGAAACTTTAAAAATAGAATCCGCTCAAAACGAGGTTATTAAAGGTGCTTTTGATGACGGTAAACTTCTTATATTTACCCCGCTGAAAGAGGAAAATCCCGATAATTTTGATGCTCTCGAATATATGAAAAAATCAGAGAAATAACCGTCATTTTTAAATTGTAAATTGTGCTTTAAAGCAAAACAAATTACCACGGATAATCATCTTTTATCTGCCAAGAATCAAACATAATTAATGCAGCACAACATTCACCATTACCAGTTCCAGGTTTAGAGCAGCCTCGTCCTGCTTGTGTTTTTAAATTTTCTCTGTTTGTACCATAGCATTGAGGTTTAAATTGTCCCATAAATTTTATAGTTGCATATTCTTCGGTAACATAGTATTTAAAATTAAATAAGTCTTTTCCCATTACATTGGGTTTCTTTAACCCATTTATATCAACATAGACATAAGCACCTTTAAAATTACGAGTACCTTCCATATAATTAAAAGTTCTTATTGCAATTAATGTACCATCGCTTAAATAAAATCTAGCCCAATCGGAATCAAGAGTATTTTCAGTATCATCATTCATTAATTTATATTTGTATTCACACTTTCCCGTTGTTTCATCTTTGCAATTGTTCATTACACTTAAATACGGAATAAGAAATTTGTCAGTAAAAATAACAGAACCACCATCTGCAGCAGCCGGGAAATCCCAATTTTGTACCGCACCATAATCAATAATAGCTTTGGGTATAGATTGTGCAATAGAGGAATACGTCTTCTTTAACCTCGTAACAGTTTGTTCTTTCTGATATTTAACAATCAAAGTAGGAACAGTTATAGCAGCAATTACGCCTATGATAACGAGTGTTATCAAAACTTCTGCCAATGTGAAAGCATTATTTTTGTAGGGGGGGGTAGG
>JAFXYZ010000059.1 GCA_017541465.1 bacterium | reverse complement strand
TTCTTCCATAACTATCCATCATAATAAAATCAGGGTATGAAAAATGAGTTCCGTCAAGATAATATTCATATTTAATCTCAGAGTTAGTTATATAGTTTTTACCCCATAAGAATTTTTCAGTAGGATTAATTTTTTCAGATAATACATCTTTTAACAAATTTTTTGCATTAGGATTACTTTTTCCACAAATAATTTGTTTAATAACTTTTTGATTATTACAATTAACCATCATTGATAATTTTTCTAATATTCTCGCCCATTCCATTTCGGCATTACTATCAAAAGAAAAGGTTTTTGAACCATTCTTCTTTTTCCATACCCAATCAGAAATTGGAACATAGTTTTCATTATCAATATAAAAAGAAGCTTCAGGGAAAGAAGTCAATTTTTCTTTACCTTGTTCATCTTTAACAATTTCCATACTTTTGCTATAATCACAGGTATATTTATTACTTTCTATTATTATGGCATCAATATTATCATTAAATTTCCACCATTTATCTACCATATCAGCATACTCATAACACATTTGTTTTATACTATCATCACTTTTATTCAATTTTCTATAAAGCTCAAAAATATTAGAGCATTTAGGTAAATTATCTTGTGAATCAATAAATTTGTTCAAATTGAAATCTACTTTTTCTGTTAATTTCTTCAAGCGTGTTGTTTTAAGTTTAACTACATTTGTAATATCAGAGGGTTCATCAAATAATTTAACAGCGTAACTTTTCCCTTTACCTTCCTCTGACATTCCCCAAACCCAAGCTGTTGTTGCAAGTTTTTGAGCTTTTTCTGATAAATTTTCAAAATCTAATAATCTAGGGTTTCTCCGTACTCTACCCATAACCTGTTTGTCGAGTTGTTCGCTTTGTGATTTTCTTACTTGACATAACATACAAGCTCTTGGAATATCCCAACCTTCTGAAATTACCATTTTGAAAATAATAACATCTATTGTGGATTTATCTTCTTTTGCATAATTTTTCCATTTACTAACAGGTAGTTTTTTTGATTTAAAAACATCATTAGTATTACAATCTGATTCTTTATCTAATATAAGCATCCATTTTAATTTCTGATGTTTAGACAATGCTGAAAAGACATTGTTTGATAATTCATCGTATGCTTTATCTTTATTAGATATTTGAATTATTAAACAGGGATTAACACCTAAAAGATTAATATAATCATCTTTTATTTCTTCTAGCTTATTTAAAGCATCATCAACATCATATTCATCTTCAACAATTTCTACTTGTTTTATCAGTTTTGCTTGAACAGCCTCATCTTCTGTTATTTCAACATCAGGAGCTTGCCCTCTCTTTAAATTAGGAGTTGCAGAAAAATTTATTATTTTATTGAAATGTGATTCAGATATAGAATCAAGATTTGATGTTGCAATATGACATTCATCTTTAATTAAATATATTTTTTTATTTAAACCATTTAAAGAACTTGTCATTGAATTTAAAAAATTTAACATTGCTCCATCCATTAACCGACCGCCTTTTTTATATAAGTCTCGTGGTAAAATATATACATTATAGTCGGTTGGAATAAACAAACTTTCTTCGCCCGTTATTTCTGTATTTATAAGATATGGTTTTAAATATGGAAAATTACCATTATCTGCATACTGTATAAATTTATCATAATTTTGTCCTGCAAGATTGCCTTTTGATAATGTAGATACCAAAAATATTACATTAGAGTTCTCCGATATAATCTGATTCATAAAATCAGCCATCATATAAGTCTTACCACTACCTGTCGGAGCTTTAAAAGTAATTTCATCTTTTTTATCTAAATTAATTAATTCAATTAATTTAGTAACAGCATTTTGTTGAAGGTCTATAACATCTTTTAGCATTCTTAGACACCCAACCTTTTTACCCAATCTTCATCAGATTCAATTATTCTTTGAGTACCATCAAAATTACTACATACCCAATCAATTTTATCTTTTAAAGTTTTAAATTTTTCTTTTCCGTAAAGAGTTTCATCAATGACATCAAAAGCTGTTTTCCCCTTTGTATTCTCAGCATTTGATACGGATTCTATTTCATAAACATCAAGAGTTCCACCATAAGGTTCATTTTTTTTAATCCATTCAAAATCAGATGTTTCATCATAACAAATACCTGCCATAACTCTTTTCAACCTTTTTGATGTTACATCGTAAGCAACTCCATTAGGGTTTATATCAGTAATTTCGTTTAATGTACATAAAATAAATTGTCGTTTCCCATCATCTTCTTTATTAAGTTCCAATACTGCTTGTCCCGTTGTTCCTGAACCTGCAAAAAAGTCTAAAATTATTGAATCTTCGTTTGATATTAAATTAATTAAATGTTTTATTAACCCGACAGGTTTTGGATTTTTAAATAATCCCTTTCCAATAATCGAATTAAGTAAATTTGTGCCTTCTGCATTTCTAAAAGATGAATCATCAAAAAAAGCTTTTTCAACTTGGTATTTATTTTGGTCTTTGCTTTCATCATAATAAACTTTTCTTTTTAATTTATCTCCATCATAAACTAATTCATTTTTTGCAGAGGTTTCAAATTTTTCTTTGCTCCACATCCATCTTCCATCTTCACCATTAACTTTTGAGGGTAATAATTCTTTTATAGTCATTAAATTTCTATTTAGCGAAAGTGAACCATCTTCTTGTAAAAAAATAGAGTAATATAATTTAGGTCTTGCTTTTCTTGTACTATCAGAACCCGATGCTTGAAATTGTGCTAAATAATATGACCCAAGTTTATCAGATAATGGGTATTGTTTTTCTCCAACAATTTTTTTATTCAAAGATACTTCTACCCTAGAATTAGAATAAATCAATACATAGTCATAAGGTTTTCTTAACTCAGAATCACCTCTTGTTGCAGCATCACCTGCACCGGTTTTTCTTGGTGCGCAAGCAATGAAATTATTTTCACGAAAAATTTCATCCATTAAACATTTAACATAAGCTTGGTTTTTATCATCAATACTTACAAAAATGGCGCCATCTACTGATAAAAGTTGTTTTGCTAAAATCAAACGAGGATATAACATTGAAAGAAGATTATCTCTAGTGATTGCATTATTATAATTTGTATCAGCAAATTGTCCCATAGAATCTTTACCATAAGGTGGGTCTATGTAAATTACATCAATTCTTCCACGATATTCTATTAAAAGATTTAGCAAAGCATCATAATTATCTCCAATAATAAGTTTATGTATAACACCGCCTTTTCCATCAGAAAAGCTCAAATCTTCATTCTTTTTAAAATATTTAATGGTATTCCCTTTTTGACCTTCTAATCGTTTATCGAAATGAAACCCTGTTCTCTTCCAAGTTGTGCCTAATTCAGCAATATCAATAGCATCTGACAAAGTTTCAGCATTTTTAATTAATCGTTTTAATAAATCAGCATTTTTTTGTTCAATTAATTTATCTTCTAATCGTCTATCAATTTCTGCAATAAGCTGTTCTCTGCTCTCTGCTAACATAAATACCCCACTTTAGGGGTTTGCCTTTATTGCATCTTAATATCCATTATGGACTTTCTGAAGTATAATAGGCTATAAGTTCTTTTTTACAAAAAAGACTAAAAGAAAAAGTAAAGATATAAAAGGGTTGCGCCTTTATGGATATAATGTTTCAGAAAACTTTTATCTTTTTTAATTTAATTAAAGGAGATAAAAAATGAACATAGTTGAACCTATCCGTAAAAAAGAACATATTTCAGAAATAGAAACATTTTTAGCAAAAACAAACCAAAGAAATAGGCTGATATTTGCCTTTGGAATTAATACAGGTTTAAGAGTATCTGATATATTAGCCTTAAATATTGGTGATGTTAAAGATAAACAAAATATTGTTATTAGAGAAAAAAAGACAGGTAAATACAAAAAATTTCCACTAAACAATAAACTAAAACAACTAATAAATGAATACTTAAAAAACACATCTACACACAGATTGAACACACCATTATTTTTAGGTGATAAAGGTTCAAGAATGCACCGTTCTGTTGTTTATCGCTTTCTTAATGAAGCAGTAAATACATTAAACCTAGATGTCGGTGCAATAGGTACACACACAATGCGAAAAACTTTTGGCTACCATCATTATAAAAAGTTTAATGATGTTGCACTTCTTCAATGTATATTAAACCATTCATCTCCTGCAATTACATTAAGATATATAGGAATATCGCAAGAAGAAATAGACATATCATATTCTAGTTTTGAATTGTAAAAGCATGTTTATTCAAAATTAATAGAAAAATAAATATTCTGAAATGTAAAAGAAATGAACAAGCAATCCTAAGTATCTAATGATATTTATTGAAAAAAGGTAAATTTAGCAGGAAAAATATCAAATCTAAAAAAATATATACATACAAATAGATAAATTTCATGTAGCCTATATGTAGCCATAGTATGTTTACAAACAGGTGTATTATTTTATAAATTAAGGTCAGATATTATATTTCATAGGGTATATTTATTCTTTTTTGAGTTTCGAATTCCCCCGAGAGTACCATTTTAAAAAGAGCCGTTTAGGGCTCTTTTTTTTATTCGCACAAAATCTCGGACATTCTTGTAACGGAAACGATTTTGTTTGTTAGTTTTATGTTATCCGTATTGACCTCGCAGATTGTTTCAACAATTCGTCTGATGTTCTTTATTGATTTTGAGTTTCTGAGCATATTAACCAGAATACTCTTTATCTCGCACATATCATAATACCGTCTTATTTCCTGCACAAGATAATAGTTATTAGCATAAACGGAAGAAATATATTTTTCGGTCGTTTCGTTTGTGAAAATATCCTCCAGGTAATCGTTAAAAAGGTTCTCAAGCGCCTGGGAAAACTCTTTTCTGATTTCGCTCTCATTAAAAACAACGAAACCTATATCGACAAGCTCGCCCTGAACATAAATTCGATATTCGTTTTCCTGCAAACGGTCATTATCAATACAGTGGACAAGCGGAAAAATAAACCCCGTCTCAGAAAATTTTTTCTCTCTGAACTTATACAAAACATCAACGATTTTATCCGTAAAAGGAACCAAATCAGTTCCCATTTCAAACCGAACGACATCCTCTTTTAGCTCAGAGAACATTTTTTCAAACTGAGAAAGAACTTTATCCCTGTTCTTATCCTCTCTCAAAAAATACAACTTAAAATTTTTGCTGAAATAATTCATAATCTGCCCCCAAATCTCTTTTAAGAAAAATTTCGGGCATGTCAATAAAAAAAGACTGCAGATTTTGCAGTCTTTTCTTCTTAAAAATTATTGTTTCTGGAACATCTCTTTACCGACACCGCAGAGAGGGCAAACCCAGTCATCGGGTAAATCTTCAAATTTTACTCCGCCGTTTTCCTCTGGTTTATAGACATACTGGCAAACGGTGCATACGTATTCATCCATATTTTTTCTCCTTAAAAATTAACACAATAAAAGAATACAGGAAGTTTAAGATTAAATCAAGACAGTAAAGTTTATTCTTCTCAAAAATTATAAAAAATATCAGTTGCAAAAAAAATTGTTGAGTTTAAAATTAAAAATATCTGCATGCTAATTTTATTTTTTTAAAAAAGTAGCAAATTATTTTATTATACGTTTTAGAAATCTTGGTGGTTATTTAGGAGAAAGACATGAAAATATTACCAATTACATCTTTTGCGCCCATTAACAGAACTGCGCAAACAACACAGAGAAACGACAAAGTTTCATTTTCTGCCCGCAACTATGGTCCAAACAGTTATGCTTTTAAAACTATACCGGGTGAAAACGGGCAAATCTTAAACTACAGAGATGAAAAAGGACTTTTTGACATCGAAAATATTTCCGGTGCAAAAGTCGGCACAAAATTTCTGCTTCACCCGAAAGACGAAAAATACAAAGATTTAACAATTCTTTTTACCCCCGAATCTCAACTGAGCACTGTTGACGACTCAACAAGATTTGTCATTACAACTCAGATGTCCTTTGGAGGAAAAGTCTTCGGAAGTATCAGAAAAGACTCAAAAGGCGAAGACAAAACAATGATGAAGGCATACTCCGATTTCTGGGATAAAGGTATGCACAAAACAGTTGTCGAAGATTATGTGAAAGAAGTTGAAACCGCAGGAATTAAAGATGATTACAACTTCTTTATCCCCAGTGACGGTGACGGAACAAGATACAGAGACATCGCAAAACTTCAGGGCGGAGTAACAAAACCTGCTTCAAAAATCCCCGCACAGTTAAACAGAGAGGATATGAAGCTCGTTCAGGTTATCCTTACAAACTTTGCAAAAACAGACAAGCTCAATGACGGCTATGACTTTGTAAAAGTACAGCCGGCACTCGGAAGCGCATATGCTTTCTTTGAAGGGCTTGCAAACGGACAAATTCCGACCGACAGACCTCTCGTATTCTCATGGGGAGACAACTTCTCTGATATAGACATAACAAAATTAATCAAAGAGCATGAAGCAAACCACGCAGGCTTCACAATGCTGACACTTCCCGTTGATTCAGACAGAATCCGTTCTCTCGGTGCAGCAAAAGTCAAAGGACAGGACGATCTTGAAGTTACCAAATTCTTTGAAAAACCAAACACTGATGAACTTGTAAAAGAATTTATTATCCCGGGAACAAAAGACCAGTGTCTTGGAGTTGTCGGACCTTACGTACTTTCAAAAGAAGTTCTGACCTGGCTCAAAGACAACTATATCGAACACCCCGAGCAATTCAAAGACCACGAAGGAAAAGTCGATTTTTCAAGAACGATTATCGGAAAGCTCATCGACGTTATGCCAAAAGGTGAAATAAAAGACGAAAACGGACAAGCTCTGAAACTCTATGCTTACAGAAAACCCGAAACCGATTCCTGGTCTGATTTAGGACGTCAGAGTGATTTCACAAAAGAAATGCTTAACGTAAAACACGGCGGCTTCAGAAACCTTCCGGGTGAAGTCAGAGAAAGCATCTATGAAAACATTGACAATAACAACAACATTTCGTTCAATGAAAAGACAAAAGAGCTTTTACATGACTTTGCAAAAGAATACAAAGTTAACATGAAAAATGTAATAGCATACGCAAAATAAAAAAATTCAAAGGGGAGTCTTTTTCAATAAAGACTTCCCTTTTCAAAACATTAAGTAATATTACAAAGCAGTTAGAAAAAGCGCAATAATAATAATTTTCGGTTGTTTTTATAAATAGCGCAAGTATAAAGGGGTTTTTATGAACGTAAGGGCAATTTCAGGTGCGAACAGCAGAATAAACATCTCAAGCCTAAAAAAGACAAAGCAGGTAAACGGCAAGTCTGAGGCTTTAAATCGCCATATACAAATTTCGTTTGCAGGCAACCCCGATAAAGTTCCCGAACAAATAGCCGCTTATGCCACAGAGAGCAACTACTTAGGCGGTATCTACAAAGCGGGCGGTCTTGGTGATGTTGCGGAAGCCCTTCCCGAAGCACTCGCCAACCACGCAAAAGAAGTTACTAACGGGAAAGAACTCGATGTAAGAACCTTTGTACCCTACTATTCATTTGATAATTCAGACGGAAAAATTTACGTTGCCCCCAAAGACACTGTTGAGAAAATTGAGAAGAAAGAACCTGTTTACTACAAAAGAGACGGAAAACAGGCAGATTTTAAATATGAAAACGTCAACTACAAACTGAAACAGGGTGAAAAATTCGTCTTAATCACAGAATCAAAAGACGGCTCTAAGGTTGACAAACTCTTCCTGCTTGATGACATTGAAATCAGCGGAAAAGTTGAACGTGCAAAAAGAACAGGGCTTGATATGGAAAGTATTCCCTACAGAATTTTCAAAGCCCAGACTCCTGACAGAAAAGATCAAACTTATGTAATTTATACCCCCGAAATGGCAAGCGGAAAAACCGCCTATGGTATTTACAGCAAATACAACGGCGGAGGAAACGGAACAACTGCTTACGGTTCAACCGCCTATGGTTCGACCGCCTATGGTGCTTCAAGCTCCGACGGTGGAAACGGAATTGAACAGGCTATAAAAGACGGCAAATTTAAACTCGCAGGAAGCACTGCAGGTGATATGTTCTTTACGGAACAAATTCGTGCAATGGAAGAGGGTATTGAAAAAATGGCAAAACAAAAAGCCAAAAAATTCAATCCCCAGAGCATATTACTCCACGACAGATTTGCCTATGTTTATATTTCAGATGCCATGCAGAAGGCAAAAGACGGAAACAGACACTACCAGGGGTTGAGATTTGTTCCTATCTTCCATAACCCCGGAAGAGACAAGCAGGGTGTCTATGCAAACCCGTTTGATTATTTCAGGGTTGTTGCAACAAAAGAGGATGCAAAAGCACTCAAGGCAGACAAACACTATAAAGAAATAGAAGATATTGCGCAGAAGGTTATTGACGGAAAAGCAACAGAAGAAGAAAGCGCAAGTGTTTACAAATTCTTTAAGGGCTATTTCCCGAATATGATTGACAGCGAAGGAACATTTAACATGACAATGATTCCGATAGCTGCCACAAAAGCTCAGCCTGACAACTGCAAACCCGGAAACGTATCAAAGTTTTACGGAAGAGAAACAAGAGAACTCCCCGATATTGCGCAGGGAATAACAGATAAACTCGATGAAATCTCGGAATTAACGGTTGACGTTGTAAACGGCGCAAAACCTGCGAATATGGCAACAGATGCACAGGGAGGCTTCTTCGGATACGGTACGCTAAACGCAATTTTTAAAGATGTAAACGATGAAAGACACTATAGACCGTTTAAAGCGACCGACAGTGTTGAAACAATTTTTGAAGCGAAACAGGAAAACAAGAAAAATTTAATAAACATTCTCGCTGATGCAACAAAAGAACTTGAAAACGATAAAGATGCCATAGCAAAGGTATTCTTTAACGATATGAAAATGCAGGGTATCAGAGGACAGGCTCAGGATGAAAACCTCCCCCTGACTTTAGGCGGCTTCTCGGAGTTCAAAGAAGGTGATATTCTTATGACCTCATGGGGCAGACCTGATCCTCAGAAGGGCTTGGTAACAACACTTGCAGCCTTCAAAGAAACCCTTATGGATGAATCAATTCCTCTTGAAACAAGAAAACATTTAAAATTAATAATGGGTGCAGGCGGCGGAAACGATGCCTTCAGCGGTGATAACTCAGAATGGGTAAATATACAGAAGATAATGAAGGAAATCTCCGAAATCGAAGTAAACGGCGAAAAAGGAGTTTTCAAAAATAACGCACTTTACGTCAACGGTTTATTCCCGAACAGAATAGGAAACTGCGTTGATTTGGCGGTATTTACAAGCCGCTGGGAGCCCTGCGGAATAACTCCGTTTGAAAGTTTTGCAACAGGAACGCCTGTTCTTTCAATCAAAACAGGCGGAGCTCCGGACTTCATAACGGAAGGTAAAAACGGCTTCTTAACGAAAAGTGCATTTATGGTTCAATCAGATGTTCTTGGGTTAGCCGAAGATGCAACTTATGAAGAAATTGATGAAGCAAGAGTAAAGCACAGCGCAAAACAAGTGTCCGAAGCTCTGAGAGATAAATATTTAACACCCTTCCTCGGAAAAGGAAGCGAAAAGGTAAAATTTAATAAGTTTGCCAAAAAGCAAAAAGAATATATCGGAAACTGCTTAGAGCAGAAAATCGAATGGCACAATAACTCAGCCTATAACCAGGGAAGAAGCGCTCTTGATTTATACGCTCACGACAAATGCAGAACTCAGGACAACGAAGTGGAAGATAAACCCGTATCCTCACTGAGAGGCGAGTTCGATGACGAAGCGATGGTCGGAATAACTTCAGACGATCCGTTTGATATAGAGGATGAAGAAGTTAAAGCAGAAACAAAAGCGGAAGAAAAAGAAGAAAAGGCAGAAGAAGTGAAGCCCGTTCCCGTTCTTGAAATTCCAAAGACGGAAGAAGTAAAAGAAGAACAAACTATTGTTAAACCTGACGAAAACAAAGAAAAGAAGAGTGGTGTAGGAATCGGAAAAATATTAGCACCTATAATTGCGGTTGTCGTTGCGGGAATTGTCTTTATCAAGTCTAAACTCGGCAAAAAGAAGGAAGAAAATAAACCCGCAAGCTCTGAAATAAAAGAAACGAAACAGGCTCAGCCGATTTCCTCAAAAAACAGTACAACTGCAGTAACACCGACTAAATATGCAGCACCAAAACTTTCAAAATTAGGTTAATTAATTTATTAACAAAGATAAAAAGAATGTTGAATTATCAACATTCTTTTTTTATATGCAAATATGAAAATATCTGATAAAATAAAAAGAAAAGTTGAAAGGAGTTTAACATGGAATTAAAAGGCAGCAAAACAGAAAAAAATCTTATGGAAGCCTTCGCAGGAGAATCTCAGGCAAGAAACAAATACACTTATTTTTCTTCTCAGGCAAAGAAGGAAGGGTATGTTCAGATAAGCAAAATTTTTGAAGAAACCGCAAATAACGAAAAAGAACATGCTAAAATATGGTTTAAACTGCTCCAGGGCGGAAGCATAGGAACAACGATAGAAAATCTTGAAGCCGCCGCTAAGGGTGAAAATTTTGAGTGGACAGAAATGTATAAAGAATTTGCAAAAGAAGCAAAAGAAGAAGGGTTTAACGATATAGCAAAACTCTTTGAGCTTGTCGGTGAAATCGAAAAAGCACACGAGGAGAGATATAACAAACTTCTGAAGGCAGTAAAAGAGCAAAAAGTATTCGTACGCCCGGGACAAATCGTTTGGGAATGCGCTAACTGCGGACATATTTATGTCGGTGATAAAGCCCCCGAACTCTGTCCTGTCTGCAAACACCCTCAGGCTTATTTCTTTGAAAAAACAGAAAATTATTAATAAAATTAAAAAGAAGAGGGGGTTTTTACCTCCTCTTTTTTTTAACTATTCTTCATTTGGAACTATATTATTTTCCCTTAAATTTTCATATAGTTCTGATAAATCCCAGTATTTTGTTTCTTTTTTAAGAAAAGTGCCCTGAAGTGAAAGGTGGTCATTTCTGTCTATAAAGGTATCTTCAAGAAAACACCCCGGAACATTTCCCATATAATCAGTATTGGGAAGAAAAATTTTGTGTTTTTTATAGTTCTCGGTTAAAAATAAGGATAAATGCTCGGTTCCGTAGCAGGAGGCAAAGACCATAAACGGCTGATCCATTTCTTCATCAGACAGAACAATAACTGATTCAGGGGAGGTTTCGAGTTTATTTTTCATAAAATTAAAATACTGACCGAACTGTACAGCGCTTCCCGTCTGAATCGAGAGATGAATAATCGCGCAGACACAGGAAATTGCAAAGAGATTTTTGATAAAATCCTTTGAAACTTTTATACCCTTCGCTGAAATAACCAGAAAATACAGGAAAATAACAGGCATAATCCACATAATTATCGCGTGGTAGTGTAAATCGGTATTCGGGAAAAGCTGAAAACCGATGAATTTATTATAAAAGAAGAGGACAACCGCAATAAAGGGAATGAATATAAAAAGACTTTTTATGGTGAAGGCTTTTTTATAGAAAACGGAAAAGGTTATAACAAGAAGGGCAATAAAGCTGATTAAAAGTGTACCGTGAAAAAGGTTTTGAACGGTATAAACAGAGCTGAAGAGCATCTGAGACATAGCAAGAGAAGAATCAAACCCGTGCCCGTCCAGAAACACCATTCTTATTGTCATATAAGGAATAATAAAAACCGAGGTTAAACCGATGTAGCGTTTATAGGGTAAATTTATATCCTCCATTTTGTATTCAAAAACAAAATAGAAAATAAAAAGCAAAGCCGCCAAAAAGAGGGTGGTTTCATACGATTCAAAAGAATAGATGAGAAGAAGGGTAACGGGGATAAAATCGTGTTTTGTGAGTTTTGACTCTGAAAGAAAATACGCAAGAAGCATAAAATTATATATCATGGCAATATGAATTTCTCTTGCTACCCAGCAAAAATTCGGAATAGAGCAAAGACAAAAGAGCGCAAATCCTGCCGTTATGACATCATATCTTTTTGTTCTCTTTGCAACTGCAAATGCAAGAAGCCAGGATATAAACATAACAATAAGATATGAAGAAGAAAAAGATTTAAGATAAGAAAGAAGAAAATGCGGAGAGAAAAACTGAACGATTAGGTTATTCGGTATTGCAACAAGAAAATTTGTTGCCAGGCGCACTCTTTCATCTAAATGAAATATAATTCCGTGGTGAAATAAAGAAAAATTCATAGAATTAATTGTGAGCGCAGGAATATCGAAAAACAGCCCCATTGCATTTCTTATATAGAAAAAAGTATAAACAAAAAACAATAAACAAACGGTAAATAACAAAAATCTGTAATTATGAAAAATCTTCATGAAAACTCCGGAAATCGAAAAAACTAATCTGATAATAACTCAAAAATGAGATTTAATCTAACAATAATTAACATGATTAAATAGAATTACGATTATACTTGACATTGAGTTATGTTTGACATATTTATTAATAATATTGAAGTATAGTGTAATAAAGTCGTTTGTGCTGAATCGAATTATTACCCGCGAAATGAAAATAACAATAAGGAGAAAATAATGCCAACAATAGCTCAGTTAGTACGCAAAGAGCGTCAAAAATTAACTGATAAAACAAAATCACCCGCATTGGCAAACTGCCCGCAAAAACGCGGAGTCTGCACAAGGGTTTATACAACTACACCGAAGAAACCTAACTCAGCAATGAGAAAAGTTGCCAGGGTAAGATTAACTAACGGATTTGAAGTTACAACATATATCCCCGGTATCGGTCACAACCTTCAGGAGCACTCTGTTGTATTAATCAGAGGCGGCAGGGTTAAGGACCTCCCCGGTGTCAGATACCACATTGTAAGAGGCACTTTGGATACTGCAGGTGTTGCAAACAGAGAACAGAGCAGATCCAAGTATGGTGCTAAAAAAGCCAAGGCTAAGAAATAGAAAGGAGTGAAGAATTATGTCAAGAAGATCAAAACCAGCAAAAAGAATTCCCGCTCCGGATCCGGTATTCAACAATGTTGATATTTCAAGATTTATTAACAGACTTATGCGCCGTGGTAAAAAATCACTCGCAGAAAGAATTTTCTATAGCACTTTAGAAAACATCAAAACAAAAACTAAAGATGAACCGCTTGAAGTATTCCAAAAAGCACTCACAAACGTTACCCCGCTTCTCGAAGTTAAAGCTCGCAGAATCGGTGGTTCAACATACCAGGTACCTCTTGATGTTAAACCTGACAGAGGTATGGCTTTAGGTTCAAGCTGGCTGATTGAATCCGCAAAGAAAAGAAGCGGTAAATCAATGGTAGAAAAATTGACTGCTGAAATTCTTGATGCATCAAACGGAAACGGTGCAGCTTGCAAGAAAAGAGAAGATACGCACAAAATGGCTGAAGCTAATAAGGCTTTCGCTCACTACCGTGCATAATCTTTAAACAAAATATAGGGTAGAAATTCTCATTGGAGCCGTTTGGCTCCTTTTTTTTATTATTTTGGAAGATATTTCTGCCAGTTTTCATCAAGATTTTTGATGAAATTATGTGCATCTATAACGTCATCGCAGGATATTTTATCGGGACAGTCCTCCATTTCAAAAGGAACAGGCTCTTTTATATCGAGCTCACTTACTCCGAGAAGTGCAATTCCAAACGATTTTCCGCAATTTTGGCAGGAAATCTGGACAACAATAAGCCCTGCTTCTTCTCTCACTATTGTTAAAGACTCTTCTTCAAAATCAGATTTACAGTTTGAACAACAAAAATTGTCCATAAGATTTTTAAGTTTACTTTTGTTCATAATCCTCCAAAAACAGGTTTAAAACATCCGAAAAAGGGGTAATTATATACATGTAGTAGTTTATATGAGGGTTTCTGTTATGGATGGTATTTATCTTTTATTGTTCGGGTTGGTAACCTACATATTGTTGATTGCTATTCCCAATGTGTTCGAGCGCAGGCATGCGGGATCGCATTAAAGCCCGGTAAAATTTAAATATCATCATCGAGAAAGCACCGAACAGGGTGCTTTTTCGCATTTTATACTATATCAGACTTTTTTAAAATTGAAAAGTTCCTTACTGTTAAGAAAATTTAAACAAAAGAACTATTTATCCAGCAACGCTTCGAGGGCGGCGATTTTCATATCTTTAAAATCGGGAAGTTTTCCTGTCCATATTTCAAAAGATTTCTGTGCCTGATAAACGAGCATATCCAAGCCAGATATTGTCCTTATACCTCTCTTTTGGGCAAGTCTCAAAAGTTCAGTTTTAATCGGGTTATAGACAATATCATAAACAATGGCATCATCGTTTAAAGTATTCAAAACCTTCTCATCAACGGGCGAAATACCCATTGATTTATTTATCATCCCAACGGGAGTAGTATTCACAAGCATAGAATACTTTGATAAATCGTTCATACTCTCCATTTGTTTGAGATTAACCTCTAAACTCGGGCAATATTTTCTTATATTCTCAACGCAGTCTCTTGCGTTTAAAATATTTCTTACATAAAAATCGATAGAAGAAATATTTAACTGAACAAGCGCAACGACAATAGCTCTTGCAGCCCCGCCCGCACCGAGAACGGCGACTTTTTTTCCCTGAAGCTCTGTTCTGATTTTATTCGGAATAGCCTGATAAAACCCATAAACATCGGTATTATATCCGACCATTGACCTGTCTTCTGTGAATTTTAAAGTATTAGCACTTCCTGCGACATCTGCGACTTTATCAAAAGAATCAAGAAACAGAGTTACGGGAACTTTAATCGGAATGGTAACATTAACCCCGTCATAGTCGTTTGCCTTCAGGTATTTAATTCTGTCCACCAAATCCTCAAGAGGTGTCGGAAGGAGTTCATAATCGCCCTCAAGCCCGAGAGAATTAAGAGCCGCTCTGTGGATGACCTGAGAGAGTGACTGTGATACGGGATAACCGATTAATGCAAATTTATACATTATTCCTCCGCCTCTTTTGAAAATGAACAATCTTTATTTGAACATTCGAGCTTCTTAGATTTTTTTGTAAAGCGTTTCTGGAGCAAACTGCCGCACTCGGGACATTTTTCGTCAACGGGCTCATACCACATAACAAAATCGCACTTAGGATAGTTGTTGCAACCATAGAAAATTTTGCCCTTCTTAGATTTTTTTGCGACTATTTCGCCGCCATCACATTTAGGACATTTTACCCCTGTTGATTTATTCATGCTCTTTCTTGTTTTGCAGCTTTCGCACTCGAGATATGTTCCGTAGGGCCCGACCTTTTTGAGCATAGCTCCGCCGCACTTCTCACATTTTTCCTCTGTTATTTCGGGTTCAGGAAGTTCCTGCCCGTGTTTATCAAGAGGAATAATGGTTTTGCAGTCGGGATATCCGGAGCATCCCAAAAACTGAGTTCCAAACCTGCTTGTTCTTATAATCATGGGCTTTCCGCAGTTCGGACAAAGTTTATCCGACTCAATATTGACCTTTTCCATTGTTGAGCTTGCGGAATTAACTATTTCGATAAACGGGAAATAGAAATCTTTGATGACTTCATTCCAGACGGCTTTATCCTCGGCAATGTCATCGAGTTTAGCTTCCATTTGTGCGGTGAAATCATAGTCCATAACCTTTTGGAAGTGTTCAACAAGCTGTTTACACAAGGTTGTACCCAAACGAGTCGGCGCAAGCGCCTTTTCAACCTTCTCAACATAGCCTTTTGTCTGAATTTTTGAGATGATAGGCGCATAAGTAGAAGGACGGCCTATCCCGTGTTCTTCGAGTTCTTTTACAAGCGAGGCTTCGGTATATCTCGGGGGCGGCTGAGTGAAGTGCTGTTTCGGGTTGACCTTCTTCAGATTAACCTCATCGCCCTGTTTTAAATCGGGGATGTCGTTCGCCAAATCTTCATCTTCAACGTCATTATAAACCTTCAGAAACCCGTCAAACTTAATCTTGCTCGCGGAGGTGGTTAAAAGATAATCACCTGCCGAAATTTCATACCGGGTATTTTCAATATTTGCGCACTCCATTTGTGAAGCAACAAACCTGTTCCAGATGAGTTTATAAAGCCTGTATTGTTCTGAGGTAAGGTATTGTTTAATACTCTCAGGTGTTTTATCAACGTAAGAAGGTCTAATCGCCTCGTGGGCATCCTGAACATTCTGACCTTTTTTGAAATATATGTTGGGTTTATCCGGGTAATATTTATCCCCGAAATTGTTTTCAATAAAATCTTTTGCCGCACTTTGCGCATCATCAGAGATTCTGAACGAGTCCGTTCTCATATAAGTAATTAAACCGACAGGACCTGAAGAGCCTATATCAACACCTTCATAGAGCTTTTGGGCTATCATCATTGTTTTTGAAACACCGTAGCCGAGTTTTGAACTCGCTTCTCTCTGAAGAGTTGAAGTAATAAAAGGAGCGCTCGGTTTTCTTTGGGTTTCTTTAACCGCAATTTTGGAAACCAAATATTTAAGCCCTTTCGCGTTCAAATCGGCAACAATTTTGTCAGCCTCTTCTTTATTATTTATCTCAGGCTTTTTATTATTAATTTTTGAGAGTTCAACAGTGAAGGGGATATTATCCTTTTCAAGAAGCGCGTCAATTGTCCAGTATTCAACGGGAACAAAGGCATTAATAAGTTCTTCTCTCTCGCAGATAAACCTCAGGGCAACACTCTGCACCCTGCCTGCCGAAAGATGATAATTTCTCATCTTATTCCATAAAACAGGGCTGATTTTATACCCTACAAGCCTGTCCAAAATCTGGCGCGTCTGCTGGGCTTTAACCCTTTGCATATCGATTTCTCTCGGGTTTTCAACGGCATATTTAACGGCTTTTGGTGTGATTTCATTAAACTCAATTCTTGAAACCTTACTGTCATCAACCCCTAAAATCTGTTTAACATGCCACGCAATAGCTTCCCCTTCTCGGTCAGGATCGGATGCAAGAAGGATTTTATCTGATTTTTTCGCTAAATCGCTTAATTTTTTAACAACTGCTTTTTTCTCAGGGATAACCTCAAACATCGGCTGAAAGTTATTTGTAACGTCAAACCCGAGCACCTTTGGCGGAAAATCTCTGATATGACCGTAACTGGCTTCAATCTGGTAAGTATCCCCCAAAATTTTGCCTATGGTCTTTGATTTTGCGGGAGACTCAACTATTAATAATATCTTTTCTTTTTTCGCCATCTCTACCTTATTAAATACTTGTTTCCGTCTGTCTGTTGTATCAAACCTTTGATTTCCAACTGAGTTAATATTAACATTAAATCATTAATATTCAAATTTGTCTTTAAAATTAATTCATCAAACGAAAGAGAATTTAACTTAATTTCTTCTAAAACAAGTTTTTCGCTGTCGTTTAAATTTTGGTTATCGAACGAATTATTATCTGCTGCTCTTTCAATTTTCCACCCGAACTGGTCTAAAATATCATCTGTATTTGTAATTAGGGCAGCCCCGTTTTTGAGAAGTTTAAAAATTCCCTCGGTATTTGGGTTTGAAATTACCCCCGGCATGCACATCAGCTCTCTGTTTTGCTCTAAAGTAAGGTTTGCCGTAATCAATGCACCGCTTCTTAGTGCGGCTTCCGCGACCAGAGTACCCTTTGAGAGCCCCGAAACAATTCTGTTTCTGACCGGAAATCTGAAGGGCATAGGCTGGAAAGTCGGCCAGTATTCAGTCAAAACTGCGCCATGACCATCTATTATTTCATTGAACAATTTCACATTTGATTTTGGGAAAATATGGTCAAACCCTCCCCCTAAAACAGCTATTGTTTTAACACCGGCTTCGAGCGCACTCTTGTGGGCTACGGTATCAATGCCCTCCGCCATGCCCGATACTATCACGACATCAGTATTTTTAAACCCGAGCAAAAGTTTTCTCAAATTAACCTTTGCGCTCTCACTTGCTCTTCTTGAACCAACAACGGCAAGAGTTCTTTCTAAATTACAATCTGATAAATCACCTTTATAAAAAAGCACCATGGGCGGATTTGAAATCTGTTTTAATAATTCGGGGTAATTTTCATCTTCAAAAGTTATATATTTAATATTTTTATTATTAATATATTCTAAACACTCATCGGGCGAGGTTTTATCTCTTAGGCTGAAAAACTCGTCCGCCATATTCTTAAACCTTGCACCTAAAATATTAATATCAGACCTTTTGACGCTCCAGGCTTTTTCAATATCGCCAAAGTGTTCAAAGAGAGTCTGAATAAATTTAGAGCCGATACATTCAATGCTAGCAAAAGCAAGCCAATATTTATCATTATTTTTCATAAAATAATAAATAACATACTATTAAAAAATAGTCAAAAATTACGCTTCAATGTTTCCCTGTAATTTTAAATTTTCATATTGCTGCTGGTAGTACGCAGCTAAACGGCATGCAAAATCATATTTTTCCTGGAGTGACACTTCGCTGTCAAGTTCTGCTACATCACCATCCTGATTATGATGAACAGACTTAAAGGGCATGGCAAACTCATAATTCTGTGCTTTTTTAATAGGCTGACAACCCATCTGATTCTGTACATTTGCAGATTTTAACCCGATAGCAGGAATTGAAGAAATTTGCATGTTCACTCCTTTACATATAATCTTGTTGTTATTTTAACACTCATAAATTTTAATTTCAATATGTTAAGATTAATTATTAAGAGTAATTAAATAATCGGCAAGCGGAGTGTTAATTGTACCGTTAAGCGACTTATCGACTTCCTGAAGTTTCTTTGAAATTTTTTCCATTTCTTCGCCCCAGACGAAATTATCAAGCACATACTTTTCGCCCTTCTGAAAATCTTTTGATAATTGAACATCAACTATTTCAGAGAGCATGGAATAAGCAGCCGGAATAACATTATCGATATTTACAACAATTCTTCCGTCTTCAATCTTCATTGCGCCATGGTTTAAGAAATAATGGCACTGCATAACCGAGCGTACTCTGTGAGCCTGAGCGAGTGTCGGCTTTGCCTTCATAAACAAATTGGTTACGAAGGTAACAAGAATTTCTTTTTTCTGTTCTTCCGTGTATGCGCCATGCTCAACAAGAACATTCAAAAGTGCTATCGAGCCCATATCGGCTTTATTTTCTTCTATGATGTGCTGATACTTGCCTAAAGCCTCTGTTCCGCTGTTTGGACCTAAAGAGTGAACGTTCTCATGCCCGATAGTAAACCAGTGGTCTGCTTCAGGGTTATAAAACTTATGAAAGTCTTTGTTTAAAATGGCATCAAGACGTTTCTGACGGCGGGCAAGCGCTTCGGGTGATTTATTCGTTCTTATCTGGCGGTGGTAAACATTCCTTCTTCCGCCCCCTATGGTTAAAGAGAGTTTATCATTATTCGGAAGGTTCTGCGCAATGGTTATTCCTCCTCTGTATGCGCCTTCATCCCCTCTTAATGAAACCAGATCAACATCAACCATTGTCTGCTTATTGTCGCCTTTTGAAATATTTTGTTCGTATTTGTCGTTATAGGGCATGTTTTCAGCCATAAACGGAAGATAATCTTTGATTTTCAATATATCGGAAGTGCCTGATTTATTGATTATACCGACACGAACACCTATCGAATCCTTGCTGAGAGGTTCAATCTTGTGTTTTTTGAGTAAATTATTAAGAGTTTCATTTTCCATGACAGTACCTGTCAATAAATCAGCATACTGCTCACGCGAAATTGTAAACTCAAGCGGGGTATCCTGGAGTTGTGCCCAGAGTTTATCCGCTTTTGCATCAAGCATGGCATCAGTTTTAACAAGCGCCTCCACCTGAGCCAGAAGATAGGCGCTGAAGTTTTTATCGGTCGAAAAATGTGCCGCCATTTTTAAACATTCAGCCATCAATTCAAACTCTGTTTTAAAATATATCGTATAATCAATTCCCTTTAATTCTTCCCCCTCTCTTACCACCATGGTTCTCTGAGAGAGAATATTTCTGACTTCGTCAGTTTTTCCGTTTTCGAGCATATTAATCAGAATTTTATGGAATTCTTCTACAGTCAAATCAGCAGGATAGAAGGCTTTTCCCATAGTTGATTTGAAATTCTTGGCTAATATTACATCCTGAGATTTTGAATCTATCCCGATTATTCCCGATTGAGCATCAAAGAGGATTTTTGTAAATTTTGCCTCCTCGCTTCCCTTTTCGGTTTCAGAAATAAGGAATTTTTCAAACTCGAGGTTATAGGGATTATCCTGTTTCATATAAACTTTTTTCCCGACCTCAGCAGCCTTAACAAGATAAATAAGAGCGGTCTTGTCGCCTTCATCGAGTTTCAGGTACTCTTCAGAGTCCTTATCAAGAAGTTTTATAGGTATTAAACAGTCCTTTGAGGTTCTCATTTTTAATTCGTCAAGAGATAAATTATATTCAAATTCCATATTTCTGTCCTCCTAAGATAAAATAATACAAAATTTTTCGGGGAATAACAAGCAAAAAAAAAAGGGACATACGTCCCGTTTGCAATAAAGGTAAGTTTTATAATGCAATAATATGAATTATTACCTTCTTAACCTATACATATTGTATTCTGCCCTGATTCTTTAAATCAAAGGGCTCACCATTTAGCTTTTTAACATAATCTATTGTTGTTTTATCCTTGCAGAAATCATATGCTTCAATTAAAGGCTGGTCTTTGAGACATGCCATATCGTCTCCGCCGTTATAGAGAAAATCATCATAAACGGTCGAGTAAGTCTTTGTTTCACTGGGGTTTTTAACATCTATCGGATGCTTTTGGTTATTTGCGTCAATATAATTAACCGATTTTAATTCGCCATCCTTTGAAATGGTATATTCTAAGCCCGACACCTGCATCAGTCCGGGTTTATGATTCTTCGCAAGCACTGATTTTGCACACTGGTCTAAAGCAGCTACAAGATTTTTCTCTGACAGTGCTACTTTATAAAGTTTATTTGGGAAGGGGAATACACTTGTTATTTCTTTATTTGTAATTTTTCCGGGTTTTAAAGAACCTCTGCAGTTTGCCGCATTGACAAAGGCAATCTCTGCTCCGAGTTCATTTTTCATTGAGTCGGCAACAAAACATGCAAGAGGGTTTTCAAAGAGCATATTGTCTTCGGGCAAATCCTGAGAGCGAAGAACACCAATATCTTCGGTTTCGCCCATAAGTTCATCGTCCTGTATTCTCATAAACTCGTTTCTCGGGAAATTTTCCGTATCATAAACGTTGTTCTGAGCCTTTACAATTTTTCCTTCAGGACTAAATTCAACATTCAAAATTCCGAAGTGTTCACCGTCTTTTCCTGCCTGAGTGATAATGACAGGGCTTCCGTCAGAGGAATAGAAAAGGTTTTCACCTTCTTTAATTCCTTTTATTAAATCGTGCGAGTGACCGCCAAAGATAATATCTATTCCGTCAATACTTTGTGCGATTTCCTTTTCAATTTCGTTCCCTGCGTGAGAGAGAAGAATTATTTTGTTAACACCCTTATCCTGAAGTTGTTTTACTTCTTCCCTGAGCTCTTTAAAGGTCTCTTCTTTATCGTCAACCGTTATTCCTTCAAGATTTTCCTTCTTCTTAATTCTTGAATTTAAATCAACGGGCTGAATACCGATTAAGCCGTATTGATTTCCGTTTTTCTCTATAATTGTTGAGCGCATCAATTTATCTTTAAGCGCTGAATTTTCGGGAAGATTTAAATTCATACCCAAAAATTTTGTCGGGATGTCTTTTATATATCCTGAAATCTTTGTTACAAAAGAATCAAAAGGGTGGTTGCCGAGTGCTTTTGCGTCAAGTTTTATTGTTTTTAAAGATTTTGCTACCGCTTCATTTCTGGCTTCATCACTTCCTAAAAATATATCCCCCGAAGCAACCTTCAGCTTATCACAGTTTCTGTCCTCCGAGGTATCAAACTGAAGCGAGGCAGAAGCTATTCGCTCAAGTTTCGGAATTTGGGCATGCACATCATTAATATAAAATAGCGAGGTTTTAACGTTATCAGCAGGTGATACTTGCATATTCACTCCATAAAATTCGGTTGTGTCTGTTTAAAGTCCGGTTAAATTTTTTTTTGTCTAAATTTTCAAAATTGTTACAATTCTTATATCCTCGCTGATTTATGCTAGAATATAAGACATGATTGCGGATATAGAAAAAACTACAACAATTCAACAACTAAATTTTTCTTACAAAGGAAAGTGGAGAGAGTACCAGAGCGAAATATTCAGCGACCTTGAATATTCACTTTCGAGTTCAAAAATTAATCTCATAACCCCTATGGGGGCAAACAGGTTTGATATTGCGCTTGAAATCATCGGACACATAAACTGCCCCGCTCTTATCATAACAAGCTCCCATTCAAGCCGTTCTATCTGGCGCTCGAGAATTTATTCCCACTTCCTCGAAAGTCAATACAGAGACAGTGTCTCAACTAATATAAGACTTCCGAAAGCCGTTACTATCATCACTTACCAGGCTTTAATCAATGCCTTTTGCGGTCAGGCGAGTGAATATGAGCCCCTGAGACACCAAAGCGGGTTTACGGGAACGACAAAATACAGGCTCGATAAGGCAAATGAAATAGTAAAACTCTTAAAAAATAACAAAATCACAACTCTCTGCTTTGATGAACCCGATATTTCAGACACAAAAAGGCTCGATATAATAACTTTTCTGATAAATAACCTATCTCCCCTTCATCAGATAACGGTGAGCGAGAATCTTCCACCCGTGGCTTCTTCCCAGGAGGGAACAGTCTATGAAAAGCTCTTTGGAAAAATAACCAAAACAATAACACTTGATAAACTTTATAAAGACAATGTTTTTGCGCCCTACCGCGACTTTGCGTACTTTTCCGAGCTGACGGATAAAGAACTCGGTGAAATATCCTTTCAGGATAAGAAAATTGCGCTTTTTCTTCCCCAGATAACGCAAAACACTTCTTTAATAAACAAACTCTATTCGTCTTCATTTATGAAGCACGCAGAGGATAACACCAAAGAGATTTATAAGAACCTGATGTTCTTCACCTCTTTAGCGTCACTCTTTAAATCAAAGAACTTTGTTATCCCCGATTCATTTATGGACCTGCTTGAAGCAGAGGACTATGACATTCCTGAGTTCAGAGCCGCTGAAGCACAGCACTTTGTGAGCGGGCTTATCAACAACAGCGAGAAATTCCCCGAGCTCGAGGAAGAAATTACAGAGATTAAAAATGCTCTTTTAAAATATGATTTACTTCAGGATTACTCTCTGATGTTTGAAAATTCACCGAAGGCGGATAAAATAATCACTTCGAGCCTTGGGAAACTGACTTCAGTCAGGGAAATCACAAACGCAGAACAGGTTACTTTAGGGGAAAACTTAAAGCAGTTAATTATTACGGATAACATAAATAACAGCGGCAATTACGAAAAAACAACAAATATTCTCTCTGTTTTAAAGCTGATGAGAGAAAACAATTACAAGTTTAAATCAGTTGTAATCTCAGAGGATTTAATGCTTATCCCGAAAGACCTCGAGGAAAACTTCTATGATATTTTAAGAACGAAATATATCAGCAGGGATAACATCACAACAACTGAATTTGAGAAGATTGAAGGATATATTTCCGTATATTCAAAAGACAGTATAAGAAATGCCCTTATCCGATCTCTTTTAAAAATGCTCGATTTAGGAACAATTAACACTATAATTTCAACAGGCAACTGTTTTACGGAGGAGCATAACCTCACAAACATAAATACAGTCATAATAACTTCAAGCAGGGATAAAAACAGCGTAAAAATAAGAAACCAGATTTTGAATTATTCCCCTGAAAGCCCGGAGAGAACGGTTAATATCTGGCATCTTTGCTCTGCGTTTGAACACAATACGGATAACATTTTTATCGCCTCATTATATCAAAAACGCACAAAATCACTGTTTAAGCTCTCGAAAATGCCCGATTTTGAAAGTCTGAAATCAAGATTTGAGTATATTTCGGGGCTTGATATTAATACGAACAAAATATCAAATACTCTGAGCAGAATTTTTCCGAATAACTGTTCGGTTAATTCCCCTAAAGACTTATTAAAATTAAATTCAAATTACATAAAAAGCGCAAAAGACAGAAAACAGACAAAATCTGCCTGGGATAATCTTATTTCAAACAAAAGAAATGTTTCCCCCTCGCTGACAGAAGGGCTCGAAACCCAGCACGAGCTTCCCGCCTATATGTACCAGACGGGATACTATTATTTATTCACTCTGGTCTTTATTTTATCGCTCACTTCCGTTATCATAAGACCTCAGCTCTTTATTTTCTCAATTTTGTTTGCCTTTTGTTTTATGGTTGTTCCCGCCCTTGCGATGATTTCAAGAGCAACAAACCTCAATATGACCAAAACAGTATGCAAAATTATACTCAAAACCCTCTATAAACAGGGGAAAATAACTGTTAAGCCCGAAAACATAGAAACAAATATAATAAACAACTTTGACGGGACAAAATTCATTTATACAAAATCTCTAAACGATAAAGAAAATCAGATTTATATAAAATGTCTCTATGAATTTTTCACACCGATAAACAATCCGACCTACCTTCTTGTCAGAAGGAACTCATATTTAGGGTTAATCGAACAGAAGGACTACCATGCCCTGCCCGAAATTTTTGCGGAAAATAAAAAAATTATTCTGAAATTCAAATCACTCTGGCGCCATAGCCTCGGCAACTGCAAAATTTACTACACTGGTGTTGAGGATGGAAACATTCTTCTTTTAAGAGCACACAAAAGACGGCTTATTGAGAAAAGAAACCCCGCCCCGAGAATTGTAAATAAGTGGCTTTAAACTATTTTTTGTGAGTTGCCATATACCAGAAGCGGTTAAATTTTTCGGGAACACCGAATTTTGAGAAAATATACTGATATGTCTGTCTTGAGAGCTCAACAAAGCGGAAATAAGATACATCTTTTTTGTTTGTAAAAATACCGCCCTCAAAAACGTCATCACTATTTGGGGATGAGATTTTCAAAGCTACGGAATATCCGTTATATCCTCTCATCTTTGCTCTTGAAAGTTCAATGGTATCCTCACCCAAAAGTTTTGAGATTTTCGGGTTATCAATAAAATTTTTGTATTTTTCGATTATATCTTCAACATACCCTTCAGGAGCATCCGAAGGAAGGTTTTTATATAATTTTTCATCAACTTTTAAAGTAGCGCCAAAGGACTGAAGTTTCATAATTTTAACCCTTTTTGGCGAAAATTCTCAGCGCTGCAAAAGCCCCTATGGCAGGCAGATAAATAAGCGCTTTTTCTTTGAGGGTATTTCTGTCTCTGTAGTTCTCATGTATTAAAGATTTGGCAGCCTTTTGCCTGGCTTGTTTTTCCTCGAGCTCCTGTTTATAAATTTCACCCATAAGAGAATAAGACGGAGTGGTAGGGGGTTCAATAACAAGAGATTTACTCTTCTTTTTTGAAAAAGAAGGTTTATAATTATTTATGAAAAGAGGCTGCACTTTTAACATCTTAATCACCGTTTCTCAAAAAGTTTAAATTAATAATATAAAAATATTTGCACCTAAAAGGGTTTCAGAGGATAAAAATTTTACATTTCTTAAACTGATTTTAGTGTAAATTTTTGTTAAAAGGGGAGTTTATAAAAGCAACAAAAATTCATCCCGGGTATTGTATAACTGATGGGCTTTGTCTTTAAGGAGTTTATGGTGAATATTTACGGAAGCTACAACAATAAAAATCAAGTTTCATTTGGCGGAATTAAGAAGTTTCAGGATAATTACGGATTTAAGAAGCATAAGTTTTTCTATTTATACGACTCTACGAAATACACCGCAGAGGTCGAAATTTACCCGGTTCAGAAGAATAAAACGGGAAATTATGATGTTGACACGAGAAAACCCATTACAGTTATAGGACTTGATGCTTCAGGAAACAGCCCCGATATTGATTTTGATGATTTGGCAAAAGCAAACAGTAACTATGCCTTTGCCTACAGATATGTATTCACCGACAAAAAAAACAAAAATAGTAAAGAATATGCCTTTGATCCGGGTGTTGTAATAGGCGGAAGCATCATTTCAGACTACAGAAACGACGACAAAAAGGCAGATATAAACAGAACGGACAACAAGTTCAACCTTGTCCTTCCAAATGGCGCAATTATCAACAAAGCAGGCGCAATGCAGTTAATCATGCCCGATGAATATTACCCCGGAGTTGAACTCAAAGACGGCAAAACAACGGTAAATCAGGCTTTAAGAAATACAGCACTTTCCTCCGTCAGAACACACATCAACAAACTCGGCGGCGGATTTTTGGGTATTGTTCATAAACTCGATGACCTTGAAAAAGAAGGCTATGCAAGAATTGTAGGCATGCCTTTAACTAAAGATACGGTTTCTTCACACCTTTACTGGACTCAAAATGCTTATCAGTTAGCCCCTCAGCTCGGCTCTTTCGAGGTTAAGGGCGGTGAAAAAGTACCAAGAGAAGCTATGAAGGACTACAGACTCTTCCAGCAGGAAATGTTTAAGCACGGAATTGACTGGGTATCTGATGCTGCGCTCGTAAACGAAGGGTTACAGGGTATTCACTTTGCTAACCTTCTGAGGCATGGTCCTGATGATTCGCCGTACAAATACTGGTTTAAAGCCGATGAATACAAAAGACTCGGTGTAATTCCCCAAAACAGTGAAGATACGAGGATTAAATTCGTCAATGCTCCCGTAACCATTAAAGAAGGCTCTGACGGAAAGAAGGAAGTCGTCAAAAACAACGACTATAACCCCAAAGCCCCGACCTATGTTCAGCTCTATGACGCAAGATTAGTCAGCAAAGAACAGGAAACAGACGATAAGAACGTCATTTTAACTTACGACAAAAACAATGCGAACCCGCTGGAAGCATCGGATAAAAAAGATTATTCCGTTAAGACAAACCCTGACAGTCTTGATATAAAGAAGCATGACGATATGGTTTATCCTTATCATTTTGCGGTTAATCCCGATGTACTCGTAAAAAATGTTCAGAGAGCGCAAAAATCACTCAACGACAAATTCGATATTACGGATATTGAAACTATTAAAGAAATAGGGAAATTTGAAACTTTTGCAATAGACTACAAGAGCAACGCAGCAGGCTTTGAGCTTTGGGATGGCAACGTTGATATTGCAAAACTCAACTTCTATCTGGGAAATCAGGACCAGGCAAAAATTGAAGCCCTTCCTGAAGAATACAGAAATGAAGAAATGGCAAAAATGCAGCGCTCAATATATAACGTTCAGGATTATGCCATAACTTCAGGCAAATACTGGACAGAATTGACAAAAGACCTTCAGATGGCTTACTGTTCAAGACAGTTAAGAGGGCTCGAAAAATCACCCGAAGCAGTGGTTGAAAAGATAAAACAACTATCTAAAAAACACCTTCTTCCCAAAAGTGCTTCAGAGGTAATGAGCAAAGAGTTGGCGCAGAATGTCATTAACGAAGAATATTTGTTCCCTAAGCTCACGACGGTTGATATGAGAGATAAAATCAACCCTGAAGGAACTCACAACAACTATACGACAAGAGATTTCATTTTAAGAAACGCAATGGACTTCCCCGTTGAAGCAATTCCCGTCGGAAACGATGTTTCCGGAGTTTTGGGTTCACCTATCATATCAAAGAAAGCAAACAATGAGCAAGAGCTTGGTGTTTCAAGATACGATTTAATGATGGCAGGGGATAAATCGGTTCCGAAGGAATACAAACAGGTTTATTCCGAAATGAATGATATTTACAAGACCTCAATAACCCCAAAAATTCACAGCATAATTGCTATGGCAGGTTTAGAGGCTGATGTATCGACACAGGGACAGGTTTCTGATTTGGGTAAATACATCTTATCCGAAATCACACCTGAATTAACTCAGTATTTAATGGTTAAAGGTTTAAATCCGAAAGCAAAAATAACCGTTGATGAGCAGGGGTATTTTGATTATTCAAACGTAAAACCCGAAGATACAACTCTCAACTCTCTCGGGATAACCACTTACGGAACACCCGACAGTATTACGGAAGCAAAAGAGCTTGTCAGATTACTCAAAAAAGGTATTGATTCTATTTCGGATAAAGAGCTGACAAACCTCGCAAACGTTGTAAAACACAGATTTGAAAATGCAGACCTTCTTTCCTATCAGCTTGCTGATGTCATAATAGACAAAACGGAAGCAGGCATGGGCTGGAGAATTGATGCTGCAAAAGATATAGCCTCCCTCGATGCCGTAAGACAAGGGCTTGATTCCTTCGATACTGCCTGGGACAGTGTAATTAAATTCTGGGGTAAATACAGAGAAAACGTAACCTCTGTTAACCCTCACGCATATACGGCAGCCGAAATCACCGACTTAAATACCTTCTTCAAAAAAGGTTCAGTCGGCAGATTTAACGATGAGAGCGATGCAACAAGAAAATTCTTAATGGAAACAGGTATTACAACCATAGCAAACTATGATTACCTCTATTCTGTTCTTCCCGAAATGTTTACCCTCAGAAGTGTTGAGAAGGGTGAACATAACGGAAATGCCGAAAAATCAGAGAACCAAGAGCTTCGTGAAAAATTTGATAAAGCCTGGTGTCAGAACCCCGGATTTATGTTCCAGGGACCTATTGACAGTGTAATTAAGTCATACACCTTCCTCGGAAACCACGACAAACCGAGAGTTATGCACTTCCTCGCTCTCGATATGGGTGTATTTATGGGCAAATTCTCAGAACAGGACAAACAAAACATCGCAAAATTACTGCAAAAGCCCATAGAAAAAGTAAACTTCCAGGACGTAAGAGGTCCTGAAGCCGCAATGGGTATCAGAATAAGACAGGCTGTAAACAGCACAGTCAAAGATGTAAAGACAAGAACGGCTATAAATAATGCCATAGCACAAATTGCAGGCGGTGAATTTAAAGGCAAGCCCATAGAAGCAGAGTTCTTCGGAGTAAGACCTTTTGAAATAGCCATTGCAAACGTATTTGAACAGGTCAATTACAATAAAGAAATTAAACTGACAAAAGAAGAACAGGACAAATACCAGGCAGAAATACTGAAGAGCATACTTGAGCCTGCGTTTGACCGCTTCTATACAATGTATAAATCAATGGTAACCCTTCCCGGAAACATAACCGATTTTGCGGGTGACAAACTCGGCGCAAGCGGATTTGAAACCCCCTCAAAGAACGTTTACCAGCAGAACAGAAATCCTATCAGATGGGAATGGCTCGAAAACAAAAATATCAACTATAAATTCATCAGCGAATTTTATAACAAGATGAACGACATAATCGCTCTGAGACAAAGACCTGAGCTGAGCGCCCTGAGTGACGGTGTTCCCGTTACCCTTCCCCAGTATTGCACGTGGGATGACAAAAACCAGGACAAAAAGCAGTTCAATAAAGAATTTCAGGCAATTATGAGATATAACGACAAGGGCTCTGTGGTAATTACACTTTACAATTCCAGCGGTTCAAATACTCCTAATTACAAACCGCTAGAAAGAGCAAAACAAAAAACTCTCGAATGGGAAAGTTTCGGAACACGGCAGTCTTATATTGCTCTGTCAAACGCACTTGCCGATTCAAAACAATCTCTGAAGGCAGGTATTAAGCCCGGAACAATTTTCCTGAACGCAAGAAAAGACAACACAAACCCTGCGAAATACTATGAAGTAGTTGCGGGTGATGACGGCGAATACAGGCTCGAAGGCAGAGACAAAAACGGCAAGAAATGTAACATCGTCATCGAAGACGGTGATTTGAACGCATTAATTCTCTACAAAGCTGATAAAGTATAATTCCAATTAAATTGTTTTTTGTTTATAATAAGTTTGAACTTGTATAAACAAAGGACAGAATTATGCTGAAACTTCAAAACACCTTTTCAAACACTCTGGAAGAGTTTATTCCCATAAACGGAAATAAGGTCAATATGTACGTTTGCGGGCCGACTGTTTACGATTACCCCCACCTCGGACACGCAAGATGTTACATTACCTGGGATATGGTTTTGAGGTATCTTCGCTTTTCGGGTTATGATGTGACTTACTGCCGTAACGTAACCGATGTTGACGATAAAATTATCAATAAGGCTAAAGCCGAAAACACAACAACGGAAGTCATTTCAAAGAGATATTACGATATTTTCTCTGAAGCAATGGCAAAACTCAATGTCACAAAACCCGATATTGAGCCCTTTGCGACAAAAACCATAGGGGAAATGATTTCGATAGTAAAAGATTTGATTAATAATGATTTTGCCTACGAAAAAGACGGTGACGTGTATTTCAGGGTTAAGAAATTCAAAGACTACGGAAAACTGAGCAAACAGTCTATTGATGACCTTATGGCAGGCGCAAGAGTAGAGGCTTCGGACAAGAAAGAGGATGTGCTCGATTTTGCACTCTGGAAAAAAGATGAAGAATTCGGCTATAACAGTCCCTGGGGAAAAGGAAGACCGGGGTGGCATATTGAATGCAGTGCAATGTCAAGAAAACACCTCGCCAAACAACTCGATATTCACGCAGGCGGAGCTGATTTAATCTTTCCTCACCACGAAAACGAAATTGCGCAGTCTGAATGTGCAAACGGTTGCAGGTTCGTAAAATACTGGCTTCATAACGGGTTTGTAACCATTAACAAAGAGAAAATGTCAAAATCACTGAAGAATTTTATCACTATTCAGGATTTACTCGAAAAATACAATGCCGATACGATAAGATTTTTTATTCTGACAAACCACTACCGCATGCCGGTTGAATTTAATGATGAGGCACTTCTGAGCGCCCAAAACGGATTTAAAAGAATAAAAAACGCGATAAATGAAGGGTTAAAATTCGTTGGCGGAAAAGAAAAACTCTCAGAAAATATTGAAGGCGAAGAATTAAATAAGTTTAAAGAAGGTATGGATAATGACTTTAATACTTCTGTCGCCTTATCCGTTCTGTTTGATTTATGTGGAAGCGTAAATCAGGGAATTGCGGAAAAGAATACAGAAAAGACAATTAAATATCTGTCCGTACTCTCAAAACTCTCTGATGTGCTCGGGTTCAAAATAGAAAAAGAGCAGTTGACGGCGGAAGAATTAAAGGAAAAATTAAGTGAAATTATCCCCGAGCTTGATTTTCTGACAGAAGAGGATAAAACCCAGGACGGCTACAGTATAATGGATAAAATTATTACCGCAAGAAACCTCGCAAGACAGGAAAAGAACTGGGCGGTTTCAGACAAGATACGAAATTCACTCGATAAAATCGGAATAATCCTGAAAGATACAAAAGAAAAGACATACTGGGAAGAAAAATAATTCCCTCACCATTTATTTGTAAACTAATATTAAGAAAAGTATATATAAAAAGTAAATATTTTGTATATACTTTTCTTTATTATAGTATAAGACACGAGTTCAAAGGACAATATTAATGGAAGAAGTACATTTCGATTTAACAAGAGTAAAATCAGATTTATTTAATAAATGTGACGGAAGAACAACCTTCACACAGACAGAAGATCCAATTTATGTTGCATTTGAGCACGTTGATAACTTCTCAATTCCTTTTTTGGCAAAATCTTTTGTAAAAGAATTAGTCAATGATTCCGTAAAATTCATCAGCAAGGTTTTTTAATATAATAATCGCAGGCTTTAGAGAGAGGACAATCAGGGCATTTCGGATTGACGGGTTTACAAATATTCTGCCCGAAGGTTACAAATTCGGTGTTTAAATCTGTCCAGTATTTTTCCTCAAGATTATCCTTCAGAGCAAACTCTGTTTCTTCCGGGGTATTTGTTTTAACAAGACCTAAGCGGTTTGAAATTCTGTGGACATGGACATCAACGCAGATAGCAGGTTTATTGTGACCTTTTGCAAGAACAAGATTAGCCGTTTTTCTTCCGACACCGTTAAATTTAACAAGCTCTTCTATGGTATCGGGTACTGTTGAATTATATTCTTCTTTTATTTTTTTTGCTATCTCAACGATTTGTTTTGCCTTGTTTTTATAAAACCCTACGGGATAAATTGCTTTTTCAAGAACATCAGGTGAAAGAAGGGAAAAATCATCAATAGTTTTTCCGAGTTCCAGCATTCTCATAGTAGCGGGGTAAGTGGTTTTGTCGTTTGTTCTTAAAGACAAAATACATGCGATTAAAACTATAAAAGGGTTGTGAATATCCTCCATAAACCGAACAAATTCGGTTCTCGGGAGTTTCATCTTTTTCATTTCCTTCAGAGCTTTTGCAATATCCTTCATAATAAACCATAATACCACAAAAAAAAAGAGGACGATTTTTTTGAAACCGTCCTCTTCTTTAATATTTAACGAATATTATTCAACGATAATAGCACTTACAGGGCAAGCTGAAGCTGCTTCTTTAACAGCATCTTCATTACCTGATACAGCGCCGCCGTTAACAACTGCTCTGTCTTCAACTTTGAAAACTGCTTCACAGATTGATTCGCAAGCGCCGCATGCAATGCAACCGTCATCAATAGTAACGTTCATTTTTTTCTCCTTATAACTTATATAATTTACAGCATCATAAAATGCTGCTAGATTATTATAGCAAAAATTTTGAATTTTCGCCACTCAACAAAAGTTTATTGAGAAAAATTAAGAAAACTATCTGACGACTTTGTTTAAACCTGAGGGTTTATCAATATTTCTTTTGAGTTTTATTCCCGTTTCAAGAGAGGTAAGCTGTAAGATAAGAAGAGTTGAAAACAACAAAAACAAATCGTTTTCATAAGAAAATTTAATGGAAAAATCGGGGTTAAGCTCATCGGTGTTTGGAATATCGGAAATAATAAAGAGAAGCGGGGAATAATCTTTTTGTATTTTCTTTAAAATATTTACCCCAAAATCTCTGTTGAACTGAGACAATATCGCAACAACAGCCGTTCTTTTATTAAGCGCGGCGACATGCCCGTGGAGAAATTCTCCCGTAGGATAGGCATTAGTATTAAGATACGAAACCTCTCTAATCTTTAGGGCACCCTCTTTTGCAAGCGGATAAAAACACCCCGAGCCAAGAAGTGAAATATTATTATACCATGCAAGCCTCTGGGCTGCCTTTTTAATATAAGAAATATCCTTTAAGGTTTCATTTAAAAGGTTCGGAATATTTTTTAAATCCTCCATAAAAGAAGAAGTGTCCATATTTTTAAAGTGCATAATTTTTGCTATTAAAAGGCAGAGAACAAATAACTGCGCACTCAGAGATTTTGTTGCCGCAATACTTTTTTCTTCACCTGCAAAGGTTAAGAGTTTATAGTCCGAGCGGTCAAAGAGTTTTGAGGTTTGATTATTCGTTATACACATTGTTTTATCGGAAGCCTTTTTAACCCGCTCTAAAGCCATAAGGGTATCGGTTGTTTCACCTGACTGGGAAATAAATACATAAAGAGTGTCCTTTTCAACATCATAACTCGGAATTTGGGCAAACTCGCTTGCGTAAAGCGACTGAGTGCTTATGTGTGCATATTCTCTCATCAGATAAGAAATTATAGCAGCGCAGTTATAAGAAGAACCCGAAGCTATTAAAACAACTCTGTTAAGACTGGAAGGAAGAGGGATTTGAATGTGTCCTTCTCCGTCAATATATCTCTGAAGAAGGTCAGATAAAATTGCGGGCTGGGAAAAAATTTCTTTTTCCATCTCGCTTACTTTTTTCGGAAAAAATTTTGATAAAATTTCTGAAATACTTCTTTTCATAAATATATTATCGGAAGAAAACAGGAAATATTTAACCACAGTCTTTAACTTCTTGAGAATATTTGCCTTGGTAGTTCTCTAAAGCGCTGTTGAAGGTAATAAGCCCTGTTTCAAACAAAAGTTGTAACTGTGATTTATTGTAGTCAATGATGTTTCTGTTTATATTTAGTTTTGCCTGAGTTTTTATTGTCTGAGCATCTAAAACCTCGACAAATGTACCCTGCCCTGTTTTATATGCGCCTATTGCAAGTTTCAGACTTCCGTTTGCCGCTTCAAACTCTTCCTCCGAGGCTTTTATTCCGTTTTTCGCGTTGTCTCTAGTTAAAACAGCGGACAAAACGGAGGTTCTTATATTATCCTTTTTCTTTTCCAGCTCCATTTCTTCACTTTTAATGAGTGCATCTTCAGCCTTCATCTTTGTTATTGTACCCGCAAGAAGATTTTTCCCTAGAGAAATTGTTGAAGTGAAAACAAAGCTTGAATTTTCGTTAAGCCCTGTTCTTCTTGTACCGGCTAAACCGTCATTATAGGAAAGAACAAAATCAGGAAGAACATCAGAGATGTTTGAGTGCTTCTTTACTATATCCGCTTTAATCTTTTGTCTCATTGCTTTAATATCCTCTCTTGCTGAAAGCGCAATCTCAAAAAGCTCATCTAAATTAAATTTATCAATAAAAATTTCCCGCTCACTGACCTCCGTTTCAAACGGATAAACGGCAGAGAGGACATCTAAACCTATAAAAGAAGAAAGCTGAGCCTGCTTCAGCCTTAAATTATTAACAGAGGTTTCATAGTCTTTTACTGCAAGCGCCAAATCAGCCTCCGCCCTTTTGACATCGTATTTTCGATCGAGCCCCGCCTGAAATCTTGCCTCAGCCATTTCTTTATAATATCTGAGCTCAAAAAGATTAGCCCTGTATTCTTCTATCTCAAGTTTTGCCAAAAGAAGATTATAATAAGCAAGAGAGGTTTTCAGAAGAGTCTCTTCAAACGTAAACTTCTGCTCTGCTTTTGCCTTATTTAAGAGGTATTTATTCTGAAAAACATCAAAGAAATACCTTCCCTTATTAAACCAGTTCCATTCAAAGTTAAAGTAAAGATTAGTTGCAATTTCATGTACGGCAACGGGAACAATTCCGCCTACAAGAAAATCACCTCTTAATTCCTGACGTGAATAGTCATAATGAATATCGGGGATAATTTTTACAACAGAGTTCCTAAAGTTCCAAAGCCTCTCTTCATATAATTTAGACTTGATTTTAATGTCATAATTATCGTTGAGGGCATATTTGAGACACTCTTTTAAATCGGTATAAATGAACTCCGTTTTAAGTTCATCAGAGAGAGCCTTATCAAATTCAGCCTGTTTTTCAAGCTCAGAGAAGCTCGCACTTCCTTTAATATATTCCTTCATCGTTGAATAATCAGGCAAAAGAATATTAGCCCCGAACGAGGTATTCAGCAGAAAATATGAAATTAAAAACAACCTAAAAATGAACTTCATTTTATAATTTTATGAAAAAGAATAAAAATGAAGCTAACCAAAACGGCTAGAGAAAAGGACTATTTTTTTGTTTCGATTTTCTTAACCCTTATCTGAACATCCTCGATAAGTTTTCTGTTTATACCGAGAAGATCTGCGATGATACCGAAGAGCCCGGTCTGAAAACCTATAATCAAAAGTATTGATGCGATAACCAAAGACTGAATATGTCCGTTTCCGTGACCTGAGAAATATAAGAACATAAATCTTGTCAAAACAGCCAAACCTGATAAGAAAATCAAACCGCCGATTATTGCAAAAAATCTGAAAGGTCTGTAGATAATAAACATTCTTGTCAGAGTAAATACCTGTTTTCTTATATACTGGAACATACTCGTCATTAATCTTGATTTTCGATAACAGGGATTAACCCTTATCGGAACCGAGCAGATATGAAGCCCTTTTGTTTTTGACTGAAGGACTGTTTCAATAGTGTAAGAATAATTATCAAATACATTTATAGTTAAAGCCGCTTCTCTTGAAAAGGCTCTGAAGCCGCTCGGAGCATCTTCAATATCCGTACCGCTTACAAGACGGATAACATAACTCCCGACCTTCTGAAGGAATTTTTTAAAGGGTGAAAACATCTTAATGGCATCAATAGGTCTTGCGCCGATAACAATATCAGCCGTTCTGTTAAGGATAGGTTTAACCAGTCTCTGAATATCCTCTGCGCAGTATTGATTGTCCGCATCAGTGTTAACAATAATATCAGCCCCGACAGAAAGAGCCTTCTGAATAGCTGCGGTGAAGGTTCTCGCCAATCCTCTGTGGTGGGAAGATGTAACAATGTGATGTACCCCGAATTGTTTGGCTACTTCGATTGTCTTATCTGTGCTGCCGTCATCACTTATTAAAATTTCGATTTCATCAATTCCGTCAATGTGCTTAGGCAAATCCTCGAGGGTTTTTAACAAACTCTCTTCTTCGTTATAACAAGGTATCTGAATTACTAATTTCATATTCTCACAACTATCCTGATATGATATAATTTTAATACATAAAGGATTTATTACAACGAAATGAATAAAAATATTTTTTTTAAACTCCTGATTTTGTGTATAATTGCACTCCTTCTTCGCTCATGGCATCTTGATAAACCCGAGGGGCTCTGGAACGATGAGTATGTTGCGTGGTATATAGCTTCCCAAAACGATTTTATCTCGTTTGTAAGTGCTTTTATTAAAAACTGCCATATGCCCGTTTATTATTTATTTTTAAAGTTTTGGCTTTTTATATTCCCTGATACCGATTTAAACCTCAGAATATCGTCTGTCGTTTGCTCACTGTGTTCAATACCCGTTATGTACCTCGCAGGGAAAGAAGCAAAAGACGAAAAAACGGGGTTATTGACCGCAGCCTTCACAGTTATATCTTCATTTTTGATATATTTCGCCCAGGAGGTCAGAATCTACAGTCTTTTATTCCTGTTTACCTCACTCTCACTTCTCTTTTGGATAAAATGTTATAAAAATTTCACAAGAAAAAACCTTATTTATCTTCTACTCTCAAACTTCCTGATTATCTTCACACACACCATAGGAATAGTATTTGTAACCTTTAATATTTTCGCTCTTTTGATACTGAAATTCAGAGAAAAAGCAATATCAAAAATGCAGGGATTATTTATCTCGCTTCCCTATCTTGTTGTAATCTTTATTCTGTCACTTATACTTCTAAAATTATCCTCTTCCCATACCCTCTCTCAGTTCTGGGCAACCTTCAACTGGTCAAAGGTCTATTATGTATTCTCTGATTTCCTTTCCCCCGTTCAGATAAACATAATAAACACCCCGAAGAACCTTCTTCAGAGTTTATTCCATAATTCCTCACTCAGCATAGCCTTTATTATATTTTCGGTTATTCCGACTGTTTTATCCCTGTTTTTAATATTTAAAGCACTTTTTGAAAAGAACAAAGCTGTTAAATATTACGCGCTTTCCTGTCTTATGTTTTTTGCAGCGGTTATCTGCGCTGCAATCGGAGGAAAAATCGTTCTCATAACAAAATACTGCATTGAGATTTATCCGTTTTTAATACTCGGTATTGTACTCGGGCTTACAACTCTTAAAAAGCCTTTAATGATAATCTTAACCTCATTATTGATGGTGTTAAATCTCTCATACATAATTATTTCGCCAAACAGCGCACCCAAGATGACAAGAGATGAAGGAAATTATGCACCTGTCGCGCTCATACAAAACGCAGGGCTGACAAAAAACGACATTATAGTTTTAACCTACTACGACAAACACTTTTTTGAGAGGTACATGGATACAAAAAAATACAATATCGTTGAAATAACAAAGTATTCATACCCCTATTTCCTCTTTGACAGCGGAATAAAAAACATTATAAGAGATACAGAGCTCGAATATTTCGACTATTTTAACGAAAACGACACCAAATTTTTCGCAAAATCACTCAAAAACAATATCTTAGACAAGATGAAGCCGGGCGAAAAAATAGCATTTATATTTTTAAATAACGTATCTTTTTATTCCGAAAAGGATATTTATAACATCACCCAAAATATAGAAGAGTATAAGAAAACACCGTTTATCTTTCTTGTTTTCTCTTACCTTAAAAACAACCTTATAAAACAGGCGGAAAGAAACGGACTAAAGTTAATTCTCTACACCGATGCGGGTGCGTGGAGTCTTATTTCCTTTGAAAAAGAATAATTACACCCCGATACTGTATTTGTCCTGAAACTCTTTATAGTTATCGGTAAATTCACCGCTGCTAGATTTAACTTCTTTGAGGTACTGGTGTTTTTCAAGAGAAGAATTTTTAATCTGTATTAAGCAGGCAGCAATACTTGAACACTGGTCAGATATTCTTTCAAGGTTATACAATAAATCAGTGAGCAAAAGCCCGAGTTCAATGGTACATTTTCCTGCCTGTAATCTCTTAACGTGGCGCTTTTTAGCTTCCCAGATAAGTCCGTCGATAACCTGTTCTAAAGGCTCAACCCGTTTTGCAAGCACACAGTCATTATTGATAAACATTTCCTCTGTTATGCTCAAAACCTCACGAACGGCTTTAACAATAACTTTTATCTCTGAAATGGCAACCTCTGAGAAGGATATTTTCTTTTCATTCATTTCTGTAGCAATTTTTAAAATGCTCGTTGCGTGGTCGCCTATATGCTCAAATTTAGCCATAGTGTGAAGAAGTTTGGAAACCTCAATGCTGTCCTCCTCTGATAAATCTTTTTGAAGGAGTTTTACTAAGAAGGTGCCTAACTTATCCTCATATAAATCGAGTTTGTTTTCATTTGCCTTTACAATAGGAGGAATTGCCTCTTTATAGTGTTTTAAGAGTTTGCAGGAAAGAATTACACTCTCTTTTGAAATTGTAGCCATTTCGTTTGTATAGTTTTTACACTCAACAATGGCAAGCCCTGAAGACAAGAGAAGTCTTTCATCGAGAAGAACGACTTCGTCATCCTTGTCGTGTTCATCTTTTATTGCGTTCATTGCAATTTTTTCAAGCAGTTTAACAAACGGCAGAAGCATAAGAGTAGTTGCAACGTTAAAAATAGTGTGGGCAATAGCTATTCCGACAGGATTAATTTTATCGTTAAGGAAGGGAAGGGTAAAAATCGAATTTCCGAGGTAGAAGATAACAAGAAAAATGGCAGTTCCCGACAAATTAAACAGAACGTGAATAACAGCAACTCTTCTTGCACTGTTGTTTACCCCGATACTTGATATAAGAGCGGTTGCGCAGGTGCCGATATTCTGCCCCATAATAATTGGGATAGCCATGGCATAAGAAATTGTTCCCGTTAAAGACATAGCCTGTAAAATACCTACGGAAGCGGCTGAACTCTGGATAACCGCGGTAACCATAGCACCTATTGCAACCCCCAGAAGCGGGTTTGTAAAGGTGGTCATAAGGTTAGCGAAATTAGGATCATCGGCAAGAGGGGACATGGACATTTTCATTAATTCCATGCCATACATCAAAACTGCAAACCCTAGAAGAAGAGAGCCTATGTTTTTTCTTCTGTCCGATTTAGAAAACAACAACAAAACAGCCCCAACCAATGCAAAGATAGGCGAAAATGATTCGGGCTTCAGCAGTCTTAAAAAGAAATTATCACTCTCTATCCCTGATAAACTCAAAATCCAGGGGGTAAC
>JAFXYZ010000058.1 GCA_017541465.1 bacterium | reverse complement strand
GCAAGTTTGACTTGATTTTCCTCTGCCGCTCTGATTTATGGCTGCCGCCACACCTTGACTATGATTTTAAAGAGCTTGCAAAATTCATAGATAAAAGGTTTGACACGAGATGCGAAAAGGGTATAATGGACGTAAGAGATTATGAACCGCTTGTTGAAGCCGAAAGAAAGACAAGGGATGAAATGATTAAGTTTTTAACTTCTCCCCAAAGCGAAGAAAGATAGTGCGGCAGCGGTATTCTGTATAGGAAAGGTATTTATATGGATATGAGCGCACACAATGACGATTTAAGGGATTTAAGGTTTGTAATGGATGAATCTGCCATACCTTACGAAAAGGGCGAAAATCCCTTTGTGAGAACGCAGGAAGATGATGACTTCGAGAGATATATAATCGAAAAGTACCATATTGTGACGGATAAACAGAAATAAAGGGGGAAAATACAATGTTGGCATTTGGAATAGGCTTATTAGCGGTTATATGGATAATCTTGCTTTTTTTCTGCCCTGTATACGTACTTACAGACGATGAAACGACAATTAAACAGCAGACAGCGGCTATGATATGTTTGGGCGTTTTTTATGTATCAATAGTTGCCATGATATGTATATTGGCATAAAGACGGCAGCGGTGTTATCCGCTGCCTTTTATCTTTTTTACTTACGCCCATTTTTACCTTTCTCAAATCGAACTAATGTTTGATTTTATAGTCAGCAGCTCTTCGTTTATGCTCATCTTCGATAGCACTGTAAAACTGTGTGGTCGTGTTAACTGAAATGTGTCCTAACACATCGGCTACTAACCTTATGTCGCCTGTTTCACGGTACAGAGCCGTTCCAAACGTGCTTCTAAGCTTGTGCGGAGTGATTTTCTTGTTTGGTACTGTCATACGTGCAAACTTCTTCACAAGAGCCTGTATCGCATCCACAGATATACGTTTGCTCTGCATACTGTAGAAAAGTGCTTTTTCGTGTCCTTCCCGTGCCTTTATACCCACTCTCTCGTTTTCGATGTAGTCGGAGAGGGCAGAAGATACTTCATCGTTAAAGTATATCACGTCCTGCCCGCCGCCTTTACGGACTATCACGAGCGAATTATCGGTAAAGTTGACGTCCGTTATGTCAAGCCCTGCACATTCCGACACACGCATACCTGTTCCGAGTAGGAGCGTGATTATCGCATTATCCCTTAACACAGTTTTCTTTCTGTAGGCTTCCATGTGTACCGATGTGGCATAACTTGAATTATTTGCACAGTTTAAAAGGTCTACAGTTTCTTGCTGATTTAAACGTATGATATTCTTGTCCTTTTTTATCTTCGGGAGCTTTACAAGGAGCATAGGGTTATTTTTTACATTATTATGCTCGAAATGGTACTGATATAAGCCCCGCAGAGCCGATAATTTGCGTGTTATGGCTTTCTTATCGTTTATATGCCTGTCAGCGTTTGGAACAGAATTATCGGGGTTGTTGTACTCTAAATAAAGCATATATTCGGTTATGTCATCGCTTGTAATAAGGTCTAAATCTTCATATTTGAAGTTTACGGGCTTATATGCCTTATATACGGGGTTTTTCTCTATAAGAAACTTAAAGAATGTCATATAGTCATAACAGTACATTATAAGTGTACTCGGCTGTAAACTAAGGCGTCTTTCATTGATGTATTTCTTTACGCACTCTGGAAGCTCCATAAGAAGTTCCGCAAGCTTTTCTTTCTGCTGATAAGTTTTTTCTTTGTAGTATTCGGAATCTTTACCCATAAGTTTTTCTCCCTGTATCATAAATCATTGTAATACAATGGTTATGTAAATATTATAACACAAAAAGGTATGCAAGTAAAGCACTAACTTTCAGTTAAATAGTAATTTAACCGTTAGTTAAAATGCACTCTTTCGCATAAAAAATGCGTCCATTTTTCCGTGAACGCTTCTGCCTGTAATCGTATTTCAATGTTTATAATAAGTATATCACGGCATTGGAAACATTTTTTACACGTTTTTAAGTACAAATCCGATGTTAATAATAAAAGGAGATGTTTCCATCTCCTTTGGTTTTAATATATGAGAGTTTCCTGCTGGTTGTCAGCCGTCAGTATTTCAAAATATTTCCCAAACATTTCCAATACTGTAAGGTTATGGGTTATTTACCCTCGCCCATATCGAGTACAACATTTTCTCTTGGTTGTCAAGCTGCATCCCTCATGCCATTTAAAAGCACGGAATGTTCACCGCTACGGATTTTTTTAATTGCTCCGTAAGCAATACAACTTTTTACGATGCTCTCACATCGGAAACATCTCTGCTTCTGTAATAGTGTATCATATTAGAAATATATAGTCAAGCATTATTAAAAACGGTATTTTAGTGTTTTTTGTACAAACCTGTCAAAATCTAACTTTGCTGTACCAAATTAACACTGAATTTGTACTTAAAAAGCCTTTATTCGCCGTATATGGCTTTCATAAGGTTGTCACACATTCTGTCTTCTCTCCGCATTTCTGCAAGGCGGTGCTGTTTCCGTGCGGTTTTGATAAAGTCTTCTGCACTCCCGTAATGCTCAAATATGATGCCGAGAATATCTTTTACGTCTGTCTT
>JAFXYZ010000057.1 GCA_017541465.1 bacterium | reverse complement strand
GAGCGGCAGCGAGCGAGCCCGTCTGTTCGAGAAAATTTCCGAAGCGACTGAAAATCTTTGATTTTCAAAAGCGGAGTGCAAAATTTTCGAGTTGCCAAAATCCAAGACAGCGGATTTTGGCTAGGGCGGAGTCGAGCGGCAGCGAGCGAGCCCGTCTGTTCGAGAAAATTTCCGAAGCGACTGAAAATCTTTGATTTTCAAAAGCGGAGTGCAAAATTTTCGAGTTGCCAAAATCCAAGACAGCGGATTTTGACAATTTATAACATTTAATCATCAATTTCCAAAACATCAACCTTATATTCGGGGTGTTGTTTTGCTTTTTCGATTATTTGTTCATAAGTCAAGAAGCCGTCCTGCGCACCGAATTTTTCAACCGTTGAGGCTGCAGTGATTGATGCTGCCGCAAGTGCTTTTTTCATATCATTATTTGTTAACGACAAAGTAGCAACAAAGGTTGAAGCAAACGCATCGCCTGCCCCTAAAGTGCTGACTACTTTTGCAGGGAACTCGGGTGCGTGGTAAAATTTCTTACCGTCATAAGCATAAGCCCCATCCTTGCCGTCCGTTATAATAACTATCTTTGCGTGGGTAGATTTTAATTTCTTCAGCATCTTAACCATATCGGGGTGAATAAGTTTATCAGAGAATTTTTCCTCTTTGGTATCAGGTCTTATAGTGATTTCCGTCAGCATTGTTGCTTCTTCTCTGTTCATAATAACGACTTCCGCCGTTTTCAAAATCTTTTCAAGATACTTCGGGCCTTTTTTGATACTGCTTGTACCGACATTAATTGCCATATTAACATCATTCTTCTCGGCAAACTGCGCAATATCATCAAGCACTTTTGTCGAGTCGCCGTTCAGGGGCGCAATATAGAGCCATTTTGAATTTTTAATTGCGTCAAAATTAATATCGGACTTCTTCATATGGGCATTTGCGCCTCTGTGCGCCAGAACTGTTCTGTCACCCTGAAAACTGATTAAAATAATGGAAAAGCCCGTCATGTGTTCTTTTGAATAAATGAGGTTTGAAGTATCGACATTTGTGTCTTTCATAGCAGAAATAATGTTTTTGCCCTCTGTTTCATCGCCGATTTTAAGAATAGCAGAGGTTTTAAGCCCGAGAGTAGCAAAATTCATTGCGGTATTGAGTCCGCCCCCGCCTGTTTTGAAATCAAATTTATCAATTTCAATCTTTGAGCCGTAAGGATATGACATAAAATCTTTTTTGGTTTTCATCTGATACACTGAAACGATACTTGCGGCATCAGTTTCGATAAACGCATCAAGAGTAGCACTTCCGATTGTAATTACATCAAACATCTTCTTCCCTCACTTTAACTTTTATTCCTTAATTATATATCACTTTAAATATAAAAGATAATTAAGATTTATTAAATAAACGGCTTAATCAGTAAAAACTAAAAATTCACAGGTTTTAAAACCGTCAGATGAGAAAGGAAATATATGAGAGTAGATTTTGTTTTGCCTGTTTATCAAAAAAGTGATTTAGAATATACAGGCAATATCGCAAAAAATAATTATGAGTTAAAAAAATATCCTCTGATTAGTTATCCCAAGGAATACTATCTGAGTTTTAAAGGCGGAAATAGTTTAGAATTAAAGCAAACCGTTAAACAGCTTCAAAAATACGGGGATAATTTTCCTCCCGGAATTGAAGAACTCGCTTTTCAAACACTATATAAAGGCAACCCCGATAACGAAAAATTGATTGACATACACAAGAAAAAATATGCTGAGCTCAAGGACTGTGATACTCTTGAAGAATTAAAATTTTTCTTCCCCGAGTTTTCAGAGGTAAAATCACCTGATGAGGAGTATTTTAAATATAACAAAGGTTCTTTTATCGACAAATTCAAAAATGGGGAAATAAAAACAAAAGACGGGGAACTTCTTCTTAACCCCAAAAAAGATTTAACCGTTCAGCTTGTTCAGATGTACTGGGCTGACTGCCTTTCTCTCACGGACATTCAGAAGGCCTGCGGATATAATATCGGCGGCACTCTCCATAAACTAAACATTCCGAATTTTACCCCGCTCTACGGACAATATATTAAATTATCGGATGAAGAATCAAACAAGGCTATTATTGAAGCTGCAAAAAGAAACAGAAGCATTAGCGAAGGCGCTTTAAAAAGAAAAGGTATTCCGCTAACCCCGGAACACAGAAAGAAAATATCAGAAGCCTTAAAAGAATACTACAAAACCCACGAAAATGTCGGATTTTCGGGAACAAAAGAAGATGCGGAATATTTTGCAAAAAATCCTTATCAAAGCGAAATATTCTCTCAAATCTTAAAACGCGCCTGGAACTATCACGAAGCAAATTCAATCAAAAAAGCTCTCGGAAAATTTATGAAAAAATCAGATAAACAATTCAATGAGGACATCCTTAAAAACCCCGCTCAGGCTATGATGCTTAGAGACTTCTGGAAAAGAAACACCTGGGCAAAAACGCGATGGTCAGCGTGTATGACTAAGTCCTGGGCAAGACAAAAAACTCTTGATGCGATGGGACTAATTGAAGAGCCGAAAACCTTCCGTCCGATTATGGGCAAACCCTTCTATGAGATTATTCCACAGGCAGAATTTGAAAATGATGAGGAATTTAAAGCACTCGGAACGAAAAACATACAGGATTTTCTTTCTCTCGCCATTACTGACGATGGGGAAGGAAACAAAACGTATAACGTAAATGCACTCAGAACATTTATTGAAGGAAACGGTGACATAATTATTAATTCAAACCTGGATGTTATGCCTTATTGCGTTCCAAAACTGATGTTTCAGGTTTTAGGCAGACAAATTGAAAGATGTGAAAAGAAGCCGTATCTGTCAAAAGAAAGTCGTGAACTCGTTGATAATATGAAAAAAATCAGAGACGGTATTGATATAGAGTTATTTGAAACATACAAAGCAAACCGAAACAAAGAAGATTTGCTTAAAATTTTTGATATTTATGTCGATTTGACTATCAAATGTATGGAAAATGATTCAAAAGAAATCAAAAATATCTTTGAGGCAATAACAAAGCAGATTTCAGAGAAAAATCCCGGCAGGCTTTCGTCAGACTTCAGTTCTGCACTGCAGGAACTTCGCTCGGCAAGTACCATTCAGGACAAAAATCAGTTAAAAATGATGCAAAAACTTTAGAAACAATAAAAAAGCCGGCTCAATGACCGGCTTTTTACTATTTAATTGTTTTAGAAATTTCAATAATCTTATTTACCGCTTCATCAGGCGTAAGCAGAGTTATTTCGTTTGTTTTTCTGTCCTTAAACTCAACTTTTCCTTCGTTCAAAGTCTTTCCGACAGTTACTCTGAACGGAATACCTATTAAATCAGCATCTTTGAGTTTTACCCCTGCTCTTTCCGAGCGGTCATCGAGCAAAACTTCAACCCCTGCCTTATTTAATTCCTCATACATCTTGTTAGCGCAGCCCATCTGTGCTTCATCAACATCGCTGACGGGAACAATAACTACAGTATAAGGCGCAATTGATAACGGCCAGATAATTCCAAAATCGTCGTGGTATCTTTCAACCGCAGCCGCAGCGGTTCTTGAAACACCGATACCGTAACACCCCATAATAAATGATTTTTCAGTTCCGTCTTTATCAGTAAAGGTTGCATTCATTGCTTTTGAATATTTTGTTCCGAGCTGGAAGATGTTTCCGACCTCAATTCCCTTTGTAACCTTTAATTCTTCGCCGCAGACAGGACATCTGTCTTTAGTTTCAACAAGCCTAATGTCGCAAATCTTTTCGGGGAGTTCAACATCTTTGCCCCAGTTTGCGCCGACAAGGTGTTTATCAGTCTGATTAATACCAACAACAAAGTTTTTGAGCTCTCTGACTGTTTCATCTGCGATTATTGAAACACCTTTAAGTCCTTTAGGTCCGATAAACCCTGCAACTGCACTAAAGCCTGAGTTCTGCATTATCTCATCTATCTCATCGTTTCTTGCAATTCTGATTTCGTTACCCTCAAACGCATTCATCAGTTTTGTTTCTTCGACTGTTCTGTCGCCCCTTATGAGTGCAACAACATACTTTCCGTCAATTACATACACAAGCGCCTTGCAAATAACGGTAGAAGGCACTTTCAAAAATTCGGCAAGTTCTTCAATAGTTTTTGTATTCGGGGTATCAACTATCTCTGCTTTTTCAAATTTTCCGTCAGTTTCTGCAGGGTTAAGTTTTGAAACCGCGTGGTTAGAGTTTGCGCTGTAATCACACTTCGTGCAATAGAAAACATCGTTCTCACCTGCGTTGTTCTCATCATTTTCGTTTACAAGCACCATAAACTCGTGGGAAACACTTCCGCCGATAGCACCCGAGTCTGACTGAACCATTTTTGTTTCAAGTCCGCAGCGGGTAAAAATACGGTTATAAGTATCCGCCATATTTTTATATTCTTTATCAAGCCCCGCCTGGTCAACGTCAAAGCTGTAGGCATCCTTCATAATAAATTCGCGCCCTCTCAACAGACCAAAACGAGGTCTAATCTCATCTCTGAATTTTGACTGAATTTGATACAAATTAACGGGAAGCTGTTTATAAGAGCGGATGCCTTCTCTTGCGATAAAGGTAATAACCTCTTCGTGTGTAGGCCCTAAACACATTCCTCTGTCGTGTCTGTCCTTCATTCTCATCAGCTCTTTGCCGTAAACATCCCATCTGCCGGACTCTTTCCAGAGTTCTTCGGGCTGAACAAACGGCATAAGAAGTTCCTGAGCACCCGCAGCATTCATCTCTTCTCTGATTATATTTTCAACCTTCGTCAAAACCCTCTGCATTAAAGGTAAATAATTATATATTCCGTTTGCAAGTTTTCTTATATAGCCGGCTCTGACGAGCAACTTATGGCTTATAACCTCTGCATCCTGCGGAAACTCCCTCAGCGTCTGACAAAAAAGTTTTGACATTTTCATAATAAAAATAACCTCATTCGTATCTTAATGAGGTTATTTTAACATAAAAATCAATTATATTAAAAGTATTTCTATTTATTCTCAGGATTTGAGTACTGTGCCTCAAAGTTGTCTATTTCGGCAACAATTTCGGGAATTTTCTGTTCGAGTTTGGCAACAATTTCGGCATCATACTGTGAGCCCGCACCTGCTTTGATTTTTTCCATCGCCGCATTATAATCGGGGTGCTCCATAGTGTGAAGAATGGAATCGAGCCCGTCTGCAACCGCAATGATTCTTGCACCGACAGGAATTTCTTCACCCTTCAAGCCGTAAGGATAACCCTGCCCGTTATAAAACTCGTGGTGGTATTTGATTATCTCTACAACCTGCTTTAACTGTTTGATGTCCTCAAGTATTCTTACACCGTGAGCAACGTGTTTTTTGATTTCTTCAAACTCTTCAGGGGTAAGGTTTTCCATTTTTGAGAGAATATCATCAGAAATACCTATCATACCGATGTCGTGGAGCATACTCGCAAGCTCAATTCTGCCCTTGAGTTCGTCATCAATGCCCATAGCCTCCGATATTTTCATTGTGTAGAAGGTTACGCGTCTGCTTCTTCCTAAAGTGAAGGAATCTTTTGCATCGAGGGCTTCGATAATCGCCGTAATCGTTCCCGAGAAAAGCTCCTTCATATCCTTAATGAGAACCTCGTTATCCTTTCTGAGCTGGTGATATTCCATTGTATTAGAAACAGTCAGAACAAGCTCTTCAGGGGTATAAGGTTTTTTAACATACCTGTAAATTTTTGCGTAGTTGATAGCATCTATCAATATCCCCGCATCAGAATATGCGGTAATCAAAAGCCTCATTGAGTTCGGGGAAATTTCGCAGGAGCGCTTCAAAAACTCAACTCCATCCATCTCAGGCATTTTATGGTCAGAGAGAATGGCATCAAAGTGGTCATTCTTCAACAGCTCAAGTGCTTCAAGTGGTGAAGTTGTTTTAACCAAATCATAATCGTGCCTTAGTGTTCTGTACATAAATGCAAGATTATCGGGTTCATCATCCACGAGCAAAAGTTTGTATTTTTTATCCATCTATGTCCTCTTCTTCTTTATTGTTTTTTACCATCAGTTCTCTGTCAATATTTATCGGAAGGGTAATGATAAATTTAGTACCGATACCCTCCTGTGATTCTATCTCAATGTTTCCGTTATGGTTTTTGATAACCTTATAAGTGATAGACATTCCGAGCCCCGTACCTTTTCCTACGGGTTTTGTAGTGAAGAAAGGATTAAATACCTTTTGTTTTGTCTCTTCACTCATACCGGAGCCGTTATCCTCGATTTCAACGCGGACATTATTGTTTGTAAAGGAGGCTCTAACCCAGATGTCGCCCTGACCTTCAATCGCACCTATGGCATTATCGAGAATATTCATAAATACCTGGTTCAGCTGACCGCCATAAGCCTCAATCGTCTGCATATTTTCGGGAAATTCTTTATGAATAGTAATTCTGTTTTTATATTTGTTATACAAAATCGTAAGGCAGGTATCAATTTCCTTTTCGATATTGACACTCGCGATAGCCGACTCTTCAAATCTTGAGAAGCTCTTTAAATCCTGAATTATGTTCTTTGCTCTCTCTGCGCCCTCTTTACAGCTCTTAATCAAATCGGGAATATCTGTTTTGATGAAATCATAATCAAGCTCTTCTTTGAGAGACTTATATTTATTCCGGAGCTCCTCGCTCAAATCCTTGTCTAAATCGGAATATTCCTCAACAATTCTGACCAAATCTTTTGAATAATTATCAAGGTGCGTCATATTTCCGTAAATAAAGTTAATCGGGTTGTTGATTTCGTGCATAATACCGGCAACGAGTTCACCTAATGACTTCATCTTCTCGGAGTGTACCATCATCGCCTGAGTGCTTTGAAGTTCGCTGTAGGCAACCTTCAATTCCTTTGTTCTCGCGCTGACTTCAGCCTCTAAGGTACTGTAGAGCTTCTGCAATACATCAGCCATTGTATTATATGAAGTAATCAAATCGTTAATTTCGGTAAAATATGTCGAATTAACCCTGTCATTCAAATCTCCCTCAGAGAATTTTGAGGCAACATTCCTCAGCCTTTCAAGCGGGCTCAGAATCAATATTGATACGAAATATGTTATAGCTATTGTCAGTGCAAGTGAAAAGATAATGAAAATAAACGAAACCTGCTGAAGAAGTTTTCCGAGCTTGAAACTTGATTCGGGATCAGAGTTAAAGCCCATATAAATAACTGATTTACCCTTTAAAATACTGACAGGATGCATAACAGGTGCGGCTGAATTGGCATCAGTCGGCTTTAATATCAAACCTTTTCTTGAATAATCAATAACATAGCCCTGGGGAATTTCCGAAAAGATTACATTATCGTTCTTATCGGTAACAAATACATATTTAACAACATCATAATTGAACTGTGCATTGATTTTCTGCAGCAAATTATCATAATTGCCCGAATGAACGACATTATTAAATTCATTGAGCCCTGAAACAACGGCAGCATTTGAAATATCCGCCGTAACCGGAATAATCTGTTCTCTTTCATACGCAAAAGTGAAATACAAAATAGTCAAAACCAGAAGGCTGACAAAGAAGGTCAAAACGAAGCTTAGTCTTAACCCTATGATAGATGCGGCATCACCTTTAAATCTTGAAATTTTTATATAAAATTTTTGCAGCGAAGATTTCACAATCAGTCACACTTCTTTACAACTATGTTTATATCTTATAGCATAAAGCATAACGGTGTGTTTTGCAAGAACTATTTATTATTTTCTTCAAGCTGTTTTTTGAAGCAATACTGAACAAGCCAAACTCTGTCAACATTTGTGAGTAGCTGAAAACGTCCCGAAATGATGTATGCCTGGGGATTAACCTCCATTCTGACCGGCTGGAATTTGCATATAATTTTTTTATTCTTTTCAAGTTCAAGCTCAAGGTCATATAAAGAGGAAAGTTCGAGCTGTTTTGGGGATGCGAGTTTAAGTCCGCCCGCACTTATATCAAGCAGGGAAACCATAATCTCTTCCCCGTTTTGCGCAGTCAACACGAGGTCTTTATTTATTGAAACTCTTGTATATTCTCTTCTCTGAAGAAATTTATATGTAGGAGGCGCCCAGAGACGAAGAACTTTGCCCTGTATTTCTTTTACTATGGTTTCAAAATACAAAAGCCCCATATCCGTAATTGAATAGAGTTCAACCGATTCGTTTATTTTGTAATCTTCATCAGTGTATAATTCCACCGAAAAGCCGTCATCATAAACGTCCGTAATCGAACATTTAGTAGCATTATCAACTGTTTTTGAAAGTATTTTAAATTCTTTGTCTCTGTATATATAATTTTTCATTTGGCTCTTTACCCGTTGTCTGCTTAACTATTATAAGATAAACCGATTTTGATTTCAATTCCGTCTCTCTAAATCAGAAAAATGATATTTATGGTTTTTGATTTCGGAATATCTGCCCCCTCTGTATTCAAAGAAGTTCATCGCCTCGCGCCCTTTAACAAAAGTAACAGAAGTGTTTTTTCCTTTTAAATCATAATTATAGATAAGGGGGTAATAGCTCTTAAACATTCTCGGATAAACTTCTTCTATCATTTTAATCTCTTTTTTGTCAGAGGTTCTCTTATAATTCTTCAAAAAGGAATTAAAATTAATATAGGTGTTGTTTATGAGCATATAAACATTATGGGTGTGGCAGGCATACGGAAGAACAATATCATCTCCGTTTTCAAGATAAAATAACGTCATTTTATCCCGAAGATACGTGAAATCTTTTATGTTTGAAACAGAAGTTTTTATATGAACACAAGATAAGATAAACAAAGGAAGAAACAAAAAAATCAGAAGGTTTTTTAGAATATTATTTTCCTTTTGGGTTTCAAAAAATTTTATCAAAGGAACTGAAAGTATTATAAAAACAGTAGTATAGACTATATAAAAAACTGTATAGAGGTCACTGTGGGACACCCAAAAACCTGTTTCATAGTGCGTTCTTCCGAGCAAAATCAAAGAAAACGCAAACAAAAACACTGAAATAATAAGAGCGAGGGAAAGAAAAACCTCATCAAAGTTGTGTTTTTTACCGTTCAGCCAAATTAAACCGCCAAATGCAACCAAAAACAAGCCGTTTTGTAGGAACATATTATATAAATAAACTTTTAAAAACGGAAGAAGGTTATTTGATAATACAGAAAAATCAAAAATATTATTTTCGAGCTTCGCGCTAAAATGATACTGAAACCCTTTTGAGAGAAGAAGAACAAGGAGCCCGAAAAGTGCAAAAGCAAAGATAGTCCACTGTTTTTTATGTATTTCTCTTTTTGAAATTAACAGATATAAGAAATAAAGCACCGAAGAACAAACCAAAATTCCGCCCGCAACCTCGGAGGAGGACATCGTCAGAAGTGAAAAAGCACAAAAGAAAATCAAATTGACCTTTTTATTTTTAATAATTTTATAAAAATAATAGAGCCAAACCACCAGCAAAACAGAGGGAAGAAGAAACCTGAAAAACCCGGAATAAATAATTATATCCTTGAATTTCAGAAGTTTAAGGAGGAAAAACAAGAACATAAAAGAAATTGAGGTTAAAATTAAATTTGTTTTTCTCTGAATTTCAGACAAAGAAAAGAATTTTGAAAAATATTTTATCAATAAGGTAATTGAAAGCGCCTCTATCACTGCACCAAAAGTCTGGGCCCAGTCCTGAAGGTTAATGGATAGTTTATAGGGAAGATAATACATAAGAAAATTCTGGACAGGCATTACCCAGGAGCCGTAATAATACTCTCTTTTCATTGTTATTTCGGCTCTGTCGAGGAAATTAAAGTAAATATCATCAGCGCACAAAACATTCCCGAGAAATAAATATATCAGCAGGGCAAAGATGCCGAACCAATATATTATTTCAGGATTAAAATATTTTTTTATATTAAACATTTGTTGAAGCCGATTCCGCTTCCTCTATTTTTGTAACCGAAAGAGCCTCTTTTTCGAGTTTTCTGTGGTTTATGTAGCCGTAAGCGAAGTAAATTGCGACACCGACAACAAGCCAAACCGGGAAAATAGCCGAGGCTGTTTTAATATCGGGCATAGCTTTTGACATAACGTATCCGCAAAGGAGGATACCCGCAAGCGGAAACCACGGACAGAAGGGAACCTTGAAGGCTCTTGGTCTGTCGGGCTCTGTGTATCTCAAAATGATTATACCGATACAAACGATGATAAATGAGGTGAAAGTACCTAAAATACAAAGCTCTGCGGCAACCGTCATATTGATAAAGCACGAACCGATTAACATAAGAATTGTTGATACAAGTGTGATGACATAAGGTGTCTTATATTTAGGGTGAACCCTGCTCATTATCTTCGGGAAGAAGCCGTCTCTTGCCATTGCATAGAGTATTCTTGAAGTACCGAAAACAAGAACGATAAGAACAGAAGTCAAACCTGCAAGCGCACCGATTGAAATAGCGCCCGCAAACCAGTCCTGGTGAACTGCTCTCATTGCAAACGCAATAGGTGCGGTAACATCAATTTCGCTCATCGGCTGCATGCCTGTCAAAACAATGGTTACAAGAATATAAATTACGGAACAAATTAAAAGTGAGCCGATTAACCCGACAGGTAAATCTTTTTGGGGATTTTTTGTTTCTTCTGCCGCAGTTGAAATGGCATCAAAACCGATATAGGCATAGAAAATGGTAAATACCCCAAGTTCGATACCCTTAACCCCGTTCGGAACAAACGGTGTCCAGTTTTCGGGCCTTATATAGAAAAATCCGACAATAACAAAGATAGCAATAACGGCAACCTTAATAAATACCATTATTTTCGCAAAGTTGGTAGATTCCTTCATACCTTTTAAAAGAACAAGTGCAATTATAGCTATAATTGCCATAGCAGGAAGGTTTAAGCAAACGGGAATGCCCATAAAGTGAGGAACACTTGCCTGCTGACCAAGTGCAGCAACAGAGGTGTAGTTATTCACAAGCCATACGGGAGGGTGTCTCAAAACTTCAGGAAGGAAGGGAAAGCCCTGAAGGAACTGGATAAAATACCCTGTCCAGCTTGAAGCAACGGCAATAGTACCTATCGCATATTCAAGCATCAAAACCCAGCCTATCATCCACGCCATCAACTCGCCCATTGTTGCGTAGGCATAAACATAAGCACTGCCCGAAACAGGTATCATCGAAGCAAATTCGGCATAACAGAACGCGGGGAAAATACAAATTATACCCGCAAGCACGATAGAGATGATAAGTGCAGGACCTGCGCCGACGTGTTCGGGTGTTCCGACAACGGCAGAACCTATCATAACAAAGATACCCGCACCGACGATTGCGCTTATTCCGAGAATAATCAGGTCAAAGCCCGTCAGTGTTTTGTTAAGACCGCTCTTCTTTGAATCAGCAATCATTTCTTCGGGATTTTTCTTCTTTAGCAGATTCATAATAAACTGCTTGAATAATGTTAAGGCTGTGTTCATTCTTTTATCCTTATTTTTGTATCTAATGAGATGCCAAAACGAGTCCGGCATGACATTTTGAATTAAATTTGGGCAAATTCTTTGGATTTAATCAGCGGGAAGCCCATCTTTTCTCTCTGCTCAACATAGAGTTTTGCAACCATTGCCGCCATTCTTCTTACTCTGTTGATATAGTTAATTCTCTCATCCTTGCTTATAACCCCTCTTGCATCGAGAAGGTTGAAGGTGTGAGAGCATTTTAAAACGTAATCATAAGCGGGAAGAACGATTTGCGCCTCGCAGCACGAAAGTACTTCCTGCTCAAAAATATCGAACATTTTGAATAATCTTTCGGAGTTTGAATATTCAAAGTTATATTTTGACTGCTCGACTTCGTTTTGGTGATAGAGTTCGCCGTATTTTAAAGTCTTGTTCCACATAACGTCATAAACGGAGTTGACGTTCTGAATATACATGGCGATTCTCTCTAAGCCGTAAGTCAGTTCAAGTGCAACAGGTTTGATTTCAAGCCCGCCGACCTGCTGAAAATAGGTAAACTGAGTGATTTCCATACCGTCAAGCCATACTTCCCAGCCGACACCTGCCGCACCTAAAGTCGGAGATTCCCAGTTGTCCTCAACAAACCTTACATCGTGCTTTGAAAGGTCAATTCCCATAGCCTCAAGACTCTTTAAATAGAGCTCCTGAGCGTTTTCGGGAGAGGGCTTTAAGATAACCTGATACTGAAAATAGTGCCCGAGCCTGTTCGGGTTTTCGCCGTATCTTGCATCGGTAGGACGGCGGCAGGGCTCAACCATAGCGGTTGACCAGGGTTCAGGCCCCAGAACTCTAAGAAAAGTTGCAGGGTTCATAGTACTTGCGCCCTTTTCAATATCATAGGGCTGCTGAATTATACACCCATAGTCTGACCAAAACTTAGAAAGATTTAATATTAATTCCTGAAAACTTAATCCCACTTTGTATGTTCCTATATTTTTCGTCTCATTACTATATTGTATTACAACCATGATATTTTTCAAATTTCATGAAACAAAACATTGAGTTTGGTTAAGGGAAATGATTTTATTCAAAACGGAACAACTCTGCCACTTCTATTTCAAGCACATTTGAGATAAGAACGAGGGTAGGTATTGAAGGTCTTGAAAAAGCCACTTCTATTTTCCCGACAAAATTTAAACCAAGTCCGACTTTATCGGCAAGCTGCTGCTGGGTATAACCTTTTTTCTCACGATACTTTTTAATGTTTTTGCCTATTTGCTTATAAGTTTCTTCAATACTGCGCATACGTATAGTTTAAACGTAAAGATTTATTAAATATACGTTCTAATAATACGTAAATGTGGTATATAAAATTTAGAATATTAAATGAGGAATAAGAAATGAAAAATTCATATAAAGGATTTACGCTTGCAGAAGTGCTGATTACTCTTGTTATTATCGGTGTTATAGCAGCTCTGACCGTTCCAAGTTTAATTAATAAAACAAATAATGAGGAAACAGTTTCAAGATTAAAGAAAGTATATTCTACTCTAGCCCAGACTACAAATTTAATTATTGCAGAGGAAGGAACGCCAAGGGCAGATAAAGGAGGTTGGGCTAATTCCTTTGATAATGTGTTCAATTTATACAAAAAACATATGAACAAAGCAAGAGAATGCGGTTCGAATGATGGATGTTTTGAACAATTAGATAACAGGGGTTATAAAAGTTTAAGTGGTTCTTATAGATATAACAATTGGAATGCCGATACAACCGAATGGGCGAGAAAGTTAGTATTAGCAGATGGTACTCAAGTTGTTATTGAATATTATCCCACAACTGCAAATGATTGTAATGGCCATTGGGGAGGCTCTGATAATTTTTGTTTCCAAATTTGGGCAGATGTAAACGGAAGCAAAAAACCTAATCAGTATGGTAGAGATGTATTCATGTTTGCAGTTAAAGAACAAGGCCTCTATCCCGGTGGTTGTGATTATGACGGGGAATGTACAACAACATCTCAGGGTGGGGGTTGTGCCTGCAAAGTTTTGCGTGAAGGCGCAATGAATTATTAATACAAATTCCAACTTTTCAGACAATCATCAGTGCATACTGATAACCTGATAAATTTCGCTCTGTTTTCTGTAGTGGACATCTACGACCGCATTATGGTTATGAGCAGAGTCATAGCCCGTATTTCCGTCAACCGCAAGATATGTTCCATCCTGCGTTTCACCGCAATAGATTACGATATGGTCTGCGCCCCCGCCGTGGCTGACGATGATAATATCGCCTGCCTGAGCGTCTTTTAAGTCGATTAATTTCCCGGCCTCTTTACCTGCATTTGATACATCCCACGGGCTTGATTTATTTTCAATATTGGCATACCATTCGGGAACATTTTCATATCCTACACCCTCGCCGTAAGCAAAGGCAACGAAATCAGCACACCATCCGCCCGGGTTAAAGGCATAACCCGCATTTCTCATTATCTCTGACATCTGGGCTTCCGTCATATCGTCATATTGTTTTGCAAAATCGACAACCTTTTCAACAGAGCTAGGGCTGAAGTCTTTTTTATCCTTCTCTGCCTTCTTATCCGCAATAGCCGAATTTACTTCTTTTAGATCACTCAAAGCCGTTGCTACCGCACTTTTTGCAGCAGTTATATCGCTTTCCTTCGGTGTTTTTGCTTCCTCTAAAGCGGTTTTTGCCTTATTAAAATCTTCAAGCGCCTTCTTTGTATCATCTGAACAGGATTTAAGAATGTCGGCTTCAATTTGTGTTCTTGCGGTTTCTAAATCTTTGAGTTCATTTTGCTGGGTGGTTAATGTATTTTTGAGTTCATTAACATCGGGCAATTCATCTTTTTTAGCCTGCAAATCAGCCTTTTCCTGTTCAACTTCCCTTTGTTTCTGCTGAAGCGCATCTATTTTTGACTGGATTTCGGTTGTATCATCGGTTTTGCTTTTTGCACCTTCAAGCTCGGAAAGAGTAGAGGACAATTCGCCAAGCTGAGTATCTTTAGCACTTATTTCGCTTGTCAAACGGGCTTCTTCGGTTTCGGTATCGACAATACTCTTTTGAGTTTCAACTATTTCACTTTGTTTTGTCTCAATATCAGAGAGATTTTGTGCCTGCGTTTTTTTCAGTTCGGCGGAAACCTTCTTGTCGTCTTTCAAAGCTGTTTCATAAGCTGCTTTTGCCTCGTCATAGTTTCCCTGAGCCTCCTTCACCGCCTCATTATCACTTCCGTCATAGAGCGCATCGAGTTTTTTCTGAGCTTCAGAGAGGTTGTTTTCCCTTACACCATGCTCTGTTTCAAGCTGCTCTAACGACATATTTTTAATATCTTTGGTGTCGGCACCGTTATCATTACCGTTATTGTTATTGTTGTTATCATTTCCGCTGTCGTAAGAATTATGTGAACCGCCCGAGTCACTCACGGAATTGCCCGGGTTTGAGGTATTTTGTGTCTGCTCGGTTGTTTTTGTGTCCTTCTTTGTTTCCTTAGGTTTTTCAATATCTTTTGTCTTATCTTCCGTATTATCTTTCGTTTTATCTTCTGATTCTTCCGCCTGCTCGGCATCTTCTATGACTTCATCAACCTTTTTATCATAAGAGAAAGTGCCGTCTTTAATCGTTTCCAGAACTTTTGAGATATTCTCTGAGGTCAGTCCGTCATCATAGGTTTCTTTAACGTATTTTTCAAACTTCGTTTTTTCACTGTCGCTCAGTTTTCCGTCATTATCTTCATCTAATGCTTTTATAACCTCTGTTGTCGCATAGAAGGAGTTGAGAGCTTCTTTGATTTTATCTTCATTTGCCTCATCTTCTTTGACTTCATTTTCTTTTGCCTCGGGCTTTGTTTTTGCTTCAAAACTTGCGGTCATTTCATCTATATCAAAGATAAGAGATGAATCCGCGTCAGCCTCATCAAGATAAGCTGTAAAATCATCTATGGTAAATTCGCCGTCATTATCATAATCCATAGACTTTTTAAAAGTCTCATCGGTCATTAAGCCGTTAAAATATTCAGAGAAGATTGATAAATTTTCATTATCCTCAGGGGCGGTTAAGAGCCCGTCTTCAGAGATACTCAGGGATTTTAAGTCCTCTAAAGAGAAGCCTTCATTGAAGATTGGCAAATCGGAGTTTTCGGAAACGTATTCTTTAAACCGGTTCGCATAGAGCTGAAACAGCGCTGCATCGCCAAATTTGACATCTTCATCGCTGAAGTTTTTTATACCCTCTTTTTCAAAAAGGTATGACTTAAATCTCTCCGTAAAGTTAATCCCCATATTTATATTAAGTAAAATTCAGAGAAAAAAGTGCCATGTTAAAAAAAACTATAATTTTTCAGCGATAACCTGGGCTATTGCATTTGTTCTGCTATGGGAAAGAGAGATTTTTGCCCTTACTTTATTTCTTAATTTTTCAGATAAAAAAATCACCTCGGGCGCGCCCTGTTCATTGTTTATTATTTCGCAGTCCTGAAACGATATTTTAGAAAACCCCAGAGACGACAGGGCTTTATATATAGCTTCTTTTGCACAAAACCTTGCAGCAAGATGTTTTTCAGGGTGTTTAGACTTAAAACAATACTCCGCTTCTCTTTCAGTATAAACTTTTTTTATAAATTCGCCGTTTCTGTCTGATGCATACTTCTCAAAACGGCTTATTTCCTCAATATCAACCCCGACAGACAAGTTTTCTAATACCATAAAATAAGCTCCTGAGAATTAATAAAGGACAAATATTTATTAATAAAAAGCACCAAGCCCGAAATTACGACCATAACCGTAACAAACAAAACCATGCCGGCTGACATATCCTTCGCAATTTTGGCTATCTGAGAGTAATTATGTTTATAAAGTGAGTCCAAAATGAACTCTATTACTGTATTTACCATCTCAGCAAAGAGAACAAGAGTAATCAGAACAAACAAAATAAGGTATTCGATATGGTTAAATTCAAGCAAAATCGCCATTAAAACAGTAAAAAGAGCAATTAAGAGCTGAATTTTTATATTCCTCTGAGATTTATAAATAAGCGCTAACCCGTCAAGGGCGTGTTTAAAGCTCGATTTAATATCTTTAGATCTGAATTCAAACATCGGTTGCCACCTTATATAAGTTCTGTTTTTCAACCATAAAGTCGTAATCCTCCTGCGTCATGTGGTCAAAACCCAACAAATGAAGTATTCCATGGGAGGTTACAACGAGAAGTTCATCATAGAATGTGTTTTTATTCTCTTCCGCCTGCCTTTTTACGGTATCAACGGAAACCAAAATTTCGCCGAGGTTCACTTCTTCGTCAAAAATAAACCTTTCATCTTCTTCGCTGTCCGCAAAGAGCGCAAAGGTAATGACATCGGTCGGGCGGTCTTTTTTTCTGTACTCTCTGTTAATTTCGTGTATTTTTTCATCACTGCACAAAACAATATCAAATGTGACGGTATTAATTTCCTCATCAATGTTAAGACAGGAGTTATTTAAAATATCCTCCTGAGAGAGAAAATATTTTGCCGTTTTCAAAATATCCTCATAGAACTTCACCTCGTCAAAAGGCAAAGCACCGTAGTCATTTTCAATAAATATATTTTGGTTATTTATTATTTTCATTGTTTTTATTTGGTTTTTGAACCTTTTTCTCGAGTTCCTCCAGGATATTTTCCTGATATTTAATTCTTTTATGGTGGATAGACCTTAACACTCTGCTGAAGGTTGAAGCGATAGTATCCAGATCCTTCAGGGTAAGAGGGGAATCCGAAAGCTGGTTATCCGATAACCTGTCAGAGAAAATTTTTCGAATCATCGCATCAATTTCCTCCTGAGAGTGGTCCTTCAGGGTTCTTGAAGCGGATTCAACGGCATCTGCAAGCATCAAAATAGCCGTTTCTTTTGAGTTCGGACGCGGACCTGTATATCTGAACTGTTCCTCTTCAACGTTTTCCCTGCCCTCCTGCTGGATAGCCTGGTTATAGAAATAACTTGCAAGCGAATCGCCGTGGTGCTGAACAATAAAGTCCTGAATAACCTCGGGGAGGTGGTATTCTTTTGCAAGATTAAGCCCGTCTTTTGTATGGGAGGTAATAACCATCTTACTCAGTCTCGGGTTTAATTTATCGTGAGGGTTC
>JAFXYZ010000056.1 GCA_017541465.1 bacterium | reverse complement strand
GATTTTATTATCCACTGCGCTTCCACAGGGGGCGAGAGAGGGGTGGAGGACAGACCGTCAACGGTTGAGGATAATCTTTCCATGCTCGATAACCTTTTAGAGAGCAAAAAAAAAGAAACAAGAATGGTTTTGTTTGGCTCAGGTGCTATGTACGGGCGGTTCAGAGAGCTTCATAAGGTCAGAGAAGAAGAGATAGGGAAATTTATTCCCAAAGAACTCTACGGCGAAGCAAAAATGCGCCTTGCCCAAAAAATTCAAAACAGAGAGGACTGTGTTTGTTTAAATATTTTTGGTTGTTATGGTAAAAACGAAAAGCCGTCAAGGTTTCCCTCCTATGCAATTTTTCAAAACCTTAAAAACCAGCCGATTATAATTAACCAAAATGTTGTTTTTGATTATTTATATATCGAAGATTTAATCAAAATAGTTGAATTTTTGATGTTTAATAAACCAAAATATAATATTTTAAACGCAACACCCACAGAAAGTATTTCGCTTTTAAAAATCGCTCAAACAGTAAACGAAATTTCTGATTTTAAATCTGAAATTATAATAAAAAATGAAAAAATGAATTTTGAATATACGGGCGATAACTCAAGCTTAACGGAACTTTTGCCCGATTTTGAGTTTACTTCGTATAAAGAAGGGCTCAAAAAACTGTTTAATTATTTAAAAACACTATGAATTTAGCTTCTTTTCCCATTCAAAAGCGGTTTTAATACTGTCCTTCAGCGACCTTTTAGGTGTCCAGCCCAGAATTTCTTTTGCTTTTGAATTATCTGCCACCAAAACGGCAGGATCGCCTTCACGCCTCGGCATAATTTTAACGGGAATTTGCTGCGCCGTTATTTCTTCGCAGAGGGAAAATACCTCTTTTACGGTGTTTCCTTCTTTTGTTCCGAGGTTGAAAAAGTCTGTTTTTCCGCCATTGTTTAAATAATCCAGCGCTAAAAGGTGTGCGTTGATTAAATCTTCTATGTTTATGTAGTCGCGAACGCAGGTTCCGTCTTTTGTTTCGTAATCATTCCCATACATCTCAAAAGTTTTTGACTTTGAAAAAGTTGATTTTAAAATATTCGGAATCAAATGTGTTTCGGGGCTGTGCCATTCCCCTAAAACACTTTCAGAGTCTGCTCCTGCTACATTAAAATACCTCAGACGAACGGAGCGCAGCCTATAGGCTCTGTCAAAATCATCTAAGATTTTTTCAATCATTAATTTGGTGTTTCCATAGGGGTTAATCGGGTTTTGAGGGTGGTTTTCATCAACAGGGGTGTATTGGGGTTCCCCGTAAATGGATGCAGTAGAAGAGAAAATAATTTTTTTGACTTCGTTCTCAATCATAGCTTTTAAAAGGTTAAGAGTTCCACAGACGTTATTCAGATAATACTTCTGCGGGTTTTGAACACTTTCCCCGACAAGCGAAACAGCGGCAAAGTGAAGAACAGAGTCAATATTATTTTGTTTAAACAGGGTGTTTAGGGTTTCAAAATCGGATAAATCGCCTTCCGAAAAAGTTAATTTTCCATATTTTTTTAAGGTTTCAACGGTTTCAATATGGCCTGTTGAGAGGTTATCATATATAACAACACTAAAGCCTTTTTTTAAAAGTGCAAGAGCACAATGGCTTCCTATATATCCCGCTCCGCCCGTTACTAAAATCTGTTTTTCAAACATCTTTTATCCTGTTTTCTGTTTTTTCTTTCTCTATTGTAACATTTATTGAGGGTAAAGTTCTATTTTTTTTTTTGAAATGTTAAAATATTTTTGTGGTTAAGGAGTATAAAATGCCATTTGAATTTGAACGACAGAAAATAAAAGATGTAATTTTGGTTAAACCAAAAGTTTTTGGTGATAACAGAGGATTTTTCCTTGAAAGTTATAAAAAATCAGACTTTATCAAAAACGGAATAGAGGTTGAATTTAATCAGGATAACCATTCAAAATCAACCGCTCACGTTCTTCGGGGACTTCATTATCAGGCAAAACCTTATATGCAGGCAAAACTTGTCAGATGTTCAAGAGGAAGAATTTATGATGTTGCGGTTGATATGAGACCAAACTCTCCAACCCTCGGGCAATATGTTAAGGTTGAATTATCGGAAGAAAACAAGCACATGCTCTTTATCCCCGAAGGCTTTGCCCACGGGTTTGTGGTATTATCCGATGAAGCTGAATTATTATATAAGGCATCCGGGGAATATGCCCCTCAGGCTGACAGAGGTATGCTTTGGTGCGATAAAGATATAAATATCGACTGGGAAATTGATTTTGAGCCGATTTTGTCCGAAAAAGACAAGGTACAGCCCACATTTAAAGAAATTAACAAAGAGGAGTTAATATAATGACAACACTATTGGTAACAGGCGGCGCAGGATTTATCGGAAGTTGTTTTGTAAGACACGTCTTAAAAAAACACCCCGATTATAAAGTCATCAATCTTGATGCTCTGACATATTGCGGAAATATAGAAAACCTCAGAGATGTTGAAACTAACCCGAATTATACCTTTGTTCACGGAAACATCTGCGACAGAAACCTTGTCAGAGATTTAATAAAAGAAACCGACTGTGTTGTTAATTTTGCGGCGGAATCACACGTGGATAATTCCATTAAACACCCTGAAATCTTTATCGAAACAAATGTTCAGGGCACTTTAAATCTTTTGCAGGCAAGCAAAGAGCTTGGAGTTGAAAAGTATCTTCAGGTTTCAACCGATGAAGTTTACGGAACTTTAGGGAAAACAGGGTATTTCTATGAAACCACACCGCTTGCTCCGAACAGTCCGTATTCCGCAAGTAAAGCAAGTGCCGATATGCTCGTCCGCGCTTACAGAGAAACTTACGGACTTCCTACCTTAAACACCCGTTGTTCAAACAACTACGGGCCATATCAATACCCTGAAAAACTTATTCCTTTCTTTATTTCAAGATTATTAAAAGGTGAAAAAGTCCCTGTTTACGGTGACGGCCTGAACGTCAGAGACTGGCTCTATGTTTATGACCACTGTGAAGCCATTGACGTTGTTCTTCATAAGGGCAAAATAGGGGAAGTCTATAACATCGGCGGACATAACGAAAAGACAAATATGGAAATTACTCATCTTATCTTAGATGCTATGGGCAAAGACGAAAGCTCTATAGAATACGTTCAGGACAGGCTCGGACACGACAGAAGATATGCTATTTCAAACGATAAAATAACCGCTGAACTCGGCTGGAAACCGTCCATAACCTTTGAAGAAGGTATCAAGCTCACTATTGACTGGTATCTTAATAATCAGGACTGGATAAAAGCCATAGAAGATAAGAAAAAGAGTTTGGTTTAACCCAAATTTTCTATTGGTAGACTAAAGTCTACCCTACAGTCTACCCTGCAATTTTATGGGAAGAAATTAAACTCTGCCGTAGCAATCCTCGTATCTGATTATGTCGTCTTCTGAGATATAATCGCCTTTTTGGACTTCTATAATCTTTAATTCTTCATCATAAGGGTTCTGAAGCGAATGTTTAACCCCGAGAGGAATGTCTATGCTTTCCCCGGGATAGATGTTATATTCTTTTCCGTCTTTATAAACAAGTGCCTTGCCTTCAAGCACAACCCAGTGTTCCGAGCGGTGGTTGTGAGACTGAATTGAGAGCTTCTGCTTTGGAAGTACGCAGATAGTCTTTGTCAGATACCCTTCTCCGCTGTTCATACAGGTATAATAGCCCCAGGGACGATAAACAGTCTTGTGAAGTTTTGTAGTGTCGCTTTCGAGGGCTTTTAATTTCTCATACAGATTTTTGACACTCTGAGATTCACTCATCTTGCATGCCATAATTGCGTCCTCTGTTTCAACAAGGATAATATCTTCTAAGCCTGACACAGCAACAATTTCCTTCTGGGAATAAATAAGCGAGTTTTTGACCTTATCAACGACCACTTTTCCTGTTAAAACATTTCCGTTTTCGTCTTTTTCTTTTATTCCCCAAAGCGATTGCCATGAACCCAAATCGTTCCAGTCGGACTGAAGCTCGACGAGCGCAATTTTGTCCGATTTTTCCATAATGGCATAATCGATAGAGATTGAGGGCATTTTTTCATAAATGTTATAGGCTATTTTGGTTTCGTTTTTAAAATCAAAATTATTTAAATTACTGAAAATTTCGGGCGCGAATTTTTTAAATTCCTCCAAAAATACTGAAAGTTTTCCCATGAAAATACCGCCATTCCAGTAATAGTCACCGCTTTTGAGGTATTTTTCGGCGGTTTCCATATCGGGTTTTTCAACAAATTTTTCTACCTTAAACCCTGTTGATAAAGGTTTTTGGGTTTTTATGTAGCCGTAGCCGGTTTCAATGTAGCTTGGTTTTATCCCGAAGGTTACGATATAACCCTGCTCTGCTAAAAGAACAGCCTCTTCGACCGTCTTTTTAAAGGCTTCCGTATTTTTTATTAAATGGTCTGAAGGCGCAATAAGAATAATATCATCGCCCTCTGAGGTCTGTTTAAAATACTGAAGCACGGAAGCTATCGCGGGTGCGGTGTTTTTTCCTATCGGTTCCCCGAGAACAACATTTGTTTTATCTATTTTATTTAACTGAAGTTTTATGTTTGTATAGTGTTTAACGTTCGTTATTGTAACGATTTCAGAGGGTTTTGAAAATAAAGACAGTCTTTTGAAGGTCTTTTGAAGGAGGCTTTCATTTTCGTCAAAAGACAGGAGTTGTTTTGGGTATTCATCTCTCGATAAAGGCCATAATCTGCTCCCGCTTCCCCCTGCTAAAATAATGCTTTTCATTTCTTTCCTCATTAAATAACGAAACCTCTCTTCTATTATATGAAAAACAGCTTTTTATGGCAAAAAAAATTTTTATGTTATTTTGAACATGTATGAATATTCAGAAAATAATATCGTTTGCGGGCAGCAGGGTTAATGCCGTATTTTATAATGATTCCCACGGGCAGATAAAAAATGTGCCGGGGTTTTTTGGCGCAAGAGATGAGTTTTTTAAAGAGAGAAAAAACGACCTGAACCTGACACTCTCTGGCGGTGATGTTTTTCTTGATGCAAGCAGGTTAAACCCTCTGGTTGCGGATATTTTAGTCAGAAACACAGACGCTCTTGCAGTCGGTAACCACGATGTAGGCTCAGGGGAAGGGTATTTAAACGGACTAATCGAAAAATTCGACCTTCAGAAGAAATTTATTTCCTCAAATATGAATTTTAACGATAAAAAACTCAGGGAAAATGTTCCCAAAAGCAAAATCATTGTTAAAAACGGCGAAAAAATCGGGATAGTTGCGCTTTCGCCTTCAGACTACCGAAAACATGCCTATAACACAAAGCAAAACCAGACTTTAGAGGTTGAGGATTTTGAACAGTCGTTATCTTCTTTAAAACGGGAAGTTAAAAAGCTTGAAAAAAAGGGGGTAAACAAAATTTTTCTTCTCGCTCATACGGGCGAATTTGGGGAAAACAGTGAAAATTTATACGAAAAATATGCTCATCTCGGCGGAATTGACGTTATAATAGGAGGGCATGACCATAGAGAAGTAAACAGAATGGAGCTTTCTAAAAGAGGTGAGCCCGTTATTATTGTCTCAACGGGAAGAAGCGCTAACCATGGGTTTGAAGAAAATCTTGATTATTTTGGTATGCTTGAACTTGATTTTGACGACAAAGGGGTTTTAAATCTTTTGAACTGTAAGAGCAAAATTTTAAAAACACCCAAAACCGATAAACATTCAGAGATAAAAGGAAAAACTATTTATACTCTTCCAAAACCAATGACGGAAACAAACAGAATGACGGGGCACAGCGAAACCGCCAATCTTGTTGCCGATTCAAACCTTTGGTATGTGAATACCCATACAAAAACCAATAAAGCCGATTTTGCGTTTGTTAACCCGGGGACTATAAGGGATATTTTTGAAAATAAAGAGATAACAGAAGAGCAGGTTGCTTCCATTCTTCCTTTTACCACCTCAAAACTTGTCAAAGTGCCGATTACAAAAGCGCAGATAATAAAAACTCTGGAGCATTGCGCAAGAACGGCAAAAGCAGAAAGAAAATACCCCGGGATTATGCAGGTTTCTGGCATGGAATATACCGTAAAGCCCGATTGTTCGGTTAAAGATGTCCATATTTTAAACCCGGATGGAAGTATAAAATATAATCTTGACGATTTTGACGATGATAAAATATTTACGGGGGTTTATGATACCTTTTTAATGACGGGAGTTGCGGGTTTAACCGAACTCAAAAGAGAAGAAAACGACAGCTCTGTTGAAGTCTTTGATATTTCAAGACAAGAGGTTTTGATAGAATACCTGACCAAAGCAGAAAAAATATCAGATTATACCCAAAAAAGAATAAAAAAATAATTAATAATTCATTGCACCTTCACGCAAAACTTTGCAGGCGCAAGTATGACCATGATTATCACCAGCATTACAATTATCTGAAATATTATCACCACAACCATAAGGTAATAGACTTTGTTCTCTTAATGCAAATACGAATAAATCACGTCCATATTTGTTTGGTTTTTTTACGCCATTTATGTCAACATAAATTCTTGCACAATGAGAATTGCCCTGACATTCATTACTTGCAGAATGGAACATAACTTGAGTGCCGTCTGCTAATATTAATTTTTGCCATCCCCAATGTTCATCAAAATTATCTGGATTATCATCACCGTTTAAGAATTTATAAGTTTTTTGTGAAAAACAACCTGAATCATGACTGCATTCTTTTGCATTTACCAAATATTTTTTATACATATTATATACGGAATCTACACTTATAGTCCAATCGCTACCTCTGGGAATACCATTGTCTGCAATTATCTTGTTTGTTACCTGAGAAAGAGTTGAATATGCTTTTTTAAGTCTTGATACATATTCCTGATTATTTGTTTTATTCATTAATGTCGGAACTGTTATAGCGGCTATTACACCGATAATAACGAGTGTTATCAGAACCTCTGCGAGGGTAAATCCCCCTCTCCTTTGGGAGAGAGCTGGGGTGAGGGTAGTTTTTTTGAAATTGTTGGGCAAGTATGCCCAACCTACACTACTCTCAAAATCATTATTTTTGTGGGGGGGGTAGGAACGGATTTGTTTTTAAAATTAAACATACTAAAAACCTCTCTTAATTCTCTGATTAGTAATTATATTATCAAATATTCCCGATTTTGTAAATTTATAACATTTTTTGTTGGGCTGGAAAGCCCAACATACTCGGTAGACTCAAGTCTACCCTACAGCTTACATTTTGTAGGGTGCAATTTTTTGCACCAAACCCTCAAAAAAAATAATTTTTATGATAAAATCATTATAGACTTTGGGGATAAGCGGCCAGTAATGAAGAAAATTATTTTAGTTTTTCTATTTATTTTTATAAACCAACTTTGCGCTTTGGCTGAGGAAAAAGAAGCGCCTGCCTTTTATACTGCTGCAAATCAGCAACGAGAAGCCGTTGTCTATAGCGAAAAAAATCTTTTCGGTTTAAAAGATTTGGACGGAAATACCGTCACTCCCGCAAAATACCGAAAAATGGTTATGACAGGGCGACAGGGGTGGATAGTTCAAAAAGGTTCAAAATACGGAATAATGGACTCAAAAGGAAACTGGCTCGTTGAACCGAAGTTCAGGAACGCAGACAGAATTTTAGGGCGCTATACAAAACTCGGAAACACTAACGACTACGGCATATATAATGAGTTCGGCGAGTCAATTATTCCGCCCGAATACAGTTCAATAGATTTGTTGTGGGGCAGAATGTTTTTAACAAAGAAAAACTACCGCTACGGTGTTTCTGATTTTGAAGGAAATGTTTTAATTCCGAACATCTGCGATGATATTTATATGCCCACAAAAACCACTATGAGGATAAAATATTTAGGCACGTGGTATGAGATAGATAACGCGGATGCAAGGCAACTGAACATGCCTGATTTAGCCGCCGAGGGGCTTTATTCCGATATGAATTTAAAAGATTTTGTCTCGGATACGGGTTCGCTGACGGGTTATTCCGTTTTGACCTTCTCTGATTATCTGGTTAAATTCTTTTCCTCCTTTTCTCCCGCCCACGAAGAGACCATTGACGATTTGATTCTCTCTCACGGGGTTGATACAGTCGGGATTCTGATGAACTTCAGCTGGCTTCCGAAGTACCCACTGACCTTTGCGCGAAACTATTATTCTCACTTTATAAACCCCTTCAACGGCCCGTTTGCGGATACAAGAAACAAACTTAAAACAAATAAAAAGGAGAAGGAATGAAAAAGTTATTCAGGATTTTTTCAATATTCTTCATTATCCTCTTTTTTGTTTTGCTGACAGCTTTTGCGGTTTATATGAAGGGGCTGCCTTATCTTGTTTCAAATCAAAAATTTATCGGTTTTATTAAAACAACTGTCAAAAAGCACACAAACACTGATTTAACTATTATAAGACCAATTTTAAAAACGGATGTTCTTCCGGAATTAAAGTTTCAGGTCGAAAAAATTGAGCTTTCAAAAGAGGGGGCAAAACTGTTTGAGCTCGACGATTTTGTTATGGTGCTTTCGTTTGCGAAGATTTTCAAAAAAACTGTTATAGTAGATAAACTCCTTGCAAGAAACGTTTTCGCTGATGTTAATTCTTTAGAAGAATTAGCCCCGAATAAAGAAAAAAAAGAAAAGAAAGAGAAGGAAAGCCCTGTCAAAGTTGAAATAGATGACTCTCTGCTGGCTGTTCATAACCTCGATATAATATATTTAATCAGCCCTGATACCAAAATTTCTCTCCACGGCGAGCAGGTCGGGGTGGATAACACTCAGAAAATCAGACGTGGTGTTTTGTTTAAACTCTCAGCTCTCGTTGAGAGGAAGGATAAGAGGGTTAATCTGGCGCTTTCAGATAATGGAAGAGTTTATTTCTACGATAAAAAATTTCACATAGACTCCTGCCCTCTTTTTATCAATGATTCCGAGATTTTAACAGATTTTGTTGCCGACAAAAAGCAGAATTTTGAAATAAACCTCTATTCAGATAACTTTGAACTTCGCGATATAATCGATTTTCTCAACACTCAGGTTATAGAAAACAATGTCTCGGAGTCACTTGTTTATTTCTCTGAAATAGGGGGCAACCTCGATTTTAAACTCAATATAAAAAACGACGATTTGAACGGCAATTTTAAAATTAATAACATTAAAGTTAAGGTAAAAGATGTTGATAATGTTCCGATAACTCTAACGCAGGGGAATATCAGTTTGACTTCAGACGAAATTAAAATAGCTGATTTTAAAGGGTTTTACGATAATAACAGTGCAAATAAACTCGAATTTGAGGGCTCGGTTAAAGACTATCTGAAGTCGATTGATACCGAAATAGAGGCAAAAGCGCTTGTCCGAAACGATTTCTTTAAAAAACATCTTTCAAAAATGCTCGGCACCGACCTTGAAATTAAAGGGGAAGCGCCCACAAAAATCAGTCTGAAATCAAAAAATAACATTATGGATTTAGTCTGGTATTTTATGCTGAAACCTTCTCAGAACATAAAAATCGGGAATGATTTTCTTCCTTTTGAGGAAAATTACAGAATGATGAAGTCTGAAATGCACTTAGAGAATATGGTTTTAGACATAAATTCCATTGACTATCACATGATTTCTAAGAGTGAACTCGCGCAGGCAAGGGCGCAGAGGGAAACGAACCCAAATGAAAAAAGAGAAAAACCGAAACCGATTTTCACTCTTTCTTCTCAGCTTGATTTAGCCAAAAACAACGATATGAAATACCTATCTTTTGAAATCCCTGAGCCGCTTCCGAGCGAATTACTGAACGCGGTTTTAAACCAAAATGTTTTCAAAAAAGGAAAAATTTCGGGTAAACTTTTGGTTGATAACAGGGGCGATTTCCCTGTTTTAAACGGTAATATGAGAATGGATAAAGTTTTAATTCCTTCCCAGATGACCTTTATCAAAGATGCCGTTCTTGAAACCAAAGGCAGACTTATTCATCTGAACTCTGAAGGGGGCTACAGGCGCTCAAAATTCAGCTTTAACGGGGATATTTTAAATGAACTTAAATTTCCTATAGTAATTAAAAATGTTAATCTTTCGCTTGAAAGTCTTGATTTATATAAACTGCTTGAGCTCTTTAACGACCAGACAAGTGCGGAAGATGTCATCACCACCGACAGCGGGGTTATTGCTTCCGAAAATACCGACAGCGAGTTTGATATAAGAAACCTTATAATCGAAAAATGCCGTTTTCATTTAACAAATGGGGTTTATAAAGAAATTGAGTTCGGAAACCTTGACGCAGACCTCACTTTAGACAAAAACGGGGTTATCGATATTAAATCAAACAGATTTGATTTCGCGCAGGGCGAATCCTCTTTGCGGGCTAATTTTGACCTTATAAACAAGAAATATAACGTTAAATTAGGGGTTTTGAGGGTTGATTCCGACACTATAGCAAATGCCCTTCTTGATTTAAAGAAGGAAATAACCGGAAAAGCCTCAGGGTTTATGGATTTAACCACAGATGATTCCATGAAATTAAACGGCACAATTAAATTCAAAATTTCCGACGGCACAATAGAAAAAATGGGGCTTGTTGAGTATGTTTTAAAATGCGCTTCTCTTTTCAGAAACGCGATTTCGATGATTAACCCTGCCACCCTGTCCGATATTGTCCGCGTTCCCGAGGGTGATTTTGAAAAAATTACGGGGGAACTTACTTTGAGGAACAACGTTGCGACAAGGATAAAAATTAAAACCTACTCCGCTCAGCTAAGCAACTACATTACCGGCAGATACAACATTGAAAACGGCGACACCTCGATGAGAATTTATACGAAGTTTTCAGACGTTAAAAAGGGGTTTACGGGGTATTTGAGGAAAATTTCACTCAATTCTTTGGCGAACAGAATACAGATGAACTCCCAAAACGATTTGAATTATTATGCAATAGAACTTCAGGAGCTTCCCGAAATTCAGGCGGATGAAAAAGACTGCCAAATCTTCCTCACAAAATTTGAAGGCGATGTTGCAAATAATAACTATATTTCATCGCTGAAGAAAATAAAATAACTAATCAAACATATTATTTTTTAGAGCAAAGACTGCCATTTGGGTTCTGTCTTTAACTGCAAGTTTTGAAATCAGTCCTGCGATATGGTTTTTAACCGTATTTCTTGAAATAAAAAGTTTTTCGGCTATCTCATCATTCGATAAGCCGTCTGCGACAAGTTTTAAAACCTCTTTTTCTCTCTCTGAGATATTAAAATCTTCCGCCTTCGCTCTGTTCTTTTTCTGGTCTTCCGTTATATGTGTCAAAACATCAAAAACATAAGCCGCGATTTTGGAATCAACCCATATACCGCCGTCAAGTACTATATCAATAACTTTAGAAAGTTCATCTATTTTTATATCCTTTATGCAGTAAGCATTTGCTCCCGAATTAAAGGCATTTAAAACATTTTCTCTCTCTCCGTGTGAGGTCAGCATAATGACCATGGTTTTCGGAAACTGTTTTTTAATCTCAATAGTTGCGTCAATTCCGTTCATAACAGGCATGTCGATGTCCATCATAATGAGCTCGGGTTTGTTTGTTTTGACAAAATCAACCGCAAGTTTACCATTCTCAACCGCCCCGACAACATTGATGTTCCGGAGTTTTTTTGTCTGATATTCAAGTGTCTGCCTCGTGAGAGGGTGGTCCTCAACTATTAAAAGATTATGCTTTGTCATTCTCCTCCTCGTTGTTCAGTTCAATGATGAACTTCGTGTATTTGTTTTCTTCGCTTTCAACCCTTATACTTCCGCCGTTTTTCTCGACAAGGTCATAGACAATCGAAAGCCCTATCCCGGAAACAGATTTTTTCCCTCCGAGATTTTCCTTCAGATGTTTATTGAAGAGGTTTTCTTTTTCCTCCTCCTTCATGCCTTTACCATTATCAACGATAGTAATGACGGTTGTTTTCGGGTTTTTCTTTGCCTCAATGGTTACTGTTTTATTACTGTCAATGTTTTCAATAGCATTAGAAACAAGGTTCATAATAATTCTGTTAAACGATAAATAGTCCGCCCAGACGGTCAGTTTATCCTGAATAGCCGTTCTGAGCTCGATATTTTTTGCTTTTGCCATCGGTTTTAAGGCATCAACAACGGTATCTGCGAGTTTTGAGAAATCAAAATCCATTTTCTCGATTTCAATATCATCGTGGCTGAAGGACTCGATAATTGAGTTAATCATTTTGAGATACGCGTCATTATTCTTCGTCATTCCTTCAACGAGCTGATTATCCTTCATCTCATCGGAGAGAATTTCCATAGCCCTTTCCTGGGCAATAACAGGAGCTCTCAGGTCGTGAACGAGGTTTCTTATATAGTTATTCTGAAGTTTTTCCCTTTGCTTTAACCCCTGAACCATTTCGTTCATTGTGTCAAAGGTATCAACCATATTTTTATCCCTGCTCTTTGTTTCAAAATCAACATCTAAAGAGCCGTCTTTTATCTTTCTGACATTTCCCTGGATAGTCAAAAGCGGTTTAATGTAGTGTTTATTGATATGCGAAAGAACAACGCATACAAAAACAGAGCTTATACCCAAAATAACGATAATCGGAATGGCGAGCGGGGGTTCTTTGGGTTTTTCTTTTGGGGGAGGAAGTCTGTGGAAGGAAAATTCATCAAAATCATTCCCCCTTATCTGCTGTTCAGCGAACATTCTTGTTTCATGCTCTTTTTCCATGGCATTTTTCTGGAAAAATATAAGAGAAAAGAACGTAAGAGAGATGATAGTGATGAAAACCAAATAAAATTTCAGTATAAACCTGTTCATAAACATAACTCCTTACTTCATTATATAACTATTTTTCACTATTTTGCAAACGGGATTTAAACAAGTAAATACAGTCCAAAACCCTCTAACGTTAATTAGAGGGTTGAAAGACGAATGAAAATTGTGAGAAGATTTAATTGAATGCTCCATAGTGTTCTTCAAAATATGCTTTTGCTTCTTCATAGGTGATATTGTTCTCTGCCGCATATAATTTGACGTAATAATCAGGATCAATATCCTGGTCAAATTCCATATCATCGGCTCTCGACATCTCTTCGGGCTTGCCGTAGAGCTCTTCGAGTTTTGCCTTTGCTTCATCAAGTGTGATACCGTTTTCATCTGCATACTGCTGAGCGAAAACATCAGGATCCATACCTATATCGCCGACCTTGACAAATTCATCGGCAGAGGTTGACAACGAACTGAAAATTGAGGGGGCGTTGTTGCCGTCCTGGGTAGGATCACCGTATTTTGACTTTAATTCCGCTTTTGCCTCTTCAAGACTTAAATTGTTTTGATTAGCATATACCTGTGCGTAATCGTCGGGATTTGGTCCTCTGAAATTAACTGAATTAACTGACATATTTTTGTACTCTCCTTAAATAAACTAATAACTGACTACTCTTTATTTAACGATTTTTTTGCAGCACAAATAATAGTTCTCAAGGACCATTTTTTAAGGGTATGTTTTTTGCGGTTATTCCCTGTTTCCCGTGAAGAAAGAAGGCAGGTCGGTTTTACGACATTAATTTATTTTTCTTCGTTGTTGTTCATATATGTTTTTAAATCATTTTTCTGCTTGTCGCTCAGAATTTCGGTAACTTTATCCTTATGTTCTTTTGTTATACGGACAATTTCAACCTTGCAGGTGGTCAGCTGAGTGTTTAATTCCTGGAGTTTTTCGAGCTGTTTGTCTTTTTCCATGGAAGTATCTTTTCCCAGTTTCTCTATTTTTGCTTTGGTTTTGTCCATTTTATTGACGACTTTTTCAATATCTCTGTTTGTTTTGTCAACGGTTTTGTCTATTTTTTCTTTTTGTTTGTCGGTTAATTCCACTTTAAAACTTTCAAGTTTTGAAACATCAACAATCGGATAAGTTTTTTGTGAGGCGGTGTGGGCAAAAGCCAAGCCCGAAATTAAAAATGTACTTACTAAAATACCTGATAATAACTTGTTCATTATTTTATCCTTTTCTTTTTTTTAAAAACCTGTTAATTCCGTCAAATGAGTAAATTCCTCGTCAAGCGACTGCGCAACGGCTTCATTCGTGAGTTTTCCTCTGAAGGTATTAACTCCTCTTGCTATTGAAGAATCGCTTTTAATTGCCTCAATAATACCTTTATTGACAAGCGCTTCTAAGTATCTTTGAGTTTCATTAGTGAGCGCAAGTGTTGAGGTTCTTGCAACTGCGCTTGATATGTTATCAACCGAATAGTGAATAACCCCGTGTTTAACAAAGGTCGGGTTATCGAGTGTCGTATATCTGTCCATAGTTTCAACTATACCACCCTGGTTAATTGATAAGTCAATAATAACAGAGCCCTGCGGCATATTCTTAACAATATCCTCCCCGACAAGACAGGGTGTTTTTGCACCTGCAACAAGTACTGCGCCAATAAGCGCATCTGCGTCTTTCGTGAGCTTTGAAATATTTTCTTTTGTGGCAAGATAGGTCTTGATGCCCGAACCCAGCAATTCTTCAATATATCTGAGTTTTTTGATGTTTATATCAAGCACACTGACATCTGCGCCCAGCCCTACAGCTATTTTTGCCGCACTAATGCCGACATGCCCCGCGCCCAGAATAACGATTTTCCCTCTTTCTACCCCGGGAACCCCGCCAAGCAGAATGCCTTTGCCTTTATTGTTTTTTTCGAGAAGAGATGCTGCTATCTGAACGGACATCTTTCCCGCGATTTCGCTCATCGGGATAAGCAGGGGAAGTGCGCCGTCATCCGTCTGGATTGTTTCATAAGAAATAGCGGTAATTTTTTTCTCGAGCAAAACTTCCGTTAATTCGCTTTCAATAGCCAGATGAAGATAGGAAAATAAAACCTGATTTTTCTTTAAAAGAGTATATTCTGAGGGCTGAGGCTCTTTAACCTTAACGATTAAATCGGCATTTTCCCAGACCTCTGAGGCTCTTTCAATAAGTTTAGCGCCTGCGTTGAGATATTGAGAATCCTCAAACCCCGCGCTGACACCTGCTCCCTCCTGCACAAGAACTTCATGCCCGAAGTGTACAAGTCTTTTTACCCCGTCAGGAGTAAGACCAACCCTGTATTCGCATGGTTTTATTTCTTTTGGCAAACCGATAATCATTAAATATATTCCTTTTCTTTGTTTTCAAGAGCGGTTTCGATTTCGTCAATAATCATCTGAGCCGCACTGACAGGCTCTTGTGCCGAGGTAATCGGACGGCCTATAATCATATAGTCTGAAGAATTGTTTATGGCATCAGACGGCGAAACAACACGTACCTGGTCGTTTACTACAGACCATGTCGGTCTTACCGCAGGGCAGACAACCAAAAAGTCATTTCCCTGCTGCTGTTTTATTTTCTTTACATCGCCTGCGGCTGCAACAATTCCGTTTATTCCGCAGTCTTTTGATATCTGGGCTATTTTTGAAACGTAATCAACTGTATTTATGCTGATATTTAATTCTTCTGTTAAAGTGCGCTGACCGAAACTCGAGAGAAGTGCTATTGAAAGAATGGTCGGGGGTTCAATTCCCATGTGTTTTGCGTGCTCTCTGCAGAGCTTTACCGTGCTCGACATCATCTTAGAACCGCCGTTTGCTGCCACGTTAAAGAAATCAACTCCGTTTTTCATTAAATTAACACAGGTTTTGGCGACAGTATTGGGAATATCGAGAAATTTTCCGTCAAAATAAACCCTTCCGCCGTTATCCTTTATCACCTTAACAGCTTCATAACCGCAAGCGGAATAAAGCTGAAGTCCGACTTTAAAAAATCCCACGTAATCTCTTAAAAGTTTTGTATATTTTTCCACATCTTCAAGTGTATCGGTATCAAGAGCGAGAATAATTCTTTCTTTTGCACTTTCGGGTTGTTTTATAACCATAAAAATTAACTCCGCAAATCTATCAAAAGTAAGTCTATATTATCATCAGAGTAAAATCGTTGCAAGAAGTTTAAGAGATTATTTAACAAAAAAATGCCGCTCCCTACAGAACGGCACTTTGTATAATTATATGGTTTTTAGTTATTTTTTGTTTGTATTTAATAATTCGTTGACAAAAGCTCCCTGAACAGTTGCCGCTTTTCCCGCAGCATCGGTTTCTGAGTAGCCTTCATCAAGAAAGTCCTGATAAACCTTTTCATATAAATCGTTTGAAGTCTCAACCAATTCGGGATTTTCCATAAAAACCTTCATATCATGAGCAAGATTATCAACTTCAACCTGAGATTGTCCCGGAATAAAATGACCTGAGTGAACCTGTGTTAAGGTTTCTCTTGTATCGGCTTGTTCTTCGGCACTCTTTGGAGCCTGCTCAGCTCCTTTTGTTGTCTCGACTTTTACTTCGGGGGTATTAAATCCAATTTTACCAAAATCTGACATGATTTCTCCTGTGTTTATTTCTTTCTTAATTTCTTTCAACCGATATGCATAAAAACATCATATAAAAATTTTTTGCTAGTTAATTATAAAATATATACTGCAAAAAATAAACAATTTTTGAAATCGCTTGCTATACCTATATTATAGCACAATATTTTCAACTTTACAATTCTTAATATTTTATTTACTGAGTATATACTGTTTATTGAGCAAAGTCTAAAAATGCTCTTTATATATGGGTTTTGAAAGAATAATCGATATAGTTGTTAATTTTTTACAAAATTTGGCATCAGTATTTTTTGTAATTATTCTTCCGCCCCTAATGGGGAGGAAAAATGAAAAGTGTTATTATGTAACACTTTTCATTTGAGGAGGGGTGTCATAGGCAAAGTTGTTAAATTTTTAAAAATTGTGGTATTATAACATTAAATATTAGATAATGAGAGGATAATTTTATGTTTAATAATAAAAATAAATCTGCTACCCCCCCCCTATAAATTAGGATTTTCGCATCTTATAAATCCTTCTCGCTCGAACAGTAAATCACAAGTTGAGGCTCACCCCTCACCAACTCTCCCCGTCCAGGGAGAGAGAACAATTACAGCAAAATATTCATGCGGATTTACGCTTGCCGAAGTTCTTATAACTTTAGTCATTATCGGGGTAATTGCGGCTTTGACTGTTCCTTCAATGCTTAATAAATATCAGGAAAAAGAAACGGTTGCCAAATTAAAAAAGTGTTATTCAATACTTTCATCCGCAATTAAACTTGCTGAAAATTCAAATGGACCTATTGATGGTTGGGAAGGTTGGGAAGAATCATCAGGCGAAAACGCTCTAAAAATATTGAATATATTAGCTCCCCATCTTAATATTATGAAAAATTGCGGAACAGGTACGGGCTGTTGGTATTCTGGTATGTATAAGCATCTTCGAGGTACAGATTGGTCAAATTACGATGAAGATACATCAAGAGCAAGAGCATATCTGGCAGATGGTATTTCCATACAGGTGCATGTATTAAATAGTCCCAATTGTACAGGTCATTATGGTGAATCGAAGTTATTAAGCAATATTTGCGGCAGTATTAATGTTGATATTAATGGACCGAAAAAACCAAACCAGGCAGGAAAAGACTATTTCTCATTTTATATCTCAAAGTATGGTTTGGTTCCATGGGGAACACAAGGTATTACTTCATATTCTCTTGATAAATATTGTAAGAATAAACAATCAACTGGTTGGACTTGTGCTGCTTGGGTACTTTCAAAGGGAAATATGGATTATTTATATCACGATGTTTCTTGGTAAAAGTTTAAACATAATAAAAGCCCTCTTTTTAATAAAAGAGGGCTTTTATTTATTGGAAATTTTATTTATTATGCTCTTACAGCCATAGCACCTGTTACGATTTTAACGAAACTGTCTGCTTTAAGACTTGCGCCGCCTACCAAAGCACCGTCAATATCCGATTTTGACATCTGTTCTTCAATGGTTTCGGGTTTTACACTTCCGCCATAGAGGATTCTGATTTGGTCTGCTGCAGAACCGAACATTTCTCTGACTGTGTTTCTAATCATAGCAATAACTCTGTTTGCTTCGTCTGCGTCACATGTTTTGCCTGTTCCGATAGCCCAGATAGGTTCATAAGCAATAACTGATTTTGCAACATCTTCAGTGCTTAAACCGTCAAGAGCTTTTCTTATCTGAGAAGCGATGTGGCTGTCTGTTACTCCGGCTTCTCTCTGCTCTAAAGTTTCGCCGCAGCAGATGATAGGAAGAAGTCCGCCTGCCAAAATAGCTTTTGCTTTTTTGTTAATCATCTCATCAGTTTCGCTGAAGTATTGTCTTCTTTCGCTGTGTCCGATGATAACGTATTCACATCCCGTATCCTTAAGCATTTCAACCGTTACTTCACCCGTAAAAGCGCCTTTGGGCTCAAAATAGCAGTTTTGAGCGCCTAATCTGACTTTCCCGCATCCGCAGTCAGTGAGTGCTTTATTTGCTGCATATAAAGATGTAAATGTAGGTGCGATAATAACGGTAGGCAAATCCTCCTTATTATATTCCTTTAAACCGGCCATAACACCGTTTGTTAAATCAATAGCATCCTGCATAAGATTGTGCATCTTCCAGTTTCCTGCAATAATAGGTCTTCTTGACATATTTTTTCTCCCTGTTTTTGTACGTAACACCTAGATTTTAGATAAAAAATATTTATTTTTCAAGTTTCTTTATTTATCCCTGAAAATGTGATATAATAACTATATTGTTTAACTTTTGTTACGAAAGTCTGAAATAAGTTAAAGTTATTTTTCCTTTCTGCCGAAGTTGGATTTATAAGATTGAAAGAGTTAGTTTTATGTATAATGATTTTTTGCAAAATAGTTTAGAGCCTATATTTGCTGATAGTTCCCAAGCTGAAAAGAGGACAGTTCTTATAGTTGATGACGAAGAAAATAATCTCCAGCTTCTGAAGAGAACGCTCAGGGGAAAATACAATATTATGACTGCCCACAACGGACAAGAGGGGCTCGATTTGGTTAAGCAGGATGGTGATAACATCGCTCTTATTGTTTCAGACCAGAAAATGCCCGTTATGGAGGGTACTGAGTTCTTAAAAGAAGTCGAAAAAATTCACCCCGAAATCATCAAAATTCTTTTAACAGGTCACGTTGATACCGAAATTCTGGTTTCTTCAATTAACGACTGCAATTTATTCCAGTATATCCTGAAACCGTTTGAACCTGCTGATTTACAAGTCAGTGTTGAAAACGGGATAGAAAAATATAATTTAAGTATTTCAAAACGTCTTATGCTCAGAGACCTGAGCGAATTATTCTATAAAACACTCAAATCAATCTCGTGTGCGCTCGATGCAAAAGATGCCTACACGAACGGACACTCTCTAAGGGTTACTCTCTATTCTCTTATGCTTGCAAAAGAGCTCAACCTTGACAATCGTACAATGGAAAGTATTGAAACGGCAGGGCTTTTGCACGACATCGGGAAAATCGGTATTCCCCAGAGTGTACTTTGCAAAAACGGAAAGCTGACCGATGAAGAGTTTGCAATTATGAAATCTCACCCCGAAAAAGGCGAGAAAATCATTATGAATATTGAAAAACTCAAAATCGTTTCAAACTGGCTCAAATCTCACCACGAACGCTGGGATGGAAGAGGTTATCCTCAGGGGCTTGCTGGTGAAGATATTCCTTTAAGTGCCCGTATTATTGCGATAGCAGATACTTATGATGCAATGACCTCAACCCGTCCGTATCGTACCGCACTTTCTCATGAGGTCGCGATAGCGGAAATTCAAAAGTGTGCAGGCAGTCAGTTTGATCCTAAGCTCGCAGAAAAATTTATCGCTATTCAGGACGAAATAAACAACGCAAGACAAAATGTTGAGGAATACTATAACAGGTACAGTTATCTTCACCAGTATCTTGATTCCTTCCATACCGCTAGTGCTCTAGCGAGCTAATCGAGGTCGTCAGTTCGTTCTCAAAAACTTTATTCATTGTCTGAGTTAAGTCATTCGAGGCTTTAACCCAGAAATTTGACGATGCCAAAATCTTTATGGGTGCTTTTTCGGAATTGATTTTTATAATCAGGGGATCATCACCCGGGAAGTTTGCAAGAATTGATTTTACCTGCATTATTTTCTCAAAACTCAGTTCTTTCTTGAGTTCAAGCGTTACAATATTACTGTTGTCAACGGGTTTTACCGATTCAACAATAATCTGGGGAGTTCCTTCGTTGTCGTTTTCGTCCTGTTTGGAGTCGTCTTTTTTCCTGTCAAATTTTCCCGAGATAATGACTTTTTTCTCGTTATCGAGATATGAATTATACTCTCCGTCATTTTTCTGAAGTGCTTTATTGAAGGCAACAAACTCTATTTTTCCCGTTAAGTCCTCAATAACTCCCGTTTTTAATATTTTATTCGGATTTGCTTTGTTATGCTTTAGAGATACCTGGCTCAAAAGTCCGCAAATAGTAACAAACCTGCTTCCCTGCATTTGTGTTAAATCGCCGATGTTATGTGTTGTCAGAAAGGGCAGCTTGTCTCTTATTGATTCGAGCGGGTGAGAGGTAACATAAACTCCGAGATATTCTTTTTCAAATTGCTGAATTTCATGTTCAGAGTATTCTTCAGGGCTTCCGAAGAGTTCAAAAGACTGCATTGTATAGCTTGATGTATCGTTTGAAAGTGAAGCAAACAGGCTGACCTGACCGAGCTCTTTTGCCTGTGCTTCTCTGTTTGAGGCAGAGCAGATATTGTCGATATTTTCAACAATTTGTTTTCTTGAAACGCCAAAGCAGTCGAGAGCCCCCGATTTTGCAAGACTTTCAATTGTTTTTCTGTTGAGCACCTTAGTGCTTAATCTTCCTGCCATATCCGCGACTGATTTAAATTCGCCGTTTTTCTCTCTTTCCTCGATTATTACATCAAGTACGGTTGCACCGAGCCCTTTGATACTGTTCATTCCGAATCTGATGTTGTCACCATCCGGAGTGAAGGCGAGGAAGGATTTGTTGATGTCGGGGGGGAGTACTTTTATTCCGAATTTCTGCGATTCTTCAATATAGAGCTGAATTTTTTCGAGTTCATCAGGAACACTTGAAAGAAGTGCGCTCAGATATTCAACTGTATAGTGTGCTTTTAAATAAGCCGTCTGGTATGCAACAAAAGCATAGGCTGCGGAGTGAGACCTGTTAAAACAATACTTTGCGAAGGCTTCAATTTGTTCAAAGAGTTCGGTTGCCGCATTTTCGCTCATTCCGTTCTTTGCGGCATTTTCAACAAACCTGACCTTTTGTTTTGCCATTTCCTCAACTTGTTTTTTACCCATCATACGGCGGACATTGTCAGCTTCACCGAGAGTATATCCGGCTAAAGACTGGAACACCTGCATAATCTGCTCCTGATATACAATAGTGCCGTAGGTGTCCTTTAAAATCGGTTCAAGAAGAGGGCTTGCGTAAGTGATTTTTTGTCTGCCGTGTTTTCTTTCAACGAAGTCTTTAATCATTCCTGATTCCAACGGGCCGGGGCGATAGAGCGCAACGAGAGCGCCTAAATCTTCAAATACTGTTGGTTTTAAGTCTTTTATGAGCTTCTTCATGCCCGCAGATTCAAGCTGAAATACGCCTTCCGTGTTCCCTGACATCAACAAATCGTAGGTCGGTTTGTCATCAAGCGGAATTTTGTTTATTTCAACATCGATGCCGTGTCTCTTTTTAACGAGATTAATGGTATCTCTGATGATTTCGAGGTTCTTTAATCCCAAAAAGTCCATTTTAAGAAGCCCGATTTTTTCGCAGTCGCCCTTCGGGTATTCCGTTACAACCGTTCCTTCTTTTGAATACTCAACGGGAACAATATCTTCTAAAGGATCTTTTGAAATGATGATACCTGCAGCATGCCTGCCGACATTCTGTTTTATCCCTTCTATGTTTCTTGCTTCATCGATAATTTCCTTAATAATCGGGTGTTCTTTATCTTCATAAGCCTTTTTGAAATCAGGAGCCTCCTCGAGTGCCTTATCAATGGTCATATCAACCGCAGAGGGTACAAGGTGGGTGAGGTCGTTAGCTTCCCCGAAGGGTATATCAAAAACCTTTGCTACCGCTTTGATAGCGGCTTTTGCCGAGAGTGTGCCGAAGGTTATAATCTGGCAAACCTTGTCTGCGCCGTATTTTTTTGTTACGTAATCAATAACCTTTTCTCTGCCGTCAGTACAAAAGTCAATATCTATATCAGGCATGGATACACGGGCAGGGTTCAAAAACCTTTCAAACAAGAGATTATGCTTGATAGGATCAAGGTCAGTAATTCCCAGGGCATACGCAACAAGACTTCCCGCCGCAGAACCTCTCCCGGGACCAACGGGAACACCAAGTTCTTTTGCTGCGTGGATAAAATCCCAGGTGATAAGAAAATAGGCTTCAAACCCCATATTTCCGATAACACCGAGTTCATAATTCGCTCTTTCCTCAATTTCTCTTGTAATTGTTCCGTATCTTGCTTCCAGTCCCTCTCTGACCTTAAAATTCAGGTATGAGCCGACAGTGTGGTTCGGCGGAACATCGAAATTAGGAAGAATATTTTCCCCGAGATTAAGAATAACGTGGCATTTGTCCGCAACTCTTGCGGTGTTTTCAATAGCCTCCTCGAACATCTCTGAGTCCATCCATTTAAATGCATCTCTCAGTTGTTCGGGAGTTTTAACATAAAATTCGTTGTTCGGAAAGCGAAATCTGTTCTCTTCTTTTTTTAATGTGCCGGTCTGGATACACAAAAGTGTATCATGCCAGTTAGCATCCTCTTTTCTGAGGTAGTGGCTGTCGTTTGTTATGACGAGAGGTATATCGAATTCTTTTGCTATCTTAATTAATTCTTCGTTTGCAATTTTTTCTTCGGGGAGCGCATGGTCCTGAAGCTCTATGTAGTAATCATCTTTGAATAAATCTTTATAATATTTTGCGAGTTCTCTTGCTTTTTCCTTATTGCCCCTTAAAACAGAGCGGGAAACCTCGCCCTGGATACAGGCAGAAAGACAAATTAAGCCTTCAGAGTATTTTTCAATGTATTCGTGGTTTATTCTCGGCTTGCGGTATTTTCCTTTTATATGAGAAGTACTTACGAGTTTAACGAGGTTTTGATACCCCGTAAGGTTTTTTGCGATTAAAACAAGGTGGAATAAGTCGTTATTATCCTTATCCTGCACCTCAATATCCCCGTGAAGTACGTACATCTCGCAGCCTATTAAGGCTTTTAGATTGTTTTCTTTTGCGTTTCTGTAAAGCTCAATAGCCCCGTACATGTTTCCATGGTCTGTGACGGCAATAGCCTCCATGCCGTTTTCTTTTGCAAATTTGCAATAGTCTTTAATTCTTATTGCACCATCGAGTAAACTGTATTCCGTATGGACATGCAAAGGGACATAACGCATTTAGTAAAATCTCCTGACCTTTTAATTTGTGCAAAAAAAATTGCATCCTTATTTTAACTTTACCATAACCCCGTCATGCTTTGAGCAGAAAATAAACTTTTTTTAAGTCCGTTTATGTTGAAAAAGATAATTTTATGGTAAAATTAAAGATGTAGATTAGAAGATAAACACGAAACGACTTGGAGAAACAGGGATAATGCTTGATTTACTCGTAAAAATGCTGGGCGATCCGAACGTCAAAAAGGTTAAAAAAGTTCAGCCCATTGTTGATCATATAAATAAACTCGAACCCGAATATGCTGCTCTCAGCGATGAAGAATTAAGGGCAAAAACAGACTATTTCAGACAGCACCTTGCCGAACGTCCTGTTTCAGAGGACTATAAAAAAGACAGAGAACTTGAGAAAAAAGCGCTTGATGAAATTCTTCCCGATGCTTTTGCAACCGTCAGAGAGGCAGGCAAAAGGGTTTTGAATATGCGCCACTTTGATGTTCAGCTAATCGGCGGTATTTACCTCCACGAAGGTCATATCGCAGAGATGAGAACAGGTGAAGGAAAAACTCTTGTGGCAACACTTCCCGCTTATCTCAACGCCTTAACAGGAAAAGGTGTTCATATAATCACCGTAAACGATTACCTCGCAAAACGTGACAGCGAGTGGATGGGCAAGATATTTAATTTCCTGGGTTTATCCGTTGGAGTTGTGCTTTCAAACCGCGATGAATTTAACTTTGAGGGGAAAAAGGCTGCCTATAATTGCGATATTACCTACGGAACAAACAACGAGTTCGGTTTTGACTACCTCAGGGATAATATGGCGGCGAGCATGGAACAAAGGGTTCAGAGACGTTTTAACTATGCCATTATCGACGAAGTCGATTCTATTTTAATCGATGAAGCAAGAACTCCTTTAATCATTTCGGGGCGTCTTGAAAAGTCCGCAGAGCTCTATAAAACAATGGCAAAAATAGCACCTCAGCTAAAGAAGGTCGTTGATTACGAAGTCGATGAGAAGAACAAAAACATCATTTTGACAGAAGAAGGTATTGACAGAGCCCAGGAGCTTCTCGGGGTTAATGATTTGTTTGATATAAACAACCAGTGGGCGCACCACCTTCTTCAGGCTTTAAAAGCAAAGGAATTATTCATTCTTAACACTGATTATGTTATCAAAAACGGTGAAGTCGTTATTGTTGACGAGTTTACCGGCAGATTAATGGAGGGCAGGCGCTGGTCCGAAGGTCTTCATCAGGCTATTGAAGCAAAAGAAAACGTAAAAATTCAGGACGAAACCCAAACTCTTGCCTCGATTACCTTCCAGAACCTTTTCAGACTATATCCCAAACTTTCGGGCATGACGGGTACTGCAATGACGGAAGAAGCAGAGTTCGGTAAGATTTATAACCTTGAGGTTACTTCAATTCCTACAAACAAAAAGGATATAAGAATTGACTACCCAGATGTTATTTATAAGACTGAAAAGCAGAAGTTTTTATCAGTTGTTGATGAAATAATTGCTATGCACAAGATAGGCAGACCTGTTCTGGTCGGTACTATCAGTATTGAAAAGTCTGAGATACTCTCGGGGCTTTTAAAGCAAAGAGGTATTCCGCATAATATTCTGAATGCAAAACACCACGAAAAAGAGGCATATATTATCGCTCAGGCAGGCAGATTAGGTGCGGTTACCATTGCAACAAACATGGCAGGTCGTGGTACCGATATTCTCTTAGGCGGTAACGCAGAGTATCTTGCAAAAGAAAAACTTCTTGAAAAGAATATTACTCCTGAAACCACAAAAGATTATGAGACAATAAAAAACAATGTTCTCGCGGAAGCAGTCAAAACAACGCTTGAAGAACACAATAAGGTTGTAGAGCTTGGCGGTTTGCATGTTATCGGAACGGAAAGACACGAGTCAAGACGTATTGATAACCAGCTGAGAGGTCGTGCTGCAAGGCAGGGCGATCCGGGTTCAACGAGATTTTTCCTTTCTCTTCAGGACGATTTAATGAGAATCTTCGGTGGTGAAAAGGTTGCGCTTTTGATGGACAGGCTCGGTGTTGATGAGACTATGGCTATTGAAAACCCGATAATTACAAGTCAGATAGCAAGTTCACAAAAGAAGGTCGAAACCTTCCACTTTGACGCAAGAAAGAGCATTATCGAATACGATGACGTTATGAACCTTCAGAGAGAAAAATTCTATGCTCAGAGGTTAAAAGTCTTAGAGGGCGGTGATTTGAGAAGTGACATAATCTTTATGATAGAAAAAGAAGTTGAAAGGGTTATGAACTCTTATATCGCGCCCGGCATGAATCCTGACGAATATATTCAGGAAGATTTGGCATCAATGATAAGAGAAATTCACTCGGTTATGCCCCAGTTGAGTGCGCTTGAACTCAAAGATGTTGTCGGTATGAAATACGAAAACATGTACGACAAAATTAAGGATATGGCGCTTGATGCGTATAAAAACCACGAAAAACAAATGGTTGATTTCTATAATAATGTTCTTTCTCAGTATGAACCGAGCTTCCAGGCGGAAGTTCCTTATACCGATAAAAACATTATGAGACAGCTTGAAAGGGATATTCTTCTGAGAGTTGTTGATAATAAATGGATAGATCACCTTAATAACATTGATATGCTGAGAGACGGGATAGGTCTGAGGGCTTACGGGCAGAAAAATCCCCTTCTTGAATACAAAAAAGAGGCTTATGAACTCTTCAATAAGATGATGTTTGAGATTCAGAGTGAAACCGTACAGCACCTCTTCAGAACAAAATTCGGTGTTCAGGTGGTTGAACCTCAGGGAAATTCTATGAATTATAAGAGCCCGTTAGAGAGAAACGAAAACAATATATAGGAAAAATACGATGATATTCTTATATGAACTGTGCCTGCCGATTTTGGCGGTTTTGCTTATACCGATAATAGTCGTTGCTATGCTCATAAAGCCAAAGTTCAGAGCGGGGTTTTGGAAAAAACTCGGGTTTTATTCCCCTAAAACCGAATACTCTGAAACTATTATGTTTCATGCCGTTTCTGTTGGTGAAGTAAACGCAATAGCTCAGCTTGTTAAGGAATACAGAAAACGCAATTCCGATAAGAAGATTATCCTCACAACAACAACAAAAACAGGGCAGGAAGTGGCTCAAAAGTCGCTCGGAACAATCGTTAATGAGATAACCTATTTCCCCTTCGATTTCTTTTTCTCTGTATTGTCGTTTTTTAAAAAATATAACCCTTCTCAAATCGTTATAGCGGAAACCGAAATCTGGCCCTGCTTTGTTCATATTGCAAAAAAACAGGGAAGAAAAGTCTATACTGTCAACGGAAGAATTTCGCCCCACTCGGCTGACGGGTATAAGAGGATAAGATTTTTCCTGGAAGGTGTGTTCAGAAACTATGAGAAAATTTTTATGCAGACCGATTACGATAGAGAACGTCTTTTAAATGCAGGTGCGCGTCCTAAAATCGTCGAAATTATGGGAAATCTCAAGTTTGATATTACTCCAAATTTAACTCAGGAAGAGATTAACGACTATAAAACAAGTTTGAAACTTAATAATTCAAGACTTTTTATCGCTGCAAGCACCCACAAGGGCGAAGATGAAATTGTTTTGAAGTGTTTTAAAGATTTAAAGCAAAAATATCCTGATATGAAACTTCTGCTCGCACCACGTCACCCGCAAAGGTTTGAGGCGGTTGAAAATCTGATTAAAGAAACAGGGTTTTCTTACGGCTTAAAATCACTCGGGGCAGAGTTTGAAACGTCTGAAATTATTATGCTCGATACCATGGGCGAGCTTGCAAAACTCTTTTCTCTTTCCTATATTGCGTTTATAGGCGGAAGTTTTTCGGGAACCGGCGGACATAACCCTTTAGAGGCAAATATCTGGGGTGTTCCCGTTATTTCAGGACCTTCCACTCATAATTTTAAAGACATCTACAGAATTTTAACGGATGAAAAGGCAACTGTTGTTGTTGAAACCGAAGAAGAGCTTGAAAAAGAGCTTGACGAATTTTATTCTGATGCTCAAAAACACAGTGAATACAGTAAAAATTGCCAAAACGTTTTTGAAAAAAACCATGGCGCAATAGATTTTGTCCTGGACAGAATATAGGTTTCATAAAGATTTATTAAAATAATTTGTATATTTTTCATGTTTGTAATAAAACTATAGTAGTAAAATAAGATGAAAAATTGGAGAAAAACATTGAAAACATACGAATTAATGGTTATTGTTAAACCGAACATAGATTCGGAAGAAACAGATAAAGTGATTGAAAAAATTCAGGCAAGTGTCGTTGAACTTGGCGGAAAAGTTCTTGATACAGACAAAACAGGACGCAAAAAACTTGCTTATGAAGTAAAAGGCTTCAGAGACGGATTTTTTGCAACACTCAAGCTCGAACTTGAGCCCGCTCAGGTTTCTAAGTTTACAAGACAACTCTCTTTAAACGAAGCTGTTTTGAGAACAATGTTTTTAGAAATGGCAAAAGCATAACTGAGAGGTAATTTATGTCACTTGCGAAGGCTGTAATATCGGGTATAGTTAAAAAAGATCCTCAGATAACCACAACTCAGAACAATATGGATTTGAAGATTGCTAATTTTTCGGTATCTGTAGATGATAACAACGATGATACTCTGAGAGTTGTCGCTTTCGGCAGTCTGGCTGATGCGGTTGAAAACAGTATCAAAGCCGGAAATAAGGTTGTCGTTGAAGGTCAGCTCAGAACTTATGTCGGAAAAGATACCCACGGTCAGGACGTAAAGACATTAGAATTAAGACTTTCGAGCCTTGAAATTGTTTCGGGCTCATCAAACACAAACAATTCTGCGGTTGTTCAGACTGCACCAGTTAATACACAAAAACCCTCCGAGGTCGTTAAATTCAGTGAAACTGAGGAGTTTGCTGAAGATTTAATCGGAGAAGAAGAAATGCCGTTCTAGTACCCGGCAAGAGTTAAAGTAAATATTAAGAAGTAAAGGAAAATATAAATGAAAGATTCATCAGATAAGAAAAAAAGAAAAAACTGCAGCTTTTGTGCAGATAAAGTAACCTGCATCGACTATAAAGATGTACCTAAACTCAAAAAGTATCTGACTTCAGAGGCAGGTAAAATTCTTCCGAGAAGAATAACAGGAACTTGCGCAGAACACCAGAGAATGCTTACAAGCGCAATCAAAAAAGCAAGAGAAGCATCTTTAATCTCTTATGTATTTGAATCATAATTGATTTAAAAATAATTGATAAAAAAAATACCTCACAATTTGTGGGGTATTTTTTATTATTTTGTTATTTCCCTCTCCTCGGGAGAGGGAGTAATACTAATAATTCATCGCACCTTCACGAAGAACTTTGCAGGCACAAGCTGTTCCTGTTGATGTTTTATTACAAGCATCAATATCACAACCTCTCGGAAGTAATCTGTCTTCTTGCAATAAAAATCCAAAAACATCGCGACCATATGTATTAGGCTTTTTTTCACCATTTAAATCTACCCATAACCAAGAGCAAACTTTTTCTGTACCTTCGGTAGTTGAACCACATTCTTCATCAACACCATGAAACATAACCTGAACACCATCTGTTAATACAAGCCTTCTAAAAGTATCTATTGTATTCCAACCTGTATTAACCCCACCTCTAAGGAAATTCATATCAGGCTGATTTAAACAACCAATATCACACCACATTCTTTAGCATTATTTAAATGTTTTTTATAAAGATTATAAACATTATCTGCATCTTTAGCCCAACCACCTTTATCAGCTCTTGGTGTTCCTTCCTCCGCAATAATCAAATTAGTTGCCTGAGAAAGTGTAGAATATGCTTTTTTGAGTTTTGAAACATATTCCTGATTATTGGTTTTGTTCATTAAAGTCGGAACTGTTATTGCAGCAATTACACCGATAATGACAAGTGTTATCAAAACTTCGGCGAGGGTAAAAGCACTTGCTTCCCTCTCCGAGGGAGAGGGGCTGGGGGAGAGGGGTGAACATTCATTTGCTGTAACCCTACGGGCAAAACCCTCTCCTAAATCCTCTCCCCAGGAGAGGACTTTAGTATTAATTACATAATTATTGGTTTCATAGGGGGGGGTAGGAACTACTTTATTTTTATTATTAAACATAATATAAACCTCTCATCTCTATATAATATTTTTATATTATCATATTACCCGATTTTTGTAAAAATTAACAAGTTCTATTTTTTAAACAATTTTGAGAAGAACGAACAAATAAAACACTCATCCTCTTTTTTGTTCAGAAAATCACCTTTAAAGTTACAGTTTAAGAGCCTGCAGTACATTTTGCATTTTGATGTTGATTTTCTGCACGCAGTTGATAGTTTGTTTTCCCAGATTTCTTTTGGGGTATTGTTTCTTATATTCCCGACAGGCGCCATATTAAAACAAAGACGAACGTCACCATAGGGATCAATCGCAAAATTTGTCTCCCCAACCCTGCAGTCTATCGCCTTTATTATGTCATCAGGGTTCTTCAGAAACATCTTTATCGCTTCAATTTGTTCAAAAGTATTGAAAATGTTATACCCGTCTTTTTTCATCTGTGCGAGCCTGTCAAAGACCTCACACGCATGTGCGGACATATCCATATATTCTTTTTTGAGTGCATCAGGCATTTTATAAGTCGCAGTCGGGCATGCCTTCTGGACATTATAGCCGTGGAAGGATTCCTTATCGTCCATCAGCTGATACATAATTCCGCCGAGGTTGTTTTCCTTCACAAATTCAGCCAAAGGAACAAGTTCATCAAGATTTTCGGGGAACACAATAGTTGAAATATTTATCCAGAGCTCTTTTCCGGTTTCCTGTTTGAGTTCATTGAGCCTTTTTATTGCATTCATTATCTTTTGGTTAGAGCCCTCTCTTCCCCTTGAAGTGTCGTGGACAGAAGGGGTAATTGCGTTAAGAGAGATATTTAAAGACTTAATTGAGGAATTGACTATTTTGTCAAGACAACGTTCAATACTGAAGCCGTTTGTCATAGAGGCAACGTTAATGCCCAGGGATGAAGCATAATCTGCTATTTCAAAAATATCAGGTCTTAAAAACGGCTCTCCGCCCGAGAAACAAAACCAAAAATCACCACCGAGCCATTCGTGAAGCCCGTCAAGTACCTTTTTCCATTCCTCAGTGGTCAGTTCTTTTTCAATAACATCGCCTGCAACAGTTTTCCACTTTGAACAGGTTATACACCTCATCTGGCAACGGTCTGTAATATCAAATGTAATCTGATTTGGTTTCATTTCCTGTGTATCTGTCATTGTACCCTCTTTCAAAAGTTTTTCGGTAGATTAAAGTCTACCCTGCATTTTGGATTTTTTTCGTGTTTTACAACACGCCCTAAAATTTCTATTTGTCGGGTTAATAAACCTAAACTACAATTTATTATAACTGAAAATATTAAATAATTGAAAATGTAAATTTTTTCACAAAAAAACTCCCAAACGGGAGTTTTTTTGTTTTTTGTAGGTTGGGTGAAACCCAACAATTTTCTATCTCTTTGAGAACTGGAATCTTTTTCTTGCTCTTTTTCTTCCGTATTTCTTTCTTTCTTTGATACGGCTGTCACGAGTGAGCAGTCCCTCTGCTTTTAAAACAGATTTGTATTCTTCATTAACCTTTAACAAGGCTCTTGAAATACCGTGTCTGATAGCATCTGCCTGAGCAGAAATTCCGCCTCCGACTGCCTTTACTCTGACATCGAATTTTTCCTGGTTGTCAGTTAAAGCAAGTGGTTTATAGATTGTCATCTCAAGTGACGGTCTGTTACCAAAGTAATCAGCAAAAGTTCTGCCGTTAACAAAAACTCTGCCTTTACCTCTTACTAATTTAACTACGGCAATAGCAGTCTTTCTTCTTCCTGTTGCCATTGTTTCTTTCTTATCAACTGCCATTATTTAGCCTCCGTTTCGTTGTATAATACAGGTTTTTGTGCTTCGTGCGGGTGCTCAGCGCCTGCATATACTTTAAGTTTGTTGAATTGTTCCTGACCTAAAGTGTTGTGGGGAAGCATACCTTTGATGGCTTTTTCGATAGCAAGTCTGGGATCTTTTTCCATTAATTCCTTAAAAGTTGCCATCTTGAGTCCACCGGGGTAGCCTGTATGATGATAATATTTTTTGTCTGTTTCTTTTTTGCCTGATACACAAATCTTGTCAGCATTGATGATGATTACAAAATCACCTGTGTCAACATTCGGTGTGTATTGGGGTTTATTCTTGCCTCTGAGTATATTTACGGCAGTAACAGCCAGTCTTCCGAGGGTTTTGCCCTCAGCATCCAAGATGTACCACTTTCTTTCTACTTCCAGAGGTTTAGCCGAATAAGTTTTCATAAGCCGTCTCCATATCGTTTATTTCGTTGTATATTACTTTCATTAACATCAGTCCGTTGGGTGCGCATATCGTTCCTGCTTGCTGATTATCCTTTGACTCTAAAATCTCTTTAAGTGCTTCGGGGGCTTGAGATTCTTTTTCGAGTTTGAGGAGAGTTCCGACAATTAATCTCACCATATTATACAAAAATCTGTTTGCAATTAAATCTATATAAATCTTGTCGCCGTCTTGCGTCGCTGTCGCTTTATACATTATGCAAACCTTAGCAGGATTTGTTGTTTTGACTTTTTTAAAGGCCGAAAAATCGTGCTCTCCTATCAAATACTGAAGCATTTGATTAAGTCTTTGGACATCTAATTTATTCCTGACTAAAAGACAATCATCATCAAAACACGACCTCTGGGGGCGGTTCGCTATTGTGTATCTGTACCACCTTGCCTTGGCGCTCTTCTGTGCGTGAAAGGTTTTATCCTTCTTCTGAACTTCCTTAACACTTATTCCCTTCGGCAATAGGCCGTTCATCGAATTAATGAACTTATACCCTGAACAGTCATAGTCACTGTCAAAGTGAAGGCATTGTTCATAAGCGCTGACACCCCTATCGGTTCTGCCTGAGAAAATTGTCCTGATATTTGTTTTTGTCAATGTACTGAGTGCTTTTTCTATCTCGCCCTGTACTGTGGGCTCAACAGAATACTTTGTTTGTTTTTGGCTTCCTGCAAAGCCTTCGCCTTTATATTGAATTATAAGTGCGTATCTTTGCATTATACCAGCTGAATCATTGCCATTTTAGTCGCATCGCCTCTTCTCGGAGGAAGCTGGTAGATACGAGTATAACCGCCGTTTCTGTCCTGGTATTGTTTGCCGATTCTGTCAAACAACTTCATCAAAACTGTCTGGTTGAGGTATTTTTTGTCTTTTTGAAGTTCTTTAACAGCTTCTTTGGTTTCAACATTGAAATACTGTTTGTTTTCTTTGTCATAAGCCAGTATTTCTTTTGTTTCCATGTTCATTATTTCGCCTGTTTCTTTTGAATAAATGTATCTTGCGGCAATTCTTCTTGAGTGAAGGTCGCCTTTTTTGGCAAACGAAATAAGTTTTTCAGCATAAGGTTTTAAAGCCTTAGCTCTCGAGATAGTTGTTGTTATCTCGCCATATAAGAAAAGGTCGGTTGCAAGAGAGCGCAATATTGCGTTTCTCTGGTCCTGTGCTCTTCCTAATGTATGTCTTTTGCATTGGTGTCTCATTTTATTAGTCCTTTGTGATTATTATATTAATTCTTCCAAATCAACACCCTCAGGATTAGGCTGAAGCTCTAAACCTGCCTGGCGTAATTTTTCAATAACTTCATCAGATGACTTTTTACCAAAGTTTTTAATATTCAGTAAATCGTGTTCCGATTTCTTTAAAAGCTCTGCCATAGAATTGATGCTTGCTCTCTTTAAGCAGTTGTAAGCTCTTACGGAGAGTTCAAGGTCCTCAATCGAAATTGAAGGAGTTTTGTCCTCAATAACAGGCTCTTCAACAACAGTCTGCGCAGTTGTTAAAATTGAAGGCTGACCTGTAATTGATGCAATTTCCATAAAATGTTCGATTAATAAACTTGCTGCCTGGCTCAATGCCGTAGCAACTTCGATACTTCCGTTAGACCAGATTTCAATAGTAAGCTCGTCATAGTCAACAACATCTCCGACACGTGTGTTTTCAACGTTGTAGCTGACTCTCTTGATAGGCATAAATGATGCATCAATCGGAAGCATATCGATAGGAATATTGCCTTTGTTTTCTTTTAATACGTCAACCGTAATATATCCTTTTCCGACTTCTGCAACGATGTCTGCGTGGATACTTCCGCCTTCTGCTATTGTGCAGATTAACCAGTCGGGGTTAACGACTTTAACACCTGCGGGAAGCTCCAAATCACTTGCGAGAACAGGTCCCGGTCTGTCAACATCTAATCTAAGGTGCTGGGGTTCTTTTGAATCAATCTTCAAAGTTAAGCCCTTGAGGTTTAACATAATGTCGATTGCGTCCTCAACAATACCCGGAATGGAAGTGTATTCGTGTGTGATACCTTCAATTCTGATTGATGTAACGGCTGCGCCTTCAAGTGATGATAACAATACACGTCTTAATGCGTTTCCGATGGTTGTACCAAAACCCTTTTCAAGAGGTTTAAGGATAAACTTACCATATTGTGAACCGTCTGAATTTGTAACGTTATCTATGCATTTTATTTTTAATTCCATTGAATTATCTCCTACAATTATTATTTAGAGTAATATTCGATTACAAGCTGTTCTTTGATTTCAGGATCGAGCTCTGCTCTTTCCGGTATTCTGTCATAAGTGATTTTCTGAGCATCTTTGTCGATAGTCATCCAGGCAGGTACTGTAGCTAAATCAATGGCGGAAGCAACTGTCTTGATGAATTCCTGACTTCTCTGCTTAACAGTGATAACGTCTTGCGGTTTTACCAGATAAGACGGAATATCAACTTTTTTACCGTTTACAAGGACGTGTCCGTGTGTAACGATTTGTCTGGACTGCTTTCTTGTAGAAGCTAATCCTGCTCTGAAGATAATATTATCAAGTCTTGATTCGAGCATCTGAAGTAAGATAGTACCTGTAACACCCTTTTTGCGTGATGCTTTTTCGTAATATCTTGAGAATTGTTTTTCACTTACTAAGTAGGTGAAACGGATTTTCTGCTTTTCCTTTAAGTGCAAAGCATATTCCGATGCCTTTTTTCTTGCTGCGCCATGCTGACCTGAAGCATTTTGTCTTAGTGAAGAAACCAGCATCTTGTTAGATAAGTCCGCAACTCCGTAATTGCGGTACAATTTATTTGTAGGTCCTGTATATCTTGCCAATTTTTGACTCCTTATCTTTAGTTATTAAACTCTTCTTCTCTTGGGCGGTCTGCATCCGTTGTGCGGAATTGGGGTAACGTCCTTGATAAGTGTAATTTCAAGACCTGCTGCCTGGATTGCTCTGATGGCGGTTTCTCTGCCTGCACCGGGTCCTTTAATATAAACTTCAACCTTCTTCATTCCCTGGTCGATAGAAAGTTTTGCAACTTTTTCGGCTACTGACTGAGCAGCAAACGGAGTGCCTTTTCTTGCACCCTTAAAGCTGTGTTCTTTTACTGAACCGGCTGATGCCCACGCAACAGTATTTCCCTGGGTATCTGTTGAAGTAACAATCGTATTATTGAAAGTTGACTGAATGTGTATAACTCCCTGTAATACGTTCTTCTTTTCCTTTTTCTTTGTTTTTACTGGTCTAGCCATTTTTTATATCACTCCTTATACTGCTGTCTTCTTTTTGGCGATAGGTCCTGTTTTCTTACCGCGTCTTGTTCTTGCGTTAGTCTTTGTTCTCTGACCTCTTGCCGGAAGTTTGCGTTTGTGTCTTAAACCTCTGTAAGAGTTGATTTCGCCCAATCTCTTAATGCTGAGCGCTTCTTCTCTTCTCAAATCACCTTCGATTGAATAGTGTGTAAGTTCTTCTCTGAGTTTTCTTACATCATCATCTGTAAGGTCATCTGTTCTCAGGTCTTCAGATATACCGCAAGCGGCTAATATGTTTTTTGAACGAGTAGGCCCTATACCGTAGATATAGGTCAATGCTATTACCATTCTTTTATTACGGGGTAAATCAACCCCACTGAGTCTTGCCATTGTGTCTCCTTTGTCCTTTTTTAACCTTGTCTTTGCTTGTGTTTAGGGTTTTCGCAAATAATTGCTACTCTGCCTTTTCTTTTGATTACTTTGCATTTCTCGCAAAGAGGTTTTACTGATGTTCTGACTTTCATCTTTTTTTCCTTTGCTTTTATCTTAATCTGTAAGTTATTCTGCCTCTGGTCAAATCGTATGGTGTCATCTCGACCTTAACTTTGTCGCCGGGCAATATCTTTATGAAGTTTTTTCTGATTTTTCCCGAGATGTGGGCTAATATTTCATAATCGTTTTCGAGTTTCACTTTGAACATTGCATTCGGGAGTGATTCAAGTATTGTCCCTTCAAATTCTATTATATCCTTTGACATTGTTTCCTCAATTTGTACCTTTCTGATTTGGTTTTGAGTTTATTTTTCAGTACAAAAAATTCCTCATTTAACCGATGATAAATATATCGTACATGTTGAATTTTTCAAATCAAGCGATTTTTCGGTCAAAATTGAATTTTTACCCGATTTTTTCAAATTGTTTTTAAAATCATACGAAATACACAATATTTATAGTACTTCTCTATAACCCGAAATTTCGGGCTTTTTCGGGTTTTTGTAAATTTTTATTAACATGTTTTAATATGTCATTAGTTTATAAAAACATTTTCATTAAAATCAGCCGAGTTTGAATTTTATAGGTCTGTTTTGCTCTTTAAAACCGGTATAAAGACCACACGTTGAGCAGGGATTATCTTCATAAGGCTCTGTAGTGAAGTCAGAGAGCATAAGTTTTGCCTGAAGGACTTTTTTACTGTTAAGTGCTCCCAAAAGACCTTCTTTAAACACATTTGTCCCAAAGTTTTTATAGGAAAGAATGCAGCAGCCTAATAAATCGCCGTTAAAATTAATTTGGGGTTCATATTCAAGCTGATAACAAAATCTTTCATTTGTTTCTATATCTTGTTCGGCTCTTCCGTCAGTATTTTCGGGTATTTCTGCTGCTAATTCCTCTTTTGTTTCTTTTTTTTCTTCTTCAGGTGTAATTTCCGTGTTTTCGTTATTTTCTTCTTCGGGTTCATCAATCAGATGAACTCCTGTCTTTTCCTGAGCAAGTTTTGGGTTTTTGAGAGGGGAATAATCAGTTACATAGTTTTTGCAATAAACCATTTCCATATTTAATTCTTTAGCCATTTCTCTTGCTTTATCTATTTCGTGTTCGTTATGTCCGAACAAAATAAACTGCCAGACAAGATGAGGGTATGGTGAGTTATATTTTTCCTTGAATTTATTAATGGTTTTTATATGGGAAATAACCGTGTTAAAGTCACCCCCTCTTCTGTAAATTGAATAGGTTTCAGGGGTTGCTCCGTCTAATGAAACCATAATTGCATTAAATTTATATTTTACGAGATTTTCAAGGGTTTCATCGGAAACAGTATTTAAATTAACTCCGTTTTGTGCCGATAATTGGATATTTTTTTCATAGGCATATTTGATAATATCGTCGAGCTCAGGGTTAAGGAAAATTTCACCGTTGTTTGAAAGTTCTATTTCTTTAATAAAATCGTGTTTATCAACAAAATTTTTGAAATCTTCAAATTTTAAATATCCGAAACCGCCGCCTTCATCAATAATTCGCTGTTCCTCTGCTCTTATCCAGCAGGCGGCACAATTCAGCTGACATTTATTGCAGGCTTCAAGTCTGACTTTTTTGGGTAAATCAGATTTATGTTTCAGCCTGAACTTATTTTCCGGATGTTCCGAGTTATAAACCAGTTTTGAGCCGTAAATACATCCGCAGGTTGCTGCAGCAGCACCAAGGCATAATGATGTTTTTATGAAATCTCGCCTGTTCATTATTTATCCCTTTAATTTTTCACACTATCACAATATCAGAGAAAATTATTTTTTTCATCTTTGTTTATTCTTTTTTACATTTTTATATAATTCATGTTGAATTGTTCCAAGAAAATATGGTATTATATTTCAAATATTTGTCGGGAAAAAAGGAATTATGCAAAAAAAATTAGCGATTGCATTTGTCTGGCACATGCACCAGCCTAATTACCAGACACAGCCTAACAGCCTCAGGCTTATGCCCTGGGCGAGACTTCATGCGGTTAAAGATTACCTCAATATGGTCGCTATCCTTGAAAAACACCCCGATATAAAACTTAATTTCAATATTTCCCCGATTCTGATTGATACTATTCTGGACTATTCCAAAGAAAATAACCATGACCTTCATTCAAAACTGACGGTTACACCTGTTGAAGAGCTTACCGAAAACGATAAACTCTATATTTTAAACTCATTTTTTGATGTTGACTACAACCACCTGATTTCAAAATACAAGGAATATGTAAATCTCTACAATAAAAGATATTCCAAGTCCGAGATTAACGTTAATGACTTTTCCGACAAAGAATACGGCGATATTATGTTCTGGTTCAATTTCGTTTGGTTTGATGAACACTGGAAAAATGAGTACCCGGCTTTAAGAAAACTGGAACAAAAAGGGCAAAATTTTACTCTGAAGGACAGAAAATTAATTATCGATATTCAGAGAAAAATCATCTCAAAAATTATACCGACCTGGAAAAAATATCTTAAAGAAAACAGAATAGGTATTTCTGTTTCACCATACTATCACCCGATTTTGCCGATTTTAATTAATGCAAACGATATAAAAACGGCATCTTCAAAGTATTCCATGCCGGATTGCAAAATAAATATGGCAGATGATGCGAGAACTCAGCTTGAAAAGGCGATAAACCGTTTTGAAGAGGTGTTTGGTGAAACTCCCAAAGGTTGCTGGCCGTCTGAGTTGTGTTTAAGTAAAAAGACAGTCGAAATGCTTGCCGATATGGGCTTTAAATGGACAATAAGCGAGGATTCCACTCTTGCGGATTCTCTCAGAAAAGAGTTTGTGAGAGATTATAAGGGCTGTCTTGAAGAGCCATACGACCTTGCCTCCGTTTATTCTTACGAAACAAAGAATAAAAATGAGATTAAATTAATCTTCAGGGATAGTATTATTGCGAAGTTAATCAGTTTTGAATATCCTCAGCACGACAGTATCGACAGTGCGAATGATTTATATGAGAGAATAAAAATTGCCCAGGATAAACTCAGAAACTCACCTGATAAAACCCACCTTCTGACAATAGCTATGGATGGTGAAAACAGTTGGGACAGCTATGAAGAAAACGGCAGTATTTTCCTAAATCACTTGTATAAACTTATTGCAGAGGACAGTTCTCTTGAAACTGTTATCGTAAATGAATATATAGAAAAGAATAATCTTCTTGCAAAGTGTATAGACAGAATTTCGGTCGGTTCTTCCGCAAACAACAATTACCAGTTTTGGATAGCAGAGCCTACAAAAAATGTTGCCTGGACTTATATCCAGAAGGCAAAAGAGCTCATTAATTTCTGCGCTAAGGACAGTAAATATACCAAAAATGCCATTGCTTTTGCTACCCGGGAGCTTCAGATTACCCAGGGCAGCGACTGGTTCTGGTGGTATGGCGAACCTAATAACTCAGGGCAGGACCACGTTTTTGACTATATGTTCAGGGAACATCTTAAAAATATATATGTTGCGCTTGAAAAAGAAATTCCCGAATATCTTCAGATGCCGCTTATTTCAATAGTCGGAAAGCCTTCGAGAGTTCCTAAGCGCACAATTACCCCCTGCGTCAACGGAATTGATATGTTCAATGACGAATGGCAGTATGCCGGCTGTATCGATATTCCGGCAGGTCCTGTTTTGCAGGAATATAAACTGTTTAACAGAATTTGTTTCGGATGCGACAGTGAAAACCTTTATCTCAGGTTCGATATAAACCAGTTTGCAAGAGAAAAGGGTGTGTTTAAAAAGGACTTTGCCATTTATATTTATATAAAAGCACTTGATGACCTGACCTGTCCTAATTCTCCCGTTCGTGTCATTGTCAAAAAAGAAGAAAATTTCCCGATTCTCTATGATACCTACACCCACGAAGTCAAATTCTGGCTTGCAAAGAACCCCAAATATCCCTATCACTTTGCGAAGGCTGCCAAAGACGGCACGTGGGAACTTGAGATTAAAAACGATATCAGATACGGCTTAGAGGATATTTTTGAAGTGTCTGTTCCGTTTGATGACCTCAAAATCCCTCAGGGCAAAAATATCGGATTCTTTATCATCAAAGCAATAGATGACGTCATTCAGGAGGTTTATCCGAAGGATATTCCCCTGACTATTCAAAGACCATAAGTATTTAAGGACAATATATGAGAATAGGTAAATTAAAAAAACAGCTTAATTTATGGGAAAAAAATAATTTAATATCAAGTGAACAGAATAAGAATATTGAAGCTTTTATGAAAGAAAGGCAAAAAGAAAACTTTTTCAGGTTAATTAAGTTTGTCTCTGTCATAGGTGCATTATGGATAATATTTGGATTTATTATTACAGTAATAAACTTCTTCCAACTTGATTTTATGGCAAAAATTGCGGAATTTATAGCTCAAACTTATATTGCCTTTATGGAATTTCTTGATATGTATATTTTTTCGCCTGTATATAATTTCTTATACGGTATCTATGGGAATAACTATGTTTATTTCGTCTGGGGTGTTATTTCCGTAATTTCCTTTTTACTTTTTCATTTCCTCTCAAAACACTATAAGGCAAATCCAAAAACTAATTCATTAAATTTGTCGGAAGAACAAAAATATATTTTAAAAACAAATTATATGCTTGATGTTTTTGCAGCTGTTTCACTTGCAGCAGCATTTTGTCTGTTTAATATGCTCTTAATTCCAAATGATAAATATTATTCCGAAGACAAAATAATTCCGATAATTAATATTTTAGGAGCGGTAACTTTTATTACACTTGCATATAAATGTCAGAAAGTTTTATATCTGCTCTTTGGAATATATTTTATTGCACTCAGCGCAGGTCTTTTTGCCGGCTATGGATATGCATGCTATTGGATAGGCTGTTCAAGACCGATTGTTCAAATTCTGATTTCCCTTATTTTATTGCTCTTAGGCTATATTTCAGAATATATGAGTGAAAAAGAAGATAGTTTTATAAAAGAAAAATTTTCGCAAATATATAATTGGACAGGGTTATTTATGCTTTTTATAGCACTTTGGATTGTTTCCTTCTGGGGATTTGACCTTAATATTCATTCTCCTCACGCAACGGATATTGAACTTTGGATTGGAAATATTCTGTTTATAGCTGCTGCTTTGGGTGCTATGTATTATGGCGCCAAAAATGAACATAATGTATTTTTTAATTATGGTTTAACTTTTCTTTTTATTGAAACATATACTGTATTCTGTTCAAGATTATGGAGTGTTATGCCGGTTGGTTTGGCTTCTTTGATTTTCGGCGGACTAATGCTCTATACCGTTAAAGTAATTAAGCAGGTTTATCTGGAACAGAAAAAGAATTAAAATTAATTGGCAAGTGCCAAAATCTGAGAGTTCAGGTCACTTGTGAGTTCTGAAGTATTTGAGTCGAGCTTTGAGAGTTTTGAATAGGCTCTTGATAAAAGCGCTTTTGCTTTTGTCTTGTTTCCGAGTTTTACCATAATCTGCGCCGCTGCCTGATAGTTCTTTATCTCGTTTTCAACGGCATTTGCCTGTTCATAGTATCTGGTTGATTCCCTGTAGTAAGAAAGTGCTTTTGCGCTTTCATCAAGTCTTGTGCTGATTTTGGCGCATCTTGAGAGGGTTGAGCCTATAAATTTTTTATTCTTCGTTTCTCTTGCAACACTGTCCGCTAAGTCCATAAACATAAAGGAATTTTTTCTGTCATATCTTTCGGAGTGAATATCCGCAAGGTCTGCGAGTGCTTTTGTCTGAAGGTTAAGGTTGTCCGCCTCCCCTGCAAACGAAACAGCAGCGCAGTAGTGGTCAACAGCAGGTTCAAATTTGACGTAATCATCATAAATCTGCGCCATTGAAATATGTGCTCTTGCCTTTATATTATTGTCTTTACTCAAAACTGCAGCCTGCTGATAGTTGTCTAAAGCGCCCACAACATCATTCGATTTATCAAAAATTCTTCCGGTTTCAAAGTGAACGAGTGCCTGCGTCTGGACATCCCCGACCTCTTTTGCGTATTGAAGGGTTGAGTTGAAGAGCTCGAGCGCTTTGTTAACGTTATCAATCGAAGCAAACTTCTTTGAGCGGATAAACATCTTCTTTAATTCTTTATCCTGAGGGATATAAACCCCGTTTTTGTTTATAATTTCTTCTTTTTTTTCTTCTGTTTTTTTGGCTTCCTCTTGTTTTTGTTCGGTTGCCTTAACCTCTTGTGTTTCGGGTGTTGTCTGAGGAACTTCTGCGTTTTGAACTTCTGTTTCTTCAAATTTAAAGTTTATTTTCTGAAGGAAAAGCGCATCTATCCAGCTCTCAACAACATTTGACTGTTTTTTGAGGGTTTCTGTTATATATACATCAAGTATTTTTGCCGCATTTTTGAGGTTTGATTTAATTATAAAGACATCGGGATTTTCTTTTTTTGCCTGGTGTTCAATGAGCGCAAGGTAGGTAAAAACCTCTTCCATAACGTCTTTTTTAGCCCCAATGGCATTTGTTGTGTTTTTAAAATCGACTAAAATCTGGGCAATATTAATTTCGCCTTTTGAATAATCAACGGCAGGCTTTTGCCCGTTCGGGAAAGTGTTTGGTTTCTGAATTTGCTGAGGCTGTCTTATCTGAGGATAAGTCGGCTCATAGGTATGAATTTGTATTTGTTCACCATCTGAATTTTCAACAACTCTGCCTGTCTGCTGAACAGGTGTTTCGGGGTATCTTTGTTGTTGCCTTTGTTCCTTCGCACCGCCATTAGAGGATTTTGACTGCTCTTTCTCCTCTTTTTGCTTAGATATTTGATTATTGTTCATCCCCCGGTATGCCTGAAGGTACGATGGTGTCGTTGTATTAAACAATACTACCTCACATTTTCCACAAATCTAACATAATTAAGTATGAACTATTTTCGGATGTTTTGGATACTCTATTTGATGTATTAATTATTTTTTTTTGAAAGTCATAAAAAAAAGATAAGGTTTTTAGCCTTATCTCTTTTTTTGAAGTTTGTTTTTTTATGCCATATATTCGACTGTTGGCTGCTGAGCATAAACAACCGGCGGCATCGGGGGTTCTTTCGGCAAATTCAGGGCAAATTTGGTGAGATTATACTCAAACTTTGAAATTTCGCCTGCCTCATACTTTCTTTCGAGTTCATCAAGTTTCTTTTGACGTTCGATTTCTTCTCTGACGATTTTTCTTACATTGCCGTCTCTTCTCGGCATAATACCGTTTCCGTAAACTCCATTCGGACAACACTCTGTTAATGCTGTTGTTGACATAACACACACTCCTTATTTTTCACTACACACTTACTTTTGATGCCTATATAAAGTATTTTCAATTTTTGAAATTTACTTTTTTATGGCGGAGTGTTAAGGAATGTTAAGCCGATTAATTGAAGGCTGATTTTGGTTGATAAGATTTTGGTTTGGTATTTTTTTACAATATCGAGGAATAATGATAATATTATATTTTGATATTGCCAAAAAAAGAGAGAAGGTTGTGTTTAGAATAAACCATAAAAATTATTTAAAAGGATTTACACTTGCAGAGGTATTGATAACTTTGGTTATAATTGGTGTTATTGCCGCTATAACTGTTCCGGCTATAATTAACAATACAAATAAACAAGAGTACGTTTCAAGATTAAAGAAGACATATTCAACTCTTTCTCAGGCAACAAATTCTATTATTGCCGAAGAAGGAATTCCGAGAGCAGATAAAGGCGGATGGGCAACGGATATTTATAAAGTATATGACCTTTATAAACCAAAACTGCTTAATTCAAAAGATTGTCCAAATGGTTCAGGATGTTGGAATACAGGTTCAATATACAATTTAAGCGGTGAACCTTATAACGATTATGATAATTCAACTTTGCCCAAACTCGTATTGTCAGACGGTACTCTGATATTTTTCAGAGAAACGGATAATACGTGTGGAGAATATGGTTGTGTCTGGCTTTGGGTTGATGTAAACGGTGTAAAGAAACCTAATACCTGGGGAAAAGATATGTATCAGTTCCTTGTAACAGAAAAAAACGGTTTACATCCCCGCGGCTGCAACAGAGTACCCTTTGATACAAGAGGTCATAATGCTACTTGTCAGGTATTGAGGGAAGGTGCAATAAATTATTATTAAATATAATAAATTCAAACTCGCTGTTAAAATTTTTTGAAAATATGGTATTATACTTATAAATATGTTTTGAGAAAGAGAGATATATTAATGAAAAATAAATTACTTCTTACCCCCCCCCTATAAAAACTATAATGATGTCATTCTGAGTGTAAGCGAAGAATCTCAAGAATTTGGAAACCCTAACGGGTACAACCCTCACCCTAACCCTCTCCCGAGGAGAGGGAATATGTTCGCTTTTACTCTCGCAGAAGTTTTGATTACCCTCGTTATAATCGGTGTTATTGCTGCAATAACAGTTCCGACTTTAATAACTAAATATCAGAAAGAACAAACTGTTACAAGACTTAAAAAAGTTTATTCAACACTTTCGCAAACAACTGCAAGAGCCATTGCTGATAACGGCCCGATTGAAACCTGGGAAATAGGTCTGCCAAATAATTCTAATGATGCTATATCGTTTATTAATAAATATATTGCACCATACATCAATATTATAAAAGCTCCAAAAGATATTTCTGAAGGCTGGGACAGTATATTTTATTTATTAAATGGAAATGAAGCATCTTATGGTGAAGGGGATGTCAGATTTTATATTTCAGATGGTACGTCTGTAACATCATACATTTATAAAAATAGTAATTCTACTGTAATAAGATTGGATATGTATATTGATATAAATGGTGATAAAAAACCAAATAAAGTTGGTCGAGACATCTTTTTCTTTATTTATGACCTTAAGCAAGGAATTTTTTCTCCAATAAATCCTTCATCTTCTAGAAATGATATACTAAGTAATTGTAATAAACAAAAGAGTGGTACATATTGTGCAACTCTTATAATGAAAGACAGTTGGCAAATCAAAGACGATTATCCGTGGTAATATCCAATTTAAAATACTTGAAGTTTGATTTCAAAAGTGTTAATATAATAGTGTAGGGAAAAGCCATAAAGGTGGCAAGACCGATATGGCTTTCTTAACTCCCTGCTATGATTTAATTAAAAGGGCTATTGTTATCCAAAAGATAATGCATAGCTCTTTTTCTGTAATGCAGAAAATCATATCATCACCACCTTTCCGCCTTAGTCCACTTAACTTGTCTGTGTCGGAGGTGGGATACAGGAGTTTACCCTGTTTATATACTATCATATTTCGTGTTTAAATCAATACAATTTAGCAGGTAGCAGAAAGTAGGTTGGGTGAAACCCAACAAATAAAAATAAGGACAGAGATTAAAAACCTCTGTCCTCTTTGTCTGTTATATTCTAATGCAGAAATAATCTTACATCATTCCGCCCATGCCACCCATATCAGGCATTGCAGGCATAGCAGGTTTCTTTTCCGGCATTTCGACTACTGCAACTTCTGTTGTCAGAAGCATTGAAGCAACCGAAACCGCATTTTGAAGTGCGCTTCTTGTTACTTTCGCAGGATCAACAATACCTGCTTTGAACATATCTACATATTCATTATGCAGAGCGTCATAACCCATTGAGCCCTGAAGTTTCTTAACCTCTTCAACAACAACCTCGCCTTTAACACCTGAGTTATTAGCGATTAAATAGAGAGGAATGTGAAGTGAGTTAAGCAAAATCTTAGCGCCGATTTGTTCATCTTCGCTCATCTTGGCGCAGTCAGGGCAAGTCTTGCACTCTTCCTGCATCTTTTGAAGAACTCTGACGAGAGTAATTCCGCCGCCCGGAACAACACCCTCTTCTTTTGCAGCTCTTGTTGCATTCAGGGCATCTTCAATTCTGAGTTTTCTTTCCTTTAACTCAACTTCGCTTGCAGCACCGACTTCGATAACGGCAACACCGCCCGAGAGTTTTGCAAGTCTTTCCTGCAGTTTTTCTTTGTCATACTGACTGTCTGAAGCTTCGATTTGTTTCTTGATTAATCTTACTCTCTCTTCGATAGCCTTTTTATTTTCGTCACCTACAACGATAGTTGTTGTATCTTTTGTTACGGTTACTCTCTTTGCAACACCCATCATCTGAACTGTTACGTTTTCGAGTTTGATACCGAGTTCTTCGGTGAACATCTGACCGCCTGTCATAATAGCGATATCTTCGAGCATTGCTTTTCTTCTGTCGCCAAAGCCCGGAGCCTTAACCGCAACTGCTCTCAGAACTTTTCTCATTGTATTGACAACCAAAGTTGCGAGGGCTTCACCTTCAACATCTTCTGCAATCAACAACAAAGAACGTCCGTCTCTTGCAACCTGTTCGAGTACGGGAACGAGGTCTGCAATTAAATTGATTTTCTTATTAACGCAAAGTACATAAGCATCTTCAAGGTTTGCTTCCATTCTTTCCGCGTCTGTTACGAAGTAAGGTGAAATATAACCTTTATCGAACTGCATACCTTCAACAACTTTAAGGTTTGTACCTGTTGATTTTGATTCTTCAACAGTGATTACACCATCGTGTCCGACTTTTTCCATAGCTTCTGCAACGAGTTCGCCGATATAAGAGTCGTTACCCGAAGAAATTGTTGCAACCTGAGCAAGTGATTCTTTTGTTGTAACGGGTGTAGCCATGTCTTTGATTAATTCGACTGCCTTCTGGCATGCCATATCCATACCGCGTTTAATACCGATAGGGTTAGCGCCTGCGGTGATGTTTCTCAAACCTTCTCTTACAAGCTCCTGAGCGAGTACACTTGCGGTTGTCGTTCCGTCACCTGCAACATCATTTGTTTTTGATGAAACTTCTTTTAAAAGCTGTGCGCCTGCGTTTTGAAGCGGATCTTCAAGGTCTATTTCTTTTGCAATAGATACACCGTCATTGATGATTTGCGGTGCGCCGAATTTCTTATCAAGAATTACGTTTCTGCCTTTTGGTCCGAGTGTGACCTTTACGGCATCTGCCACTGCATCAATACCTTCAAGAAGGCTTTTGCGGGCATCTTCATTAAATACAATTCTTTTTGCCATTTCTGTTTTCTCCTATATATTAATTATTTATTATTCAACGATACCTAAAACGTCTCTTATTGAGAGAATTTTAACTGTTTTATCATTGATCTTAACGTCTGTACCTGCATATTTAGCGAATAAAACGATGTCGTTTTCTTTAACTTCCATTTTTTCGAGTTCACCGCTGTCGAGTGTCTTACCCGGTCCTACGGCAATAACCTTACCTCTTTGTGATTTTTCTTTTGCGCTGTCCGGGATAAAAATTCCGCCTGATGTCTGTTCAGCGTCTTCTATAACTTCAAGAACAATTCTGTCTGCTAATGGTCTTATTTTCATGTTTTCCTCCTTAATTTTTTTTCTACAATTATTCTTATACAACCGATTTTTCAAATTCTTTAAAATATTAATAAAAAATTAACAATTCATTAACTCAGTAAACTCATTCTTGAATTAAAAAAATGTTTTGTATATAATTTTTTTGAAATATCCTAAATTATGGTTAAAAGTCACCATACAAGATTAAGAGGTTTAATTTATGGCAAAGAATCAGTTACCGGAAGGTGTAGGAAAAAAGATAGTTGAAGCATTAAAAAAGCAGACAGAGATTGAACTTGAACAATCAAAACCTGCTCCCGTAAATGCTCTTAGCGGAGTTGCATCAAATGTTGCGACAGATATTCCTCTTCGTCCCGCTACAAACCCCGTACAAGAGGAAACACATGAAGAAGAAACTTTAATTGTTGAAGATTCACATGATAATTCGTTTATGGAGTCTTTCTCTCAGCCCGTTGAGGTTGAATCACCGATTGCTCCGAGTTATGATAATCAGGATATAACACAGGAAGATTTGCGTCAGTTTGATATGCCGTCAAATGTTGTTATATTAAGAAAACTTGTCAACCAGCTTCCTCCCGGAGTTTCAAAACAAACAGGTGCTCAGATTATCAGACAGACAATCGAGGCTCTCGGAATTTCCATGAACTCTGTCTTAGGTGAGGCTCAGGGTGTTCAGGATAATCTGAATGTTACTATTAAAGAATGTGCGATGAAAATTCAGGAATACAAATCAAATATTGCATATCTTGAAAAGAACGTTCAGGAATACCAAAAACAGGCAAGACAAATCAATGATTTAATAAGCTTGTTTATTTTAACAGATAACAAATAGTTTAAAAAATTATAAAAAAAGTCCGCTTGTTTCAGGCGGGCTTTTTTATTGTCATTATTTATCAAAAATGATATATTTGAGCATGTTATGGAACAGCTTTACTACAAAAACGAAAAACTCTGTCTCGGCTATTTTCTCTATGAAATAGCACATCACTGCAATATTAATTGTGCAGGCTGTGACCACTGCGCTCCGCTTGCAAAAGAAGAGTTTGCTGATTTTGAAATTTTTAAAAAAGATATAAAAAGAATGAGCGAAATATTTTTCCATATCGATTTAATCGGAATTATGGGAGGTGAACCGCTTTTGAATAAAGATGTTCCCAAAATTCTTGACTATACAAGAAAAATTTTTCCTTCATCAAACATCGTTCTCTTTACTAACGGAAGTCTCCTTCTCTCTCAGCAAAAAGCTTTCTGGGAAAATTTAAACAGGAATAATATAGTTGTCGCTGTTACTGTTTATAAGCTGAAAATTGACTACAAAAAAATAAAAGAAACGGCAGAGAGGTTTAACGTCAAAATCGACTTTAAACCTAACTTTGATTTCTGCAAAGCCCCTTTTAATCTCTCGGGAACGGAGGACAACCGCGATAAAATAAAAGACTGTTTTCAGGGAAACCACTGTGCAACTCTTGAAAACGGGAAATTATTCCGCTGTTCCGTTGCACCTTCTTCAAGACACTTCAACGACTACTTCAAAACCGATTTAAAACTGAGCGAAAACGACTATCTCGATATTCACCAAAATTCGGTTAATAGTCAACAAATAGCTGAATATTTTTCTCAACCCCTTCCCTTTTGCAGATATTGTAATCTTAATAAAAGAGAAAATATTTCCTGGAAACACTCAGAGCGAAAAATTGAGGAATGGACTTAATTATCCCTCAACGAGCTTTACTCCGCTGCTTGTTCCTAAACGGACAGCTCCTGCCTGAATCAGTTTTTCCGCTTTTTCCCTGTCCTTAATTCCGCCTGATGCTTTGATTTTAACCTTTGAGCCCTTCAAAACCTGCGCCATAATTTCGACATCTTCTACTTTTGCGCCTACTCCGTTTTTGACAAAACCCGTTGAGGTCTTTGCAAAATCTGCTTTTGCGTCAATAATCAGCTGGCATGCTTTTTTTATTTCGTCTTTTTCGAGTAAATCGGTTTCAATTATAACCTTCAGAGGTGTTTGTCCGCAGGCTGATTTTACCGATTTGATGTCGTTCAGGACATATTTATAATCTTTATTCTTCAGTGCCTGAACGCAAATAACCATATCCACCTCATCTGCGCCCTGCTCTATTGCACGTTTTGCTTCAAATGCTTTTATCCCCGAGAGTGATGCGCCGAGTGGAAACCCTACAACGGTAACGATTTTTACACCTGAGCCCTCAAGCTGTTTTTTTGCATATTCGACGTTAATCGGGTTGACGCAAACACCTAAAAACCCGTATTTTTTCGCTTCTTCAAAGAGTTTATCGAGCTCCTCTTTTTTTGCATCTGGTTTTAAAAGTGTGTGTTCTATATATTGTCTTAGTTCCATAAAAATCCTTTCTCTATACGCTTTCGAGCATTTTTACCGTCTGAAATTTTTTGGGGGAATAAAATTTTATGTAGTCGGTTAAAAGGTTTACACAAATCAGGCAGACTTTTTCCGTTGCAAGCTCATCGTATCTTGTCTGAGCATTAAAATCGGTTTCCGTAAGTGTTTTTAAGAACAGACGGAGTTTATCGTGCATTTTTTGTACTGTTTCCCCCTGATTTAAACAGTGCGGGCAGATTATACCTCCGCTTTTAACCGAAAAATAAAGGGCTTCACCTTCTTTTAATTCTGAAGAGCACTTCACACAGCGGTCAAATTCGATTGAGTACCCTGAAATACTCATCATCTTCAGCTGAAACCTCAACACTGCAAGCAAAATATCCGTTTTTGTTTTGACTTCGGATACTCTGTTTAAAAATGAATAAAAGAGAGAATAAATTTCTTCGCTGTTTGGATCCTCTTCAACTCCAAAATTAGAAACAATTTCAGAGGCATAAAGAGAATAGAGAAGTTTATCCATATCGTTTCTGAGGTTAATAAAGGTGTTAAGAGCCTCTGCCTGACAGATAGTGTCGAGGTTTCGCCCCTTATTGAGCATAAGTTTATTTGCGACAAGCAAATCCATTCTGCCCCCAAGTTTGCTTGTGGTTTTTTTTCCGCCCTTTGCAACACCTCTGATAAGCCCTCTGTCCTGTGAATACATCAGGACAATCTTATCAGCTTCGCTCAGGTTATAGGTTTTCAAATTAATCGCATTTGTGGTAAAGTTCTGTTTCATTTTTAAAGATTAATTTTTTTCGACGGGTTATTGTCTGAAGGCAAAGTCGTTTGCAGGTTTGCACTTCCGTTATTGAAAGCCCCGTGGAATACACCCTTGATGTAGTGTCCCATTTCAACCTTGTTTGTTGAAGCATTCATTGCGGTTTCATCCGTAATAAGATTTTGTTCAAGCAGCTTTAAGAGGCACATATTGAAGGTAATCATTTCCTCGTGTCCGCCTTTTTTAACCATCTGGTAAACCTGTTCGAGCTCATCTTTTAAGATAAAGTCTTTGATGGTCGGTGTCATCATCATAAGCTCGTATGCCGGAACTCTGCCCTTGCCGTCTTTTCTCGGAAGAAGTTTTTGCGAGAAGGTTGCCATAAGCAAGTCTGCGAATTGCTGTTTGACGTTTTCTCTTGCGGCAGGATCGAAGAAGCTCAAAACCCTGTTTACTGTCTGGGCTGCATCGATAGTGTGCATTGTTGCGATGACGAGGTGGCCTGTTTCTGCCGCTCTGATGGCGCTCAAAACTGTTTCTTCGTCTCTGACTTCACCGATAACGATAACGTTCGGATCTTGTCTCAGTGCATATTTCAGACCGTCATTGAAGGATGCCGTATCGAGTTCAACCTGTCTCTGACTGAAGAGAGATTTTTTGTCTGTGAATACATACTCAACAGGATCTTCAACGGTGATAATGTGTTTAGCATAGTTATTGTTGATAAATTCAAGAATTGATGCGATGGTGGTTGTTTTTCCGCTTCCCGCAACACCCGTAATAAGAACGATACCGCTGTTTAGAGATGCTATTTTTTCAAGAGTATCCGGCAGCTGAAGTTCTTTTAAAGTCGGAATTTTAAGAGGAATAACCCTTATTGTGAGAGCTATTCTTCCCATGTGCTTTGAAAAATTGACTCTGAATCTTGAAACATCGGGAATTTCATATGCAAAGTCAACGTCTAAGAGCCCTAAGATACGGTTTTTTAAACTGGAAGGAACTATTGTTGTTAAAATAGCTTCCATGTCTTTTGTGGTAATTTTCGGCATGTTTGTAATCTTGATTTCACCGTCTTTTCTGATGACGGGTACTCCGCCCAGCTGAAGGTGTACGTCTGAAACTCCAAGTGTATATGCTTCCTTTAAAAAACCGTTTATATCGAATGTATCCATAAATCTCCCCTTATTTTACACCTTTATTTTATCCTTATTTCTCAAAAAAGACCAGTATGTTAATTAATTTTAAGATTATTTAATCTTTTTGACATATTATATGTATCTGTTGTCTAATTGTATATATAAAATATAAGTCTAGACTACAGGTAAAATAAAAAACATAATGTATATAGAGAAGTTGGAGATTGATAATTTCAAGTCCTTCGCTGAAAATATCACCATCCCGTTTCTTAAAGGATTTACCACGATTACAGGTCCTAACGGAAGCGGAAAGAGTAATATTATCGACAGCGTTATGTTTGCGCTGGGTTTGGCGAGTGCAAGAAACCTCAGAACAGAACAGCTCTCCGATTTTATTTCTACCTTCACAAAGAAAAATGAGGCAGTTGTTAAGGTTTGGTTCGGACCTGACAACGAAAATGAGCATCCTATCACGGTTGCAAGAAAAATCAGAAAGTCCTCTCAGGGGTATAACAGTGTTTATTATCTGAACGATAAGATCTCAACCCTTATGGATATTCACTCTGAGCTTGAAAAATACCATATCACTCCGCACAGCTACAATGTAATTATGCAGGGGGATGTCGTCAGTATCATCAACTGTTCAAATGTAGAGAGAAGAAAAATTATCGATGAAATCGCGGGTGTTGCCGACTTCAACAGAAGAATAGATAAGGCGCAGGAGGAGCTTCTGACTGTTCAGGAGCGCGTCAGCAAGGCTGAGTTGATTTTAACAGAGGTAGAAGAGAGAGTAAACGCACTTGCTCAGGAAAGAGAAGCTGCACTTAAATATCAGCAGTTAAAGGACGAAAAAACTCTTCTTGAAGGTCAGGTTTCAACGGTTAAATATTTTGATCTCAAAAGAGCCTTAGAACTCGCTCACCAAAACATTTTAGAGGCGGACAAGAGAAAAGCCGAAGAGAAAAAAGAACTCAAAAAACTAAACGAAAAAATAGAAGCTGTTAATCAGAAATACGCAGAAATTTCGGCGCTTGTCAAAAAGAACGGCGAAGATGAGCAGATAGAGACAAAGAAAAAGGCTGAAGAAATAAAAGGTCAGGTTCAGACCAAGCAAAATGCCATCAGCTTTGCCGAAAAACAAATCCACGACAACAAAAAAACGATTGAAAATGCCAAAAACGGTATAGAAAATTATAATCAAAAAATCGAAAAATCAAAATTTCAGATAACCCAAAAAGAAGAGCAGATAAAAGAAGTTGAAAACAACATTAAACTTCAGAGAGAAGAGCTTCAGAAAAAAATAGAAGAAAGCTCCGGGCTGAGTGCAAATGCCGATAAGCAAATGGCAGAAAGAAAAGAGCTGAGTTCAAAACTTGACGAGTTAAAAACAAAAGAATTTTCTGTTCTCTCAGAGAAACTTCCGTTGGAAACCGAGGTTCAGAATTACAGAGAAACCGTTAAAAAATCAAAGGAAAAACTTCAAAGTCTCGAAGAGTTTAAAAAGAATTATTCAGGGGACAAAGATAAACTCGAGCTTGAAATCGAGAATTTAGAGCAGGAATTAAAGGACTTTAAAATTGCTCAGGAAAATGTTTTAAGCAAACTCGACAAGAACAAAAACGAAATTGACGATTTATTATATGACATCCAGGCAGCCCAAAAGAAGATGCTGTCTCTTGAAGCGAAAAAAGATGCCTTAGCGCAGGTTAACGCGGGTGATGGACTTGAAGCGCTTATGAGAGCCGATATAAGAGGTGTTCATAATCCTCTCTTTAAGCTCGGAAAAGTAAACGAGGAATATTCACTTGCCCTTGAGGTTGCTATGGGCGGGAGAATGAAGAATGTCGTTGTCGATGACGAAATGGTGGCAAGCAGATGTATTGACTACTTAAAATCTTCAAGGCTCGGTGTTTTGACTTTTTTGCCTCTCTCAAAAATCAAAAAAGCCCCCTCAAAACTTCCCCTTCCAAAGGACAGAGGGGTTATAGACTATGCAATTAACCTTATTGACTTTGAGGATGAATATTTAGATGCTTTTTATTATGCTTTAGGCGATACCTTAATTGTTGAAGATGAGACCTGTGCCCATAAATTAATCGGGAAGTACAGGACGGTCACACTTGACGGCAGATTATTCGATAAATCGGGTGCAATAACGGGCGGTGACAGAAAAAAATCGGGGCTTAAATTCTCAGGTACGGAAGATGAAGAGCTTGAAAAATACAGGGCAAGATTTAAAGAGCTTCAGGCTAAAAAAGACGAACTGGAAAATGAGCAGAAAGAGCTTACTAAAAAACAGGATGATATAAGACAGAATTTTATTGATTCTCAAAATGCTCTGATAAGTGCAAAGGCGCAGCTTAAAACCCTTACGGAAAGAGCCGGGGATAATGATACAAATATTTCTGATTGCAAAAACACAATAAAAGAACTTGAGCCAAAAATCGCAAAAATAGAAAAAGAACTCGACAAATATGAACTTCAGCTTGCCGAAGTCAGCGCTGAAGAGGTTAAGATTCAGGAGAAAATTGATGTCATTGATTCTAATTTATCAAGCGAAGAGCTCAAAAAACTAAAAGAAATCACGGATGCAATAGAAAAGCAGATCAGAAACTACGAAACAAAAATTCTCAATATCCAGAATGAAATCAGCCAGGATAATAACAATATTGAGTTCCAGAAGGATTTAATAAAAACCCAGGAGGACACAATAAAAACCTCTAACTTCAACATTGAAAATTTTGAAAACGACAAAGTTCGTTATGCTAAAGAAATTGAGGGACTTCAGGTTCAGATAGATGAGCTTGAGGAAAAAATTAAAGAATTAGGTCAAAAACTTGCAGAACTTCAGGCTGAGAGGGATGAAGTTCAGAAGGAAAAAGACGAACTTCAGGGGAAAATAACCCAAAAAGAGATGGCAATAGAGCAAATCTCAGAGCAGGTTGAGTCTTATAAAACAAGAAGATCAGAGTTAGAGCCCCAGTTAAACAGCGCAAGAGACGATTTAATGGCGGCAGGAATTGACATAAAAACCCTTCAGCCGACAGAAATTTCCATAGAGGAAATAACGGGCAAAATCCAGAAACTCCAAAAGAGAATGGACGATATGGGCGATGTCAATATGAAGGCTATCAAGCAGTATGAAGAGGTTAAAGAGCGCCAGAAGGATATTAAAACCAAAATCGAAACTCTTATAAAGGAAAAAGAAGAAATTTCTTCAAAGATGACAGGGTACGAACAACTCAAAAAAGAAACCTTCATGACAACTTATAACGAAATAAACAAAAACTTTATGTCAATTTTCTCAAAACTTGCTGAGGGCGAAGGAACTCTGATGCTTGAAAACCCTGAAAGCCCGTTTGAAGGCGGTTTGACTATTAAGGCGCAGGTAAGAGATAAGCAAAAACAAAAATTAAATTCACTCTCGGGTGGTGAAAAATCCCTCACGGCGCTTGCTTTTGTCTTTGCAATTCAACAATACATGCCTGCTCCCTTCTATGCACTTGACGAAGTTGATGCTAACCTTGACGGAATGAATGTTGAAAGATTATCGGAAATAATCGGAGAACAGGCAAAAAATACGCAATTTATAGTAGTTAGTCACAGAAAACCTATGATAGAATCAGCAAGTAGGACTATCGGTGTCAGCCAGAAGGAAAAGGGCAAAACTAAGGTCACCGGTTATAAACATAGGGAACAAGGTGAATGATAAATCCGCAGGACAGCTTCTATATGGAGGGAGAGCCCTCAGAAACGATGTCGGTTCTTGGGGTAGAGGACTACTCTGATTATTCGGGAGATACTCCTCAAGAGGAGCTTGACGGTATCGAACTTCTTTACTCAATGGCAAGGCAGGGAAAAATCGATCCCTGGAATATTGATATTGTTGATATTGCAGATAAATTTATGCTCCATGTTGCGCAGAGCAAGAGCAATAATCTTAAACTGAGCGGAAAAACAATTTTATATCTTGCGATTTTGCTTAAAATGAAATCGAATATTCTCGTAGGGCTTGAGCCTATGCAGTTTGAACAAACCGAAGGCAGCGCAGAGTATGATGATGACGATGATTCAAGGTTTAACGAAGATTTATATGATGAGGATGCCATAACCTTTGATAAAAACTATATGGATGACATCTTAGAGCGCAAAAGAAGTATTAAACTCAACAGAAACAGGATAGTAACCCTGAAAGACCTTATCCGCCAGCTGGAATTTTATGAAGAACTTGATAAAAAGCAGGCTCTGAAAAACCAGCTTGAGCGCGCTCATAACAGAGTCCGCTCTTATGCAAGAATGACCTCTGAGGATATTATCAATATTGCTCACGAGGAATACATTGAAACTTCGGTTAAAATACTTGAGGCTAATCTGAATAAGATTTTTGAAACGGAAGAAAAGGTTGAACTTCGCACCCTGACACTTTTAGGGCTTGATGAGATAACGGCTTTTGTTGCGATGTTGTTTCTTTCCGCCGAATCAGATTATTCCTTAGAGCAGGAGGAATTTTATTCTGATATATATGTTGTTAAAGATAAGCCGAAGGAAGAAAACAAAGAAGAATTGAGCGCGTAGAAGGAAAACATGGAGTTAAAATCAAGAATAGAAGCAGTTTTATTTGTAACGGCGGATGCAATGGATATTAAAGACATTGCACAAATTCTTGATGAAGATAAAGAAGATGTAGAAAATGCCATGCTCGAGCTCATTATGGACTATGCTTCCCGTGACGGTGCACTTGAAATCAACGATGAGGACGGATATATTCTTCAGGTTAAGCAGGAATATTTTGATATTGTTGAAAAGCTCTGCCCTCTTGATATTTCCCCTGCGGTTTTAAAGACTTTAACGGTAATAGCAATAAAAGAACCCATAAGACAGACCTTGTTAAAAGATATGAGAGGCTCGAGCGCCTATGAACATGTTCAGGAGCTAATCGAAAAAGGGCTTGTTGTAAGGAAGAAGGATTCAAACGGCAAGTCGTATAATATTAAAACAACCCCTAAATTCAGAGAGTATTTTAAATTAAAGGGTGATACAAAAATTCTTGCGAAGTATCTTGAAAAAGATGAAGATTTAAAGAAATAAAAAGCAAAGGAGCAGACAATGACTCAGGAGCAAAATAATAATAACAATAACAATCAGGAGAACGAATACCTTTATGAAGGTGAGCGCGAAAAAGAGCCCGAGCGAAAAAAATATGTTCCCTCGACCGCGTTTATCATCATTTTAATTATTATCGGTCTGTTTGTTATTTACTGTAAGACAATTCTGCCTACCCAGCTTTATGACAAGGCTAAAAAAGACTATGATTCCGGTAACTATGAACAGGCGTTCAGAATTTTTAACGTATTTTCTCTGATTAATCCCTTCGATGAAGAACTGATTAAATATCAGGCAATGACCTTGGGGAAAATGGATACAAACTATACAAACCAGAAGAAATTGTATGATATTTCCCAGTATGACGAGGACAATGAGGGGGAAGAAATAGCAAGACAAAACGTTGCGCTTCTGAAGGATAAAATCTTAAAAGAAGCAGGCGATAACTATATTGAAAACAGCTTATTCAATAACCGAGTTATCAGATGGAATCTCAGTTATAAACCGCTTACTTTTGCGATTGTGGATACCGCACAGACACCTAACTATTATAAAAATAAGGTCTATGAAGCCTTTAGCGAATGGCAGGCTGATTCAAAAGAGCTGGTAACCTTTAAGGAAATCCAAAACCCCGATGCTGCGGATATTGTTGTTTATCTGACAAACTCAATTCCTGATTCCGTCAAAGAATACTACGATAAATACCAGGTCGGAAACACAATTCCCGTACTTAAAAATGACAATTTAAAACAAATGCTTATCCACGTAAGGGCAAGGGACAACAATAACCGTTTCTTCCTTGAAAGTGAATTTGCAAACATCATAAAACACGAGGTCGGGCATGCTTTGGGTATATGGGGACACAGTCCGAGCCCGAATGATATTATGTACTACAGAGCTGATAACGTTATCCAGGGTGCAAGAGAAAAAAGACTTTCAAACAGAGACATAAACACTCTGAAACTCCTGTATAAACTCTATCCCGACACAATAAACGTCGAAATTCCCGCCGCAGAGCAGGATGGTTTGATTTACCACTACATCGTAACAAAGGACTACAAGCATAATTCAGAGTATGAAATCAGAAGAATTATGGAGGAGCTGAACGCAAACCGCAACGATATAACAAAATGGGTTGATTTGGCTATCGAATATTCGATGAACGAAAGATATGAACAGTCAAATACCATTCTCTTCAAAGCTCTTCCTTTAATTCCGAGAGATTTGAATAATCTGCACGTTATTTATTATAATATTGCGGCAAATTATTATAATATGAGAAAATATAATGATGCCCAGAGCTATGTCAACAGAGCGAAACGACTTAAAAACGATTACGATACAAAGGTTCTGGATGCGTTTATTAAGTATAAACTCGACAATTACGCGGATGCGGAAAAAGAACTCTATGAGCTCTTCACTCAAAAACCTAGTGATACCGAAGTCGCTATTAAACTTGCCGACCTCTACAGAAAAACAAAGAGAATGAATGAGGCAAAAGAAGTGCTTGTCAAGTTAGTCAAGTATAACCCTGACGCGAGATACGACAGAAGAGTTCTCAAATACAAAGTCGGAAAAATTTATTGGGGCTTAGCATCCGGAATATAAATCGTATGCTGAACATCCCGTAACTTTAACTTTGATGACATCGCCCGGCATGGCGGTGTCATCGTTTTTAATAAAGATAACTCCGTCAACTTCCGGGGCATCCTTATAGGTGCGCCCTGTGATTATGCCGTCATCCGAGATGTTTTCGACAATACATTCGATTTCTTTTCCGATTAAAGAAGAGTTAATTTCAAGGGAAATCTTCTGTTGGAGCTTCATAAGAGTATTTCTTCTCTGTTTCTTTATTTTTGCGCGGATCTGGTTCGGAAGAGAATATGAAATTGTTCCTTTTTCTCTTGAATATTCAAAAACACCGAGCCTGTCAAACCTTGATTTCTCAATAAAATCATATAGCTCTTTAAAATCTTCCTCTGTTTCCCCGGGGTAGCCCACGATAAAAGTGGTTCTTATTGCGGCAGAGGGCATGATTTTTCTTATTTTTCCGATTAGTTTTGTATAGTCGCTTATCGGTCTGTTCATTAGTTTAAGAACATTTTTGCTCTTGTGCTGAAGCGGAATGTCTATGTATTTAACCACCTTTTCGCATTTTGCCATTGTTTTTAGGAGTTTATCGGTTAAGCCCGTAGGGTAAGTGTACATTATTCTGAGCCAGGTTAAATCTTCTATTTTGTTCAGCTCTTCTATTAATTCCGGTAGTTTCGGTTCTCCGTAAATATCAACCCCGTACATCGTTGTGTCCTGGGCGATTAAGACAATTTCGCTTACCCCCTTTTTAACAAGATGTTTTGCTTCCTCAACGATTTTTTCTATCGGTCTTGATGTATATTTCCCTCTTAGTTTCGGAATAACACAGTATCCGCAGGAATAATTGCAGCCTTCCGCTATTTTGAGGTAAGAGCTTGCCCCGATTGTGATTTGCTGTCTTTCGACATCTTCAGGGTAACAGTAAAGAGGTGTTGAACTGACTTCATAGGGCGTTTTATCAATTTGTTTGATGATTTCAGCAATTTTGTTAAAATCGGAAGTGCCGACAAACCCGGCGGCTTCAGGAAAGAGTTTTTTCATTTCATCCCGGTATTTCTGAATCAGACACCCTGCAATAATAACTTTTTTCCCTTCGTTGATAAGATTTAATATAGAAGCAACCGATTCTTTTTCTGCGTCGTGAATAAAAGAGCAGGTGTTGACAATAACAATATCGGACTCTCTTTCGTCGAGGGTTATTTTATAACCGTTTTTGGCTAAGATACCGAGCATAAGCTCTGAATCGACAAGGTTTTTTGCGCACCCGTGGTTTACTAATGCTATCTTTTTCATCTTATTCGTTTCTTTCATAAATATTCATCTTGTAGCTTGTTTCGTCTATTGACGAATTGAAGGAATAATTTTCGCTTAAATATCCGCAAACCTCTTTTGCGTAATCACCGCAGAAGTTGTTTGCCCCAAATTCAATTGTGTCAAGAGAAGTAATAACAATATATTTGGGTAAATCACGCTTTAATTCCTCTATTATGTTTTCTTCCCCGAGCATGCCAACGTAGAGGGGAATTAAGCTGTATAATTGACTCTTTGAAGGCTGAGAGAGTGCAAAATTCACGAATGCACCCTCGGGCAGAATAAGAAGTTTATCTTCTTTTGTGAGGTTGTTTTGTGCAAATTCCATTAATTTTTTAATGGTTTTTCCCTCTTTTTGGAAGGTATAAAAATTACCCTTGTTTGTTGAGACTAAAAAGTTTTTTTCTCTGAGCCAGTAGCAGTCGTCAAAGACAAAGACCAAAAAGAGTGCGCTCAGAGTAATAATAATCAGTCGCTTTTGGTTCTGTGCGAACATGGATAACCCGAGAAGGAGAAGAGGAAGAAGAAATGCCCCAAAATGCTCTATATCAACATAAAACATTGTCTTAAAACACCCTGCGATAATACCCAAAAGAAGAATTAACTGTTTTGTGTCTTTTTTCCCAAAAAATATCAGGGTTAAGATTAAAATCAAAACAGGAATTGCGCTAAAAACTATTTTCCAGGTTAATAAGAAAAAGCCAGAAAGAATTAAAACAAAAACGATATTAAGAAGGTGGTTGAGCCAGGTTTTCTCTGTTTTGATTTTATTTCTTATAAGTAAAATTACCGCACCGACAGAGAGCATAACGGCTGAAACGAGCCTCAGTATAAACGACATCGGGGTTAAACCGTACTGATAAAAGATTTTGAAGCTTTCGCTCTCGCTCAGGTGCTTTATCAGTCCTAAAGTGTTAATAAAATCAGACATCTGAACACCCTGAAGCATTAAACTTCCGTAGGAAATAACGGGAAAAGCGAGGAAACAGAAAAGATTTAAAAGGGTTTGCTTAATTGTCGTTTTGTTTTTAAATAAAATATACGCTACCACAAGGAAAAAGAGCGAGAATTCGAGTTTTGAAGCTATTGAAAACCCTATAAACAGGGAAGAAAGACAGGAAAATTTTATGTCTTTTGTCTTTTCAAACTCTATCAGAAATAACACCGACAACAGAAAAGAGGACAGAGAATAGACGAAGGAGTAAGAATAGGGGAAATTCGTGTTGAAAAGATAGGAGGTAAAAACGGGAACGGCAATAGTCAGGATTGCGAAAAAGAACGAAACTGTCTTATCAAAAAATTCTCTCGAGATAAAAAATACGGTCGTGACTATCAAAAACGAGTTTAAAAGCCCGAAGCCGTATAGGGTTTCTATCCTTTCCCCGAAAAGTGCAAACAAAAGAGCATTAATCTGGTAGGCTAAAGCGCCGTAGATATTTAAAATGTCTTTGTATAAAAGCTCGCCAGAGAGCATTCTTGAAGGAATATAGAGTTCTCGTCCCGTATCAATGGTTAAAATTCCCTGGTGAAGCCAAAAGAAGGGGATAAATAAAACAAAACCCAGCGCCAGCAAGGTAAGAGGAAAATATTCGCTTTTTCTGAATTTTTCCATATTTTTTTATTCCGTAAATAAACTGAGCTGAGGCACTTGTGCAACAGGGGTTGTTGCCTTTTTGGAAGAGAGGTTTTTCGAAAAGTCCTTCTGCATTCTTCTCATCAGAAGCTCTGATTTTTCAATAACCGAACTCGGCAAGCCCGCCATTTTGGCTACCTGAATACCATAACTCTTGCTCGCAGAGCCCTCAACAACCTTTCTTAAAAACTCAATCTTGCCGTTTTCTTCTGAAATGGTTATTCTGAAATTTTTAATCTGACTGTAAGAATTTGGCATGACGTTGAGTTCATGGTAATGGGTTGCAAAGATGGTTCTGGCTTTAATCTTTGTTGCGATATGCTCTGCAACTGCCCAGGCTATTGCAACACCGTCATAAGTGCTTGTTCCTCTCCCTATTTCATCGAGAAGAATAAAACTCTTTTCCGTTGCAGAATTTATAATACGTGCGGTTTCGCTCATTTCCACCATAAAGGTAGATTGTCCTAAAGATAAATCATCTACCGCGCCGACTCTTGTGAAAATCTTATCCACAATACCGATTTTAGCATAAGACGCAGGAACGAAAGAACCGATTTGGGCTAACAGAATTATGAGGGCATTTTGCCTCATATAAGTTGATTTTCCCGCCATATTAGGACCTGTCAAAATCATAAACTGAGTTTTGTTATAATCCTCGGTATTTCCTTCTAAATCAAGATTATTCGGTACATATTGCCCCATGGGAAGTATCTTTTCAACAACGGGATGACGTCCGTCTCTTATTATGAGCTCGTTTGAGTTATCAATATCAGGCTTAACATAAGACGATTCAACTGCTGTTGAGGCAAAAGAACACAGAACATCAACCTGAGAGAGAAAATGCGCCAAATCTTTAATCTTATCAACGTATTCTTTTGAATACTCCTTCATATCCGAAAAGATTTTATGCTCAAGCTCCTGTACTTTATACTGTGCCGAAAGAACATCTGATTCGTGCTTTTTGAGTTCATCAGTAATAAACCTCTCAGCATTGACAAGCGTCTGACGGCGGACAAAATACGCGGGAACCAGCGAAAGGTTTGAGTTTGTGACCTCAATAAAGTACCCAAAGTTCCTGCTGTACCCGACACGAAGGTTCTTTATCCCTGTTTTTTGTTTTTCGTTTTCTTCAAAATCCCTGAGCCAGTTTTCCCCGCCCGTTAAGAGTTCTCTGTAGTAATCGAGGTCACTGTTTACGCCGTCTTTTATTATTCCGCCCTCTTTAATTGTAATCGGGGCATCTTCTTTTATTGTTCTGTTAATAATTGAGGCAAATTCCAAAAGATCAGAGGTGTTTGTGCCGTCATATTTTAACAATTCCGCTTCAAGTCCGTTTAAGACGTTTAAAAAGTCGGGAAGAAGGGAAAGAGTAGAGCTCAGAGCGAGAAAATCTCTCGGGTTCACAGAGCCGTTTGAGAGCCTTATACTCAGTCTTTCTATATCGGAAACACTTTCAAGCTGTTGTTTTAAGTTCCTTAACACAACGGAAGAACTGACAAGCTCTTCAACCGCATTTAACCGTTTGTTTATTTCATCAACATTCTTCAGGGGCTGCATTATCCATTTTTTCAATAACCTTGCGCCCATATTGGTTTTAACCTTGTCTATTGCCCAAAAGAGACTTCCGTATTTGGTTTTATCCCTGTTGGTTTCTAAGAGCTCAAGGTTTCTTCTTGTTCCCGAGTCTATTGCCATAAAATCGGTTAAAGAATATGATTTTATAACATCAAACTTCGGAAGGTTTCCTTTTTGGGTTTCAAAAAGATAGTCTATAATCGCGCCTGCGCAGGAAAATCCGATTTTAAAATCTCTGTAGCCGAAGGAGTCGAGAGAGCAGGTGGAAAAGACCGTTTTTAAATTGTCCTCTGTTTTTTGCTCGTCAAACGCGGAATAAGAAATTTTTGTGCAGGGGTAATTGAGCCGAATTTCATCGGGCAGGTCGATAATCTCATCGGGAACGACCTGAAAGGGCTGTATTTTTTGTTTTTTAACGGGTGTTATTATTTCAGAAGGCTTTAATCTTGAAAGCTCAGAGAGAATATCCGATAAACTGCCCTGCGTAACCTTAAATTCGCCTGTTGTGATGTCCGTATAAGCAAGCCCGTAGGTAGTATTTTCACATACAACTGCAGCGAGCCAGTTATTACTGTTGGATTCTAAAAGGTTTGATTCTATGATAGTTCCTGCGGTAATGGTTCTTATAATATCTCTTTTGACTAAACCCTTTGCAAGAGCAGGATCTTCAAGTTGTTCGCAAACCGCCATTTTGTAGTTTTTATCAACGAGCTTTGGAATATACATATCAAGTGATTTAGCGGGGATTCCTGCCATCGGGATTTTCCCTAAGTCACCGCCGTCTCTTGCTGTCAGGGTTAAGTTGAGCTCTTTTGACATAATGAGGGCATCTTCAAAGAAGGTTTCGTAAAAATCGCCCATGCGATAAAGCAAAATCAACCCCTGATTTTTTTTCTTTATCTCAAGATATTGCCTGAACATTGGTGTGGCACTATCTATATCTACATCCAAACTGTTTAAATTATTGATTTCTTTTTTTATCATAGTTATACTTAATTTGTCCGAGCAAAATTCGTAATAATATTTTTTAAACGAATTTTGTGAGCGGCACGTCAGAAAAGGTGAGCCTTTATGACGGCTCGGAGGACGAGGCGGCATAAAGCGACACTAGATTAGTGTAGTATAAATTAGGGTTAATTTCAAATATTATTAAACAAATATAAAGGAGTATTAATGAAAGGTCGGATTGGTTGCCTGCTTAAAATAGTAATTGTTATTCTGGTTTACTTTGGGCTTGTGTATCTTGGTGTAATTGATTATATCAAAGATAACTTCTTTTCCTCATCACGCGAGCAGATTATTGAAAAATCAAAAAGCATAGTTGATTTGTCCGATGTCGATGAAGAGTATAAACTTGATCGAAACCTTGATGTCGGGGGAAATAAGATAGTTGTTGCCGAGCATAAGACAACAAAACAAAAGTTCGTTGTCGCAAAGCTCAAAAAGAATGATGCCCTGACACCGGAGGATTTTGAAACAGGCAAGGCGGAAGAAAAAATAACCAATTTTGCCAATAAAATTAACTATAAAATGATAAGGGTTGAGAATTTTAAGGTAACCGATAAGGGCGAAATTGATATATCGGGCGAAGAAAAACCCTATATCAAGTTTGAAGCCGATACGGTTAACCTTCCGATGAAAAAAGTTGACGGAATAATTACGATAACGCAGGACGAAAACGGCGAAAACAGAATAATGGTATCCGTTAACGGTGATGATAAATACTCTCAGATTATATCAAGAGCATTTTTTGAAAAGTTGAAATAGCCGATGAATGACATTAAACAATATCAAAAATTAATGAGAAAATGCCTTTCTCTTGCAAAAAAAGGGGAAGGAAAAACAAGCCCTAACCCGCTTGTCGGCTGTGTCATTTTTGATGATGATTTTAATATTGTTTCAGTCGGGTGGCACGAAAAATACGGGGAATTTCATGCGGAAAGAAACGCAATTTTAAATTATAAAGGCGATTTAAAGGGAAAAAATCTGATAGTTAATTTAGAGCCCTGCTGCCACTATGGAAAAACCCCGCCCTGCACAGATATAATTATTGAATCGGGGATAAAAAAGGTCGTTGTCGGAATGAGAGATGTTAACCCGATTGTCGCAGGGAAAGGGATTAAGCAACTTCAAAACAGCGGGATTGAAGTTGTTGAGGGTGTTTTAGAAAATGAGTGCAAAAAATTAAACGAAATTTTTATTAAAAACCAGACAGAGAAAAAGCCTTTTATTTTAATTAAAAGCGCAGTTACGCTTGACGGAAAAATTGCTACAAAAACAAATTCTTCAAAGTGGATAACGGGGGAAAGAGCGAGAAGAGAGGTTCAGCGGATCCGCAACCTCTATGATGCAATATTGACGAGTTCAAATACCGTTTTATCCGATAACCCGAGTTTGACGGCAAGGATAAAAGGAGGTAAAAACCCTGTAAGAGTAGTTTTAGACCGTCATTTAAAAACTTCGCCTTCCGCGAAAGTCTATAATGATGACGGAACAAAAGTGTTTTTGTTCACTTCTCAGAAAAACAATAAAAAATATCCCAAAAATGTGTGCGTAAAAAGGGTTTCAGAGGATAAAAACGGACTAGATTTAAATGAAATTGTTTCCGAGTTGTGGGAAGAGGGAATAAGAAGTATTTTGGTTGAAGCGGGCGGAAAATTAAACGGGGCATTTGTTAAAGAAGGTTTAGCCGATAAACTTGTTTTGTTTGTTGCACCGAAGATTTTGGGGGACAAGAAGGGAAAAAGTTTTGTTGAAGGGTTCGATATAGACGATATAAACAATTCTCAAATACTTGATATGGTTTCAGTTAAGCGATTTGAACCCGATTTGATGATTGAAGCGGGGTTTAAATATTAATTTTGGTGCAAAAAATTGCACCCTGCGGCTTATTCCCTCTCCTAGTCTGTAGGTCAGGCACTGCCTGACAATTAACTATTTCTTCTTATTTTGTTTCTTTTGTTTTTCTCTTTCGATTTTTGCGAGGTAGAGGCTTTTTTTGACGTAAATTCTGTTCGCAAACGCAATAACTGCTGAGCGGACATTTTCGCTCAAAAGAGTTGTTGTTCTTTCTCTTTTTTTGATGTCCGAAAAACTTCTTGTCTCAAAGGTTACATTGAGCGCGTTTTCAAGCTCATCGCAAAAATAATCGTAAGCGATTCTTATGGGGTATCTTTTAATCTGAAGCTGAATGAGTTCTGCTATTTCGCTTATAGACAAAACCTGTTTCAAAATTCCGATAACAAGAAGGTGGATAATCTGAAGTCTTGAATATTTTTTGTTGACGGGGGCTTTGATTATTCCTTTTTGAACGTAGTTGTTAATCATCGAGGCGGTGAGTGTTTTTTCTTCTCCTGGAATTAAAAATTCCGCCAGATATTTATCCAGTATGGCGGTCAGTTGCGCCATATAAATATCGAACTCACTGAGCTCGTTATATCTTGGCAGTCTGTATTCAACTAATCTTTTTCCGAGTTCTGACTCTTGTACAAATACATCTTTCATACATGATATTTTACCACAAAGATTTAAAAGTAAATCATCTGTTTTAAAAAATAGATACTAACCTTTAAAAAACGCGAGAGATATTCTGATAAGCCCGAAGATTAAAACTGCCTGCATCATAATGTTTATAACCTTTGTAGATACATGTTTTGAAATAGTTGTTCCGATTTTTGCCCCGATTAAACTTGCCAAAATTGCTATCGGAATCATGGAATAAACGACTTCGCCAAGAGCGAGTTTTGAGAAGAAGGCGAAGGCTGCGTGAATTAAGACAAGAAGAGTAATTGTCGGAAGGAGTTTTTTCGTGTCCGAGCTGATAAAACACCTGAGAGCCGTTGCGAAGAACACCGCACCGCCTATTCCTATTGTCGAACTCAAAGCGCCTATAAGAGAGAAAATGAGATACAAAAGGAATTTAAACTTTGAATTTTGGAGGTCTATAAAAATGGTTTTGTTAAAGAGCCAGAGGGAAGTAAGGCAGACAAGGATATAGGTGATAAAAATGAGTTTATCCGGGGCGAAGGAGGAAAGGTAGGAGCCCGAGACCGTTCCGATGATGATAAAGAGGGATAATAAGAGAATTAATTTTTTATCGATAAATTCTTCTTTTCTGCGATAAAAGGCGGTGGTTGCGCTGTTAAAGAAAACACACGTGGTGCTGACAGCGACTATCTGGTGGGTTGAGAGCAGATTAACACCGAAAAATGGAAGAACTGTCATAAACACGGGAACGATAATCAGTCCTCCTCCTATGCCGAGAAGTCCCGTTAATATCCCTGAAAATACGCAGACTGTAAAAATAATGAGATTTATGAGCATAAACAACCTTTTTTCTTATTATAAGTGAAATATGTGAAAACATTAACATTTTTTACAAATTTAATTTATTTTTTGAACAAACTACTTTACATAATATAATTTTCCATGTATAATAAATCTGTTATTAATGTTTCGGCTAGTGTAAAATGATTGCAAGTTCTTAAATCTTATAAAAACTTGCATTTTTTTTTGCGGATTTTGGCTAGTGCGCCGTGTGAAACTGAACGGAGTTCAGTTAAACCCAGCACGACCATGTGAAAAACTCGCTGAAGTGGAACAATTTGCGAACAGCAAATTGAGTAACGGAATGCAAGAGTTTTGAATTGCCAAAATCCAAGACAGCGAAATTGCGGACGGACGGAGTACGAGAGCGGGTGAGTTGGTAAAGCCAAAAGCACATTCCCGAAAACGAGTCCGGTAAGCGAGTGCGAAGTTGACGACAACGAAGTGAAGTCAACGACAGCAACGAGCGCAAAGCAATTTTAAGACAGCGGATTTTTACTTGCAAATAATCCATATCCTGTATTTTTACTGGTTTTTCAATAATAATTCTTGTATAATCTCAAAAATTATATTATAATAAATCTTGTAGAAAATGTTTTGGAGGACAGAATGAACGAACAGGAAATGCTTCTTGAATTATATAAGATTTGCGTTGCTTCAAAAGACAGATTTATTGAAAGAGCTTTTGGTACAAACAAATTTTATCTCATCACGTCAATTATCATTTTGGTTGTAACATCAATTGCGCTGATGAAAATTAAATATCTGTTATTGACTATTTGTTTATCCGGTATGGGTGTATTTATTTGTGCGCTTTGGTGGTTCAACGAAGATTCATACAGCTATTTGTTATCAATTAAATACAGATATGTTCTTGATGTAATCGAAGAAAAATTACCCTTTGCTCCGGGTGTTGAAGAATTTAAAGCTATCCAGGAAAGAAAAAAGAAAAAAGGTGTTTTCGTATTCCAGAATTCACAAAAATTGCTCATTACTATCATAATGTTGATTTTTGTAGTATTCTTACTTGCTGCAATTCTTCCCTTCTATCAGTCAATGATTTGGAGATAGCGGATTTTTGCAAGGCTGACCGAACGAAGTGAGGGAACGCCGTCCGGGTGAAAAATCCTCCGAAATGGAGTTTTTTGTGAGTAACAAAAAACGGAATGGAGTGCTAGGATTTTGAACTGCAAATAATCCAAGACGCGAATTTCAAGACAACGAAAATAGAAAAACAAAATATAATTAAAAAAGAGTGATTTAGATTTTTAAATCACTCTTTTTTTGTCCGTTTTCTGCAACTTTCGGGGGATAATATTAAGTTTTGTAAAAACATGAAAACAAAACACGCACTTTTTTTTCTTGAGGGATATTAAGTAAGTGTGAAATAAAAAAACTAAACCAACCAAATTTTTAATAACCCTAAAAAATAACTAAACTAATAACTAAACAACTATCTACCAAAACTAACCTAGTTAAGCTCTCCCCAAAAGAGCTTTTTTTTTGCGAAAAATTTGCAAATTCAAAGAAAAGTCTCCTCCCCTCAGATGATTTTTAAGTGCATCCCATAAAAATTGAAAAGAAATGTTTTATAATAATGACAAAATCAAAATCATCATTAAAAACATGATGTTAGAAGATGTGGGGACTAAATGGTGGCAAATTTAAAGAATATGATTTCTCAGGTATTTTATACTCCGGTGCAGACGGTTCAGCCAAAGACCGTAAATCCGTTTGCGGTTTCGACTTTTAGCCCCGAACCCCAGGAAAAATCAGGGAACAAATACGGAAAAAATACCCCTATCCCGGGCGGTTATTTTGCGGGATATTATAACAACAAGCCCAATATTGTCGGACAGCGACTTTTTGTTTTGGTATAATATCATCTAATCTAGTGTCGCATTATACTGACTATCTACTTATCACGAATTTTGCCAGAACAAACTTTTTACCATTCTTTACAACACCTCGAAAGTCATGTGAAACTTTTATATAATTGAGTTATAGCATGACAGAGAGGAGACAATTTTGGCAGGACGATCATTAAAAGTCAGAGAGGAAAAGGGTTTAAGACTTCCGCCACAGAGCATGGAAGCCGAAGAAGCTGTTCTTGGTGCTATTTTATACAATGCAAGTTGTTTAACAAGAGTTATCGAGATAATTAAGCCCGAAAGTTTTTATAAGCCCGCAAACAGAATTATTTATGAAACAATTATGAGGCTGATAAACAAAAATATACCTATTGATATTCTGACGGTTTCGGAGGAGCTGAAGGAAAAAGGACAGCTCGAGGAGGTCGGCGGAAGGACTTATATCAATGACCTTGCCGTGAATGTTGTTACGACCGCAAATATAGAGTATTATGCGAAGATAATTCAGAATAACGAGATAAAGCGTGCGCTTATCAATGCAGGCTCTGAGATTTCGGCTTTAGGCTATGAGTCAGAGTCTTATGAATCGGCTTTAGACGGCGCTCAGCAGATGATTTTTAATATTGCATCAAACAGGAAAACTTCAGATTTAACCCCTATTGAAGAGCTTGTTATTTCGAGTTTTGAGCAGATAGAAACCCAATTTAACAATAAAGGTCAGCTTTCAGGGGTAAAGACAGGGTTCTATGCGCTTGATGATTTGACTTTAGGGCTTCAGAAATCAGATTTGATTATTCTTGCGGCAAGACCTTCAATGGGTAAAACCGCATTTGCGCTTAATATTGCACAAAATGCCGCGCTGAGAGATGACAAAGTTGTCGCTATCTTCTCTCTTGAAATGGATAAACATCAGCTGGTTAAACGTATGTTGTGTTCAGAAGCTGAAGTTGATACTCAGAAAATCCGCTCGGGGAATATGCAACTCAAGGATTGGGAGCAGTTAAACGATGCAATGGCTAAGTTTGCTGATGCAAAGATTTATATTGATGATACGGGTGCTATGACCGCAACGGAAATCAGAGCGAAATGCAGACGGCTTGCTATGGAAGAAAAAGGGCTCGGGCTTGTTATCATTGATTACCTTCAGTTGATGGAAAGCGGAAGCAGCAGCAGTTCTTCGGCAGACAGAACCCAGCAGATTTCGGTTATTTCAAGGGGTTTAAAAACCTTAGCGAAGGAACTTCAGGTGCCTGTTATTGCACTTTCGCAATTATCCCGTGCGGTTGAACAGAGAAATGATAAAAGACCGATGCTTTCAGATTTGAGAGAATCGGGCGCTATCGAGCAGGATGCTGATATTGTTATGTTTATTTACCGTGATGAATATTACGATAAGGAAAATGTTGATAATAAGGGCAAGGCGGAGTTAATTGTTGCAAAGCACAGAAACGGTGCTACGGACAAAATTGATTTATTGTTCCAGGCAAATATAACAAAATTCAAAAATCCCGCAAGAACTGAGGTTTTTGATTAACAAATTTGTTTTAATACTGATTTTACTGTAAAATATCTGTATGAATAAATTTTTAAAGAAATTTTTTATATTTGTTTTGTTTTTCTGTTTGTTTTTCGGGCTTGAACCCGAAGTGCTGGCGGCAAAACTCAAGTTTGTCCAGATTTCTGATGTTCATTTTTCGACAGTCAGAGAGGATACCTCTTATAAACTCCTTGCACGCTCAAGAGAGTTGCTGGAGGATGCCGTTAAGCAGATTAATGAGATGAAAAACGTTGATTTTGTTATGTTTACTGGCGACCTTATAGATCAGCCCAATGTCGAATCGTTTGAAGAGGTCATGTCCTACGTCAACAAATTGAATGCTCCCTGGTATTTTACTCTCGGCAACCACGACACGACCGATAAAGGTGAGATGACAAAATCAAAAATCATTTCTCTTTTGCTCGCGAACAACCCTAATCTGAATATTAATTCGCTTTATTATTCTTTTACCCCCAAAAAAGGGTTTAAAGTTATCGTTTTGGATAGTGTTATAGATGAAAAAAGTGTTTCCACGGGTGTTTTAACTCAGGACCAGCTGAAATTTGTTGATTTTACCCTGAAAAAATCAAAGAAGGACGTTGTTCTGATTTTTATGCACCACCCTCTTTTTCAGCCGTTCAGGGTGGATAACCACAAGCTGACTAACGACAAAGAGTTTTATGCGTTGCTCGAAAAATACAATATGCCGATAGCCGTATTTTCTGGGCATTATCACATGACGAAAATAATCAGGCATGGAAATATTCTATCTGTCAGCACCCCTGCTCTGATTACTTATCCAAATGCTTTTAGGGCGGTTATTATCTCAAACAACAGAAAAGAAGCCGTTTTTAATTTTCTGTTCTATGAAACGGGGTTAAAAGAGCTTCAGAAGAAAACAAAATTTATAGCCTACCAGAAGGACAGGCTGACGGGTAAACCTAATGACCGAACCTGCACGATTGTTATAGACAAAAAACGCAAATAGAAGTATTATAAAAAGTTATGGATGCTAATAATTTTAAAATTAAATTCAGAGGTGTCAGAGGTTCTTATCCTGTTGTAAACCCCAGGTTTTCGGAATACGGGGGAAATACCTCGTGTGTTGAGATGAACCTTGACGGGCATCTGATAATCTTTGACGGCGGAACGGGTATTATCGGCTTAGGCCGTGAATTAACAAGAATTTCCCGTTCGGATAATGATGAGCAAATGCCAAGGACAATAACAATTCTTCTGAGCCACCTGCACCAGGACCATATCCAGGGCTTAAACTTCTTTTCACCCTTCAATAATCCTGCTTTTAAGATTTCGGTTATCGGTTTGACTACTCCCGACTGCTCTTTACTTGAAAACCTTAAAGAGCTTGTATGGGGAAAATCTTTTCCGATTAATTTTTCCGACCTCTCTGCCGAAATTCAGACACACAGCGCAGTTGAAAACAGGAAAATAATCATTAATAATAACTCGGAATTTGCGCATGTCGTTCCTTCTGAGGAAGAAACAAAGGAGGAGGATATTGTCATTTCCGTTATGAAATCAAATTCCCACCCTCAAAACGGTGTTATAGTTTACAGGGTTTCATATAAAGGAAAGTCGGTTGTTTATGCGACCGACAAGGAAAGTTATGTGGGCTCTGATAAACGTATGGCGCTTTTTGCAAGAAAAGCCGATGTCTTAATCCACGATTCACAATATACAAGCGAGGACTATCTCTCTCTGACCTCGTCAAAACAGGGGTTTGGGCATTCAACCTACGATATGGCGATTGAAACAGCGCAGGTTTCACAGGTTAAAAAACTCGTCTTTTTCCACTATGCGCCAAACTATGACGATAATAAACTCAGACAAATCGAAAATTCATATTCGGTTAAATATCCAAACACTGTCTGCTCAAAAGAAGGACTTGAAATTTGTCTTTAAAACATAAAATTTTATCGCTGTTTATTCTCTGCTCGTGCGTCTTTTGTTTCTGCGCAAGCTCTGATACGCTTGATGCGGGGAAAAATGCTACTCTTCACAATAATCTCGGGATAAACTACCTTAAAGAAAATAACTATGTCGGTGCTATAAAAGAGTTTCAGATAGCAATTCAGCTCAACCCCAAATCTCAGGTAACGGCGACTTATTATTATAACCTAGGCATGGTCTATACGAGACTCAGGAAATATAACGATGCAAAGTCGTGCTATGAAATGGCGCTGAAGATAAACCCGCTTTATTTCAGATACTACGTTGATACGGTGAAAACCTATAAGGCGCTCAATATTCTCGATAAAGAACTCAAAAAACATCTGAAGGAAAAGGGTAACCCTCTGAATGATTTATATATCGGGCTGATTTATATCGAACAGGGCAAAAAATCAATCGGGATAACAACTTTGGATAATTTTTGCGCAAACGAACCTAACCTGATGATAACGGACGGGGTAAGAACTTATCTTAATCAGATGAGCAAAAATTAATTTTTTCTTACGTCATCAAGCCTTATAATATGCCAGCCGTAAGGGGTTTGAACGGGTTCTGAAATTTCGCCTTTTTTCATTTTGAAGGCAGCATCGGTGAAGGTTTTGTCCATACGTCCGTCTTTGCTAACCCAACCAAGACTTCCGCCGACAATTTTTGTCGGACATAAAGAGAGTTCTTTTGCAAGCTCTTCAAACGGTTCACCGTTTTTCAGCCGTTCTTTTATAACCAGGGCTTCATCTTTCGTATTTAACAGAATATGGCTCGCTTTGACTTCTTTATACTGGAATTTGAGCATATATGACTCCGACACAACAAAAATGCCTGCCAGAATTACAAGTACTATCATCAATTTGAGCATAAATTTCATGAATTTCATATTCGTCTTCCCTGTTTAATCTATATAAATATTATAATTGAAGATTAAATAACTTCAATGAGTTTTAAAAGCAGTTTTTTGAAGTTATTTTTAACTCTTGCGGCGGTGTCAATGACCTCCTGATGATTAAGCGGGCTGTTGCTCACTCCTGCCGCGTAGTTTGTGAGACAGCTTATTCCCATGACCTTTATTCCGCAATAGTTTGCAACTATTGCTTCGGGTACCGTTGACATACCGACTGCGGAAGCGCCCCAGGTTTTATATGCCTGAATTTCGGCGGGGGTTTCATAACTCGGGCCTGTTGTCGCAACATAGATACCCTTTTGGTAGTTTATGTTGAGTTCTTTTGCCGCTTTTTCTGCTTTTTCTATTAAATCTTTTTTGTAAACCTCGCTCATATCGGGAAAACGAGTTCCTAAGGTTTCATCGTTTGCACCGATAAGAGGGTTTGAACCCATGTTGTTGATGTGGTCGGTTATAAACATTAAATCGCCGGGGGTGAAGTCAGAACGTATAGAACCTGCTGCGTTTGTGAGGATAAGGGTTTTTACCCCCAGTTTTTTCATAACTTTTATGGGGTAAGTGGCGGTTTGCATGGAATAACCTTCGTAAAAATGGTATCTTCCCTGCATAATGACAACTTTTTTGCCTGAGATTTCAGCAAAAATGAGCCTGCCTTTGTGTCCCTGAACCTCTGATTTGTGAAATCCGGGAATTTCAGAATAGGGAAGCGCAACGGAATCAAACTCATCTGCAAAATCACCCAGCCCCGAACCAAGTACAATAGCGAGTTCAGGCTTAAAATTCTTTGTCTTATCCTTAATATACTTAACTGTTAACTCCATAAATAAACCCCGATTTTTCTTGTCGGGCTGAAACCCGACCTGCATTTTTATTTGGTGCAAAAAATTGCACCCTGCGATTTACACAAATTACAGTATATTTTACAGGAAAAACGGGATTTGTTCAAGTGGAATTGATAATTAATAATTTATCGCACCTTCACGCAAAACTTTACAGTCACAGTAGTAGGTTGGGCATACCTGCCCAACAATCATCAGAATATGGTATAATTGGTTCATGAATTATAGAAGAGCCTATATCCAAAATAGTTTTGTTCATATTGTTATCGCAAGTTATAATCGTATTCCTGTTTTTATTGATAATATCGAGATTTTAAGAACTGCGTTTAAAAACACAATGTCAAATTATAAATTTGAAATAATTGCCATTTGTGTTTTGCCTGATCATATTCATTTAATTTTAAATCCTGAAAATATTAATGAATATCCAAAAATTATTTCTTCTGTTAAATATTATTTTTCAAGAAATGTTGGGCAGGTATGCCCAACCTACACCGAACTTGCTTTGGGATACAAAAATAAAAGAGAAAAAGGTATTTTTCAAAGAAGATTTTATGAACATACTATCTTGAATGAAGATGAATTAAACAGAAATATTGATTATGTTCACTTTAATCCTGTTAAACACGGGTATGTTAAAAGTGTTAAAGATTGGGAATATTCCTCTTTTCATAAATTTGTAAAAAATAATTTGTATGACATAAATTGGGGTAGTGAAGAGAATATTTTAAATATTAAAGATTTGAATGTTGAATAATTCTACCCAAGTGTCAGCCCTGCGCAGATGTTGAGTCCTTGTCCCGTTATACCTTTTGCGCTGTCTGAAACCAAATATTCGCACATCTTTCCGATTTCATCAGGGTGGACAAACCTTCTCTGAGGTATCATATCCAAAATTTCCTGCTCGCTGAATTCTGATTTCAAATTATCATTATCAATTAAATTTGTATCAACCCATCCCGGATTTATTGTATTAACCGTTATATTAAACTCCGCCAGCTCAAGCGCCAGTGCTTTTGTCAGCCCCATAAGCGAGGCTTTTGTCATGGAATATAAAGACGCGTTTCCTTCCCCGACAACTCCTGAAATAGAGCCTATATTTATAATTCGTCCGAATTTTTTCTCTTTCATCCCCGGAACAAATGCTCTTATCAGTTTAAAAGGTACGACAGAATTAAGATTTACAAGCCGTTTGAGGTCGTCATCTTTTGTTGCTTCAATTCTGCTGTAAACATACTGACCTGCGTTATTAATTAATACATCAATACCGCCCAGAGTGTCGATAACTTCTCTGTAAAGCAAATCAACAGTGCCATTTTGGGTTAAATCGCCCGCAAAGAAGCCTTTGCATCCCAGCTTTGCGGCATTTTCCCTTAATTTAAGTTCGTTGCGCCCGCAAATAAACACATTATTTTTTTCAGCCAAAATTTTGGCAATCGAATAACCAATCCCCTGAGTTGCACCGGTAACAAGAATATTTCTATTCGTTCTCGTCATCTTCCTGAAGTTTTATTTCTGATTCCTGGTAATAGTTTGTCAAATGCTGAATACAAACTTCCTTGAATGCCTGAATTAAGTCGTGTCTTGCATCCTGGTCCAGTTCCTTTAGGTATTCCACGCAGGTGTGCAAATCGTAGTTCCAGTCATACCAGCGGTTGTATTTTGCGACTGCTTTTGCGTTCATAGAATTAATAGAGCTGTCATTTTCGCCAACGTGTTTGCTGACGATAATCTGCAAAAATTCCTTCGCAACAAGATAGAGCGAATACTCATCGAGCTCCTGCAAAGAGCCTAAAAATTCGCTCAGACGGGAATCTTTATCATACCATCTTGAAAAATTTCTGCTATTGTTTTCTTCTTTGTTATTATTATCTTCCATAAAACAACCTATCCCGGAGGCCACAGTAAATCTCTGCCTGCGAGGACATGAACGTGTATGTGAAAAACGGTCTGTCCTGCTGCCGCACCTGTGTTGATAACCGTTCTAAACTCTTTCAGGTTGAGCTTTTCCGCGGTTTTTTGTACTCCGTACATCAAATGTGCAAATACTTCTTTGTCGGTAACTTCTCTGATGGAAGAATAGTGCTCTTTCGGAATAACAAGAACGTGAACAGGCGCCTGAGGATTAAGGTCTCTGAAGGAGACGACATTTTCATCTTCATAGACAAACTCTGTCGGTATTTCTTTTTTGGCTATTTTACAAAAAATACAATCTTCGCTCATTAGTTACCTCATTATTATTTTATAACATTTTTGAAAAAAAATAAAGTCTGTGAAGAAAACAATAAAAAACGGGGTGGATTTTGTCCGCCCCGTTTGTGTCTGAAAAAGAGAATATTTGTTTATTCTTTCGTATATTCAGCATCGATGACATCGTCATCTTTGTTTTCTGTTGATGATTGTTCCGCCTGTTCGCTGTTTGCAGCCTGAGGCTGTTCGTTCTGAACCTGACTGTATGCTGCCTGAGAGATAGCAAACATTGTCTGCTGAAGGTCTTCAGAGAGCTTCTTAATTTCTTCTGCGCTCTTGTTTTCTTTAAGAGCATTTTCAAGAAGAACTTTTTGTTCATCGAGTTTCTTCTTTTGATCTTCTGCAATTTTGCCTTCAAAGTCTTTTACTATTCTTTCAGCCGAGCTTAACATTGAATTAGCATTATTCTTGATTTCTGCTTCTTCCTTATGTTTCTTATCTTCTTCAGCATTGGCTTCAGCCTCTTTAACCATTCTGTCAATATCACTTTCAGAGAGGTTTGAAGAGTTTGTAATAGTAATTTTTTGTTCCTTGTTGGTTGCCTTATCTTTAGCAGAAACGTTAACAATACCGTTAGCATCAATATCAAAGGTTACTTCGATTTGCGGCATACCTCTCATAGCAGCAGGAATACCGTCAAGTCTGAACATGCCGAGTGACTTGTTATCTTTTGCCATCGGTCTTTCACCCTGAAGTACGTGAACATCAACTGCAGTCTGGTTGTTTTCTGCGGTTGAGAATACCTGTGATTTTGAAACAGGGATTGTTGTGTTTCTCGGAACGAGCGGTGTCATAACTCCGCCAAGTGTTTCAATACCCAAAGTCAGAGGTGTAACATCGAGAAGAACGATGTCTTTTACTTCACCTGCCAAAACACCTGCCTGAACTGCTGCACCGACTGCAACAACTTCATCGGGGTTTACTGACTGGTTAGGTTCTTTTCCTGTGTATTCTTTTACCAAAGCCTGAACCGCAGGGATTCTTGTTGAACCGCCTACGAGAACAACTTCGTTCAAATCACCTTTTGATAAACCTGCTTGCTGAAGTGCATCTGCAACAGGTTTTTTGCATCTTTCGAGCAAATCGTAAGATAATTCTTCAAATTTTGCTCTTGTTAACTGAATGTCTAAGTGCTTAGGTCCGTTAGCATCAGCAGTAATGAACGGAAGGTTGATGTTTGTTTCAACAACACTTGAAAGTTCGCATTTTGCTTTTTCTGCGGCTTCCTTTAATCTCTGCATAGCCTGTTTGTCGCCTCTTAAATCGATACCTTCCTGTTTCTTGAACTCGTCAGCGAGCCAGTCCATAATCTTTTGGTCGAAGTCATCACCGCCTAAGTGTGTATCACCTGAGGTTGAAAGAACTTCGTGAACTCCGTCACCGATTTCAAGAACCGAAACATCAAATGTACCACCGCCTAAGTCAAATACCAAAACTTTTTCGCTCTTTTCTTTTTCTAAGCCGTAAGCAAGAGCGGCTGCCGTAGGTTCGTTGACGATACGAAGAACGTCAAGTCCTGCGATTTTGCCCGCATCTTTTGTTGCCTGTCTTTGGGCATCGTTGAAGTATGCAGGAACTGTGATAACTGCGGAGGTAACTTTTTCACCAAGGTAGTTTGAAGCATCATCAGCAAGTTTTCTCAAAATCATAGCTGAGATTTCCTGCGGAGTATAGTCTTTTCCGTCTATATTCTTTTTGTAGTTTTCGCCCATGTGTCTTTTTATTGAAAGAACCGTTTTGTCGGGGTTTAAGATAGCCTGTCTTTTTGCTAACTGTCCGACAAGTTTTTCACCTGTTTTTGAAAAACCAACTATTGAAGGGGTTGTTCTTGAACCCTCTGCATTAGCGATAACTGTTGGTTTACCGCCTTCCATAACCGCAACAACTGAGTTTGTTGTTCCAAGGTCAATACCGATTGTTTTAGCCATATTTATTCTCACTTTCTTTTTTACTTTTTCACTTATTATCTTTATAACACCGTTTTTTGAAAATTCTTAAAATATAAACAAAAAATTAATATTTCCCCTTCTTCTTTTGGAAAAGCGAAATTTTGGATAATTCCCCTCGCCCCTTGAGGGAGAGGGGTAGGGGAGAGGGGGCGAATAAAAAATGTTAGCAAATTTTTTATTTAGTTGTTTTCTCTATTCAGAAAGACGGAGACGGAAATGATTAGCGCAATATCAGGGTTTTCTCACAAAATACAAATTCAAAACAATAATAATATTAATTATCATAATATTTACAATAAATATAATCTTGAAAAAGACACGGTGTCTTTTTCAGGAAAACATCAGCAGGCTCCGAGCTTTTCTCCTCGTGTTCAGACAGCTCTCAGTGTTCAGTCAAAACTGAATAAGTTATACCGCGCTGACAACCTCTCTTTTGAGACAATTCAGGAGGTCTTAAACTCTAAAAGCCCTGTTCCGATTGAAGTTAAACCTATGTCAGAGCTTCCCCGTCTTATAAACGCAAAGAATTGTCAGGCATATATGCAGCCAAAATATGAAAAAGATATGAAAATGTCAGGTGCGACAATATATTTAAAACCCGATTTTTCAAATAAACGTGAAGCAACAGGCATAATCGCCGACTGTATCCACGAGTTTACCCATATCCTTCAGAGACACGAAGATGGCGATTATCTCGGTCTTACCAAATATACAAGCAACCTTGAAGAAGCCAGATTTTTAGGGTTTATCTCGGGAAATACCATGAGAGATGTTGAAAAATCGCTTCAGAATACCGTTTATAAAAACCCTGAGTTTTTGAAAATTTTTGAAAAGAAGCAGAAAAACTTAACACCCTTTACAAAAAATGATTTGATGCCGTTTATGCCCTCTAAAGAAGCCTTAAAAGAAGATGTGGATAATCTTTTGAATGTTCATTTTGAAAACACCATGGATATTTTTAAAGTTCCCAAGCAATTTAAGGGAGAATATTTATATTTCTTCTTCAGGGCAAAGCCTACTTTGGAACAGTCAATTTTAAGACAGTTTGAGATGGAATCAGAGGCAAAAACAGCTGATATAGAAGCAAGAAGAACAGGACTTCTTCCAGATTTTCAGTCCGCATTTTATAACAGCCTGAATAAAAGTCTCTATGATGCCACCATTGAAGTTTTAAAGTAATTAATAATTATTATTAAATATATATACAAAAATATTGAATTGGAAAAGCCTTGCCTGTATTCTTATATTTGTACAAGAGAGCGGGTATTTTTATGAAAATGTTTGAAAATTTGTTTCCGAAATATATGACGGCAAAGAATGTGGTATTTTTTACCCTTTTGATTTTGGCGGTGGTGTTTATCCTGAGAAATACGGATATAATGATACTCTTTTTTGCCTCGTTTGTTCTGGCATGCTCTCTGAATCCATTTGTGGATAAGTTATCGGCGAAGTTCAGCAGAGGAACGGCAGCTGCGATAGTTATTGTTGGCATGCTTATATTTCTGGGTTTGTTTCTTATTCCGACAATAATTCTCTCGGCAAACGAAATTAAAACTTTTGCGGTTTCTTTCCCCGAATATATTGATAAACTCGACGATTTTCTTGATGCCCAGCCCATGCTCGATAAAATCGGGTTGAACCATGTTGATATTGATACTTTAATGGGCTATGTGGCAAATTCTTCGTCCGATATAATCTCTCACGTGGCAAATATCGGCACATACGTAGGAACGGCGCTTGTTTATATCATCATCGGAATTATGATTATGTACTATTTTATGGCGGATAAAGACCTTCTGAGAGATACATTTATCAGCATGTTCCCTGTTCAGATGAGAAAAAGGTCAGGTGATATTCACGATATAATAACCAAAAAAATCGGCGGATATATGGCGGCTCAGATAGTAACAATGGCATCTGTCGGTGTTGTTATGACAATAGGGCTTTTGATTGCGGGTATTGAATATGCCTTTCTGCTCGGGTTATTAACGGGTATTTTGGATATTATCCCTGTTGTAGGTCCCGGTATTGCGCTTGTTATCGGGCTGATTACGACTTATCAGCTTGGCATTGGCGCTATTATTGCGGTTATTATATCCTTTGCTGTCGCTCAGGTGGTTGAAAACCAGCTTGTAAGACCTTATATTTTCGGTAAATTCCTTGATTTGCACCCTCTGATGATTTATCTGTTCTTATTCATAATGGCAAAATATGCAGGTGTGGTCGGTGTTATCTTTGCACCCGCAGTTGCCGCAATCGTTGCGGTTTTGATTCAGGAATTATACATAAAACATTTGCAGAAGAATGTTTAGGTTGGCTTTACTAAGCCGACATTTGCTATCTTTTGACGGTTATCGGTTTCAGGGTTTCAAGGTATCTGACAGCACTGTTTCCACCGATTGCGCCGTCTGAAGCTGCCGTAATAACCTGTCTTAAAGGGGTATTTCTTATGTCGCCGACTGCATAAACACCTTTAACCGAGGTTTCCATATTGACGTCAGTTTCGATAAACCCCTGGGCATTTTGTCTGATTTGACCGGTGAATAAATCTGCGTTTGGTGAAAAACCTATGTAAGGAAACACACCGTCAACCTTTAATACTGTCTTTTCACCTGTTTTGACGTTTGAAATTGTTAGTGTTTCAACATGTTCAGCGCCGTCAATTCTTTCTGGCACACTGTCCCAGATAAATTCGAGCTTTGGGTTTTGGAAGGCACGTTCCTGAACGATTTTGTCTGCTCTTAAAGAATCTCTTCTGTGAATAACATAGACTTTATCCGCGAATTTGGTTAAATACCCGGCTTCTTCGACTGCTGCGTTTCCGCCCCCGACTACCGCAACGGTTTTTCCTCTGTAAAAAGCCCCGTCACATACGGCGCAATAACTTACTCCATAGCCTTTGAGCCTGTCCTCGCCTTCTATTCCGAGCTTTCTTGCCTGCGCCCCTGTTGCGATTATAACGGCATCTGCCTTAAAAATTTTGTCCGTTGTTTCGATTATTTTGGGCTCTGAAACTAAATCCACTTTTACGATTTCAGACATCGGAAATTTTTCCGCCCCGAATTTATCAACGTGTTCTTCAAATTTTTCCATTAAATCGTACCCGCCGATTAAAGAGAACCCCGGGTAATTTTCAAGTTCGAGGTAGTTTGAAGGCTGACCTCCGAACATTGTTATATCAATAACGGCTGTTTTGACAGCTCCTCTTGCCGTATAAATAGCCGCACTAAGCCCTGCAGGACCGCCGCCTAATATTGCGACATCAAACACTAACTCTTCTTTATCAACCATGTTAATCTACCTCTTTAGTATCTGCCGAAAATTTCGGAGAGCGAAGTTCCCGACATTTTTGTTCCTTTTACTTTGTATTCGATAAAATCCTCTTTGACAAGTGCGCCATGCTTTGTGGTTTTGATATAAATCCTGTCAACTCCCTCAAAAGTGTCCTGGTCTATGGTTAAAATCGGTGTTTCTATTGAGAGTTCATCGGGGAGGTCTGTTCTTTTTTCAAACTTAACCCTGTTCCCGTTTACCTCATTAACCCCGATAGAAGCCGTTGCACCCGACATCGGATTAGTTAATAATATTCTATCCTCAATTTTGGAAAAAATCCAAATATCGACACTTGTCGAATCGAAGTAGTCCCTGTTAGTGCTTTGGGTACATACAGCGTTGATTTTCCAGACACCGAACAGTTCTTTGGGAACTCTGTCACTTAAAACAACACCGCCTTCAAGTGTTTGAGCTTCAGAAAATGAACACAATAAAATAATAAAAATTAACAATAGTCTTTTGATGATTAGTTTCATAATTACTATTTAATAATAATTATATAAAAATCAAATCGGTGATGTGAGTAAAAAAGAGGAGGTAATCTCCCTCTCTGAGACTCTGCCGAACAAAACGATTGATAATCGTTTTGTGAGAGGTAAGGGCAGGGGTGAGGGTTGTTCCCGTAAGGGAAATGTTATTTAGTTGTTATAATTTTATAAAATGTGGTATTATAAACATAAGATTATTTTAGAGAAAGAGAGATTTAATTATGCAAATTTTCAAAAATAAATTCGTTCCTACCCCCCCCTATAAACAAGGTTTTACCCTTGCCGAAGTTTTGATAACTTTGGTCATTATTGGCGTAATTGCGGCTTTGACCGTTCCGTCTTTGATTAATAAAACAAATAATCAGGAAATGGTCGCAAGATTAAAGAAAACATATTCTACACTTGCACAGGCAACAAATTTAATTATTGCCGAAGAGGGAACTCCAAGGGCTGATAAAGGTGGTTGGGCAACCACTCGAAGTAATATTTATAATCTCTATTTAAAGCATTTAAATAATGCAAGAGAGTGTAAAACAGATGCAGGTTGCTGGGCATCCGGTAATGTATATACTACACTTTCGGGTGCACCTTATACTGATATAAATACATATGGCACATACGGGAAATTTGTATTATCTGATGGGGTTGCAGTTTCAGTATATGATTCCGTGTATGAAGCTTGTAACTATAATTGGGATAATGGACACGATGATTGTGCTTTGATAATGGTTGACTTAAATGGTGCTAAAAAACCTAATAGAATAGGTCGCGATGTCTTTGAATTTGTAATAAAAGAAAATGGATTGAAACCATTAGGTTGTAATGGTGGTGCAACATGGGCAATTTGTTCTAAAGATTATGGTGGAGAAGGTTGTGCCTGCAAAGTTCTTCGTGAAGGTGCGATGAATTATTAGCCCTAACGGGGACAACCCTCTCCCTAGCCCTCCCCCTCGGGGAGGGAATAATAATGATAATCTAGAATTTCGTTATCCCCTGAGAAAATTTGGTTTGTTTGGGTTCTTTTGTTTTAATGTTTTGAGATGTAACGGCATCGAGGTCGTGGATATTTTTGACAATATTCATCCTCTTTTTTCTCCACAACATATCAACAAACGCATCTAATCTTGTCATAAACCCTGCTTCGCCTGTGTGTTCGTCAATGGTTAAATGTAAAAGCGGCATTTGTATTCTCTTTGCGTGGTATGAAATCTCATCCACCATCAGTGAATCAGGGCCGCAACCAAAGGCGGAAAGTGCGATTATCCCGTCAACTCTGTGTTCAGGCTTCATATAATGTGCCGCAGTTCCCGTCAGTTCAAACTCATTCGCCCAATACTGAATTTCTCCGAGGCTTTCAATGGCTTGTTTAGCTTCACTTGCGCTGACCTGAAGCGAGGTATAAACTTTAACCTTCATCTTGTCGAGTTTTTCCAAGAGGTTTAAAGAAATTCTCTCATCAAAAAGGTTGTATCCGTGTCCCATAATTGCAACAGAGAGCCAGTAACCGTCATTTTTCTGGGCGTTTGTGATTTTTCTTCCTTCAAGTGCCGTTGAAAGTGCGAGTTTATAATCTATCCCTGAGTGCGTCATCTCAAGGAAGTTATCGTACATTTCCCAACCCGATTTCGTTGCCTTCCTGATAGTTTCTTTATCTGTTATCCCAAAGGGTTCAAGCGCTGAAGTCCAGAAGTCGTAAAAACCAATACCTTCAGTTTTATCCAAAGTCGGCTCTATCATATTAAAAGGAATATCGATAACATTTCTGATGATTTCGGGGAGTCCTCTTATCTTACTGCAATTGTTGATTTTATAGTCAACTGACTGAAGCGAGGGTACAAAAATTGTTTCCACCCCTTTTTCAAGCAGATTTAAAAGGTGTCCGACATAGACCTTCAGAGGAAAACAACTGTCCGAAACAAGAACGGAGGAGCCGTCGTTGATGATTTTATTTGTTGTTTTGTCCGAAATAACGACTTCAAACCCGAGCGCTTTAAAGAAACCATAATAAAAAGGAAAGTTATTATAGTACGAAAAAGACCTCGGTATTCCGATTTTTTTGGGTAAAAAATTCGTATTCTCTTTTATTTCACTTCGTTTTTTGAACATATAATGTTTCCGCTCAAAAGGTTTAACAAACCTATCTTACCACGAACAAATTTTTAAGGTTGAAAAAATCTTTTGTTTATAATAAGAAATATAAAGAAATTAAGTTGAGTTTTAATGATGTTTAATTTTAAAAAAGAGCCGAGAAACTATAACCGCAGGTACAAAGAGGACTATGGGTTTATAAGAACGCTTTATATAACCTGGTTTTTGTACTTTGTTGTTTATCCTGCGGGGTTCTTTTTTTATAACGTTAAAGTCTTTGGAAGAGAGAATATCGATAAGAAAAAAAGGTATTTATACACCTCAAACCACACCTCCTATATCGATCCTCCCCTCATTTCTATTGTTGCAAACAAGCCCGTTGCCTATATGGCAAAAAAAGAACTTTATACTTCTAAAAACCTTTTAACCAGATTTCTTGTTATCAGCCTGGGCTCTTTTGCCGTTGACAGAGATAAACCCGAAATTGCAACCTTTAAGACGATAAAAGACATTGTAAATAAAACAAAATGGTCTTTAGGGATTTTTCCTCAGGGCAAAATTACTCCCGATAATTCGGTCAAAGAGGTTCAAAAAGGCTTTATAACAGTAGCAAAAAGCGCAAAAATGGATATTGTTCCCGTTGTCATAAAAGGGTTTGACGGATATGCAAAAAGATTATTCCAAAAACACATTGAACTCCATATTCAAAAACCGATTTCTTATGAACTTCCTGAAGATGAGATTTTAAAAATCTGGAAATCATATTATTCCTGTTTTGAGGCTAACAAAGAGGAGGCTCTTGGATGAAGAAGCTCGCTGTAATCGGAACAGGCGGTGTTGGGGGATATTTTGGCGCGAAACTCCTCAAAGCAGGGTTTGATGTCGTTTTCGTTGCGACCAAAAAATCGGCTGAAATAATCTCAAAGAACGGGCTAAAGATATCAAGCCCCTCAGGGGATATGGAATTTAAAGAGGTGAAGGTTACCTCTGACTATTCTTTCATCAAAGACTGCGATGTTATTTTTTTATGCACAAAATCGCAGAATACGAAAGAAGTCGGGGAAGGTATCAAACCTTATATGAAACAAGGTGCAATTATTGTTTCTCTTCAGAACGGAATTGAAAATGAGGAAATTCTCTCTGAAATTCTGGGGGCGGAGCGAGTTATCCCTGCCCAGATATATATTTCGGTTGCATCGTATTCCGCAGGCATGATAGAACATGGGGGCAGTGGCGAAATCGTTATCGGGGAACTCGACAACCAAACAACAGACAGGCTAAGAGAACTTCAAAATCTTCTGATGTCAGCCGATATTCCGACAAAAATCACAAACGACTACAGGAAAATCTTATGGTTAAAACTTCTCGTAAACTCCGTTTATAACGGCTTTAGCGCAATTTTGGGCGATGACTTTAAAAAAATCCCTTTTTCGGTAGCAGGCAAAACCGCCTTCTATGAAATGCTGAAGGAAGGTCAAAGGGTTGCAAATGCTGACGGAGTAAACATAGAAGAAAAACATCTTCAGAAAATAACGGAAATGACGGAGGAGGGAAATGTCTTTTTTAACTATCCTTCTTCAACTCTTCAGGATGTCAAAAAGCATAAACCCTTAGAAATAGACTATATCCAGGGCGCAATTATCAGAAAAGGGAAAAAATACAACATCGAAACACCGATGAATGAACTTATATGGTCTTTATTAAAAATAAAAGAGCAGGGTTAAGGGGCTGAGCAGGTCGGCATTACTACGCAGACTAAAAATTAATTGTTTCCCTTCAGTGATTTGATAAGGTGTCTGAGCCTGTCGGCGGCTTCAAATCTTATTATTCCTTTTTCTTTTGCATAATTTTGGGCAAACTCACAAAGCTCGAGCACCGAAGAATTTTTTTCTTCTCTGAACCTTTCAAATCGGCTGTTTTCAACATCTATAACGAGCGATTCTATTTTGTTTTCTTTGTTGAAATCTACCCATTTCATTATTTCTTCTTTGGTGTCGTTTATCTCGGGGATAATAATATATTTGTTGACTACAAACCCTGTCTGGGTTTGCGCCTGAGAATATTTGATTAAATTCTCGCAAACCTTATCAAAGGCATCAATTTGTTTTATTTTTTTATAGGTTTCTCTTGTTGCACTGTCCATAGAAACAACGACCGTTATTTGCCTGGAAGCTATTCCTTTTGCAATTATCGGGGAAAATTTTATTCCCGATGAGTTAATTCTTATGTTGGTAAACTTGTTTTTTAACAGAAGTTCTGTTAACTCTTCAAATTCTTCAAGAATAGTGGGCTCACCGCCTCCAAACCCTATTGCACCGCCTGGTTTCAGAATATTATATTTAAACATATCCTTTATTACGGGAAGAAGGTTGTAGGTTTTGAGGTTGTTATAGCCCTGTTTGTCCTCTTCTGTATAACAGTAAATACAATTACAGTTGCATCTTGTGAAATGGTCAACGATTATACTGTCGATGTAGTCTTTATTATTCCATTCTCTTGTCTCAAAAAAGATACAGCCTTCGCATTCTTTAATCGTTCCGCCGTTTTTTTGGATGGCTCTGTAGTCGTTTTTGATTTTGAAAAATTTCCGCCAGTTGATTTTTTCACCCCAGTAGTCAGTGAAAATCATTGAGTTTCCGCCACCCGGGGCACTCATATAACAGCAAAGTTTAATGTTTGAACCATAAACACCGTTGTCAAAACAAACACCCGATTCTATCCACGGACAGCTTGTGTATACCTTTTTCTCTTCCTTTTTGAATTGGTTGAAAAAGAAAAACAGCCTGTTATCTATTTCTGTTATGAGATCTTTAAATTTCATAAATATATTATACTATAAATATTTTATAACGGGCGGGTAGGGGTGTATTCGAGAATATCATTGACTTTGACATTTAATTCTTCGCAGATTTTATTGAGCAGCTCAATGTTAATGAAGGGTGTTTTGCCGTTATAGAACCTGTTGACCGCACAATAGTCGCAGTCTATCAGACGGGCAAGCTCCGACACCTTCATTTTTCTCTCACCGAGTATTTTACTGAGATTATTCTTTATCATATTTTTATATTATGAGTTGAAACTTTTATCGTGCAAATATTATCAAAATATGATAAATTTTATTATTTTATGAATAATATTTGTAATATTTCTAAAAAATTTATGTTGCTAAGTCAGAGGTAGGTCGTATTGTAAAACACGACAAAGGGTTAAAGATAAATTTTTCAATTTTGATATGTTGTTAAATTTTCTGAAAATGTGGTATTATTAAATTAATTGATTTTTAGAGAAAGAGAGATATATCAATGAAAAATAAATCACTTCTTACCCCTCCCCACAACAGCAATGATTTAGAGGTAGGTCGTGTTGTAAAACACGACAAAATAAGTAAATACAATCCTCTTCCCGGGAGAGGGAATGTGTTGGGTTTTACGTTAGCTGAGGTTTTGATAACTCTTGTTATCATTGGTGTTATCGCGGCGATAACAGTGCCGAGTTTAATTAACAAAACAAATGATCAAGAAATTGTTTCAAAATTAAAAAAAACGTATTCTACAATGGCTCAAGCAACAAATTTAATTATTGCCGAAGAGGGATTACCAAAGGGTAGCGATTGGGCAAGTTCACAAATGAATATATTTTTGAATTATAAAAAACATTTAAATAATGCAAGAGAATGTGAGGACTCTGAATGTTTTTCCCAACTGTGGCCATCATATAATCATCCGGGACTTGTACTTTCAGATGGTGTTAATATTAAATTTAGTGGGGCAAATAATCAATGTATTTTATCAGATACAACATTAAATGATGTTTGTGCACACATATGGGTTGATGTAAACGGAGCAAAAAAGCCAAACAAAATAGGTCGTGATATCTTCTCTTTTGTATTAAAAGAGAAAGGATTGTATCCTAGAGGTTGTGATGACGAGGCAAATTGTGCGGGCGATGGTTGTGCTTGTACTGTTTTAAGAACTGGCAAATTAGTACGATAATTTATTATAATGAATAGGTCGGGCTTTAGCCCGACAAATTTCTAAATATTAATTTCCCGCGCAAAAAATATTTTTTTGATTTTTAATCTCTTCATAACACAAAAAAGGAATGGAGAGATTATGAGAATAAATAATATAAGTTTTACGGGAAATCTTTATCTGAAAAAGCCCGAACTCTGGACTGACGGAATGAAAAAAGCGATAGCAGAAAACCCGACTATCCAAAAAACACTTCAGGATAACGATGTCATTGGCGAAATTTCCGCAAAAAGAGAAAATAAAATTCCCTCCTATATGTCGTATCATTCAAAAGGTGATTTGATTTACAAGGTGGATTTTGTCGTAAGAAAAGAAGATGCTTCTTTTACGGACAAAATTATGGGCGCAATAGACAAAACAACAAGAAAATATCCCGTTAATCAGCACTATCATTCAGAGCGCACAACGATAAGCAGAATTTCAAAACTGAAAATGCGCTAAAATAATAAAATTAAAATGATATTGGGAATTTTCCCCCGATGTCATTTTTTTGAACATTATTTTGCCGTCTGTCAATAAAATTAACAAAAACAATGAAGAAATGTTAAGATAAAGTTCAAAAATAAAAAATTACTTGTTGACGAGCGAATATGTTTAATATAAATTGGAAAATGCCGAGAACTTATAATCAAAATTTTCGGCGTGGTAAGAAAAAAGGAAGTAACCAAATAATGAGTACAAGTCAAAGAACAAGAATCAGAGTCTTATTAAAGGCTTATGACCATAAATTAATCGATGCATCAGCTGCAAAGATTGTTGAGATGGCAAAAAGAACCGACGCAAAAGTTGCCGGTCCGATTCCGCTTCCGACAAGAAGAAGACTGTATTGTGTACTTCGTTCACCTCACGTTGACAAAAAGTCAAGAGAGCATTTTGAGATGAGAACGCACAAGAGAATCATCGATATTTATGAACCAACAAACCAAACAATGGAAGAAATCAAAAGAATGGATTTGCCTGCCGGAGTTGATATTCAGGCGAAATAACAAAAAACAGACAATTTAATAAAAGGGTGTGCCTCCCCTATAAAAATTGAATGTAATCTACAGGGCAAAGTAGAAGAATGTAGCGCTTACAAAAGAAAGGTAAAATATGACACTGGGTGTAATAGGAACAAAACTCGGAATGACTCAAGTCTTTGATGACAAAGGTCTTGCAATCCCCGTAACAGTAATAAAAGTTAATCCCCTGACAGTAACACAGGTTAAGACTGTGGATACTGACGGATACAATGCGCTTCAGGTCGGCTGCGAACCGACTTCCGAAAAGCATTTGACTAAAGCTGAGATTGGACACTTTGCAAAAAACAGTCTTGAAAATTTCCGTCACACACAAGAATTCAGAATGGAAAACGTCAGCGAGTACAAGGTCGGACAACAAATCGACTTATCGGTACTTGATGGTGTAGAAAAAGTAGATGTAACAGGAAAGTCAATCGGTAAAGGCTTCCAGGGTACAGTCAAGAGATGGAACTTTGGCAGAGGACCTATGGCTCACGGTTCAAAGAACCACAGAGAACCGGGTTCAATCGGCGCAGGTACTACTCCGGGACGTGTTATCAAAGGTAAGAGAATGGCCGGAAATATGGGCAACGAAAGAGTTACGATTACCAAATTAACAGTCGTAAGAGTAGATAAAGAGAACAACCTTTTATTGATTAAAGGTTCAGTCCCGGGCCCCGAGGGTAAATTAGTTACCGTAGTACCGACAAGAGTTAAATGGAATTAATTCCGAAGACTCAATTAATAAGGAAAAAGAAAAATGACAAAAGAAGTTTCAATATTAAATACAAGCGGAAAGCAAGTCGGTCAAATTGCTTTAGATGATAAAGTCTTTGGAATAGAGCCGAATTTGCACGTAATGCACTTAGCATTAAGAAGACAATTAAACTCTGCAAGACAAGGAACAGCTTGTACCAAAACAAGAGCAGAGGTTTCAGGCGGCGGAAGAAAGCCCTGGAAACAAAAAGGAACAGGCAGAGCCAGAGCCGGTTCTATCAGAAGCCCATTGTTTGCAGGCGGCGGCGTAGTTTTCGGGCCAAAACCCAGAGATTATGCTTTCTCAATGCCTCAAAAAGCAAGAAGACTTGCTTTGAGATCGGCACTTTCAGCTAGACTTGAAAACATGGTATTGGTTGAAGATTTTTCACAAATCAACGAACCCAAGACTAAATTAATGGTTCAGGCATTAAATGCACTCAAAGTATCCGGCAAAATCTTATTAATCACAGATGTTGATACTCTGAGCAAGAGCCAGTTAGAGTTAGCAGCAAGAAATTTGCCACAGTTAAAGATTATTTTATCAACAAACTTAAATGTGAAAGATTTATTGGAAGCTGACAGTGTAATAGTAACAAAAGCCGCAGTTGCGGAAATTACTGAAAGGTTATCGAAATAATGAGTACTTTAAGAGAAAACAAGGAAAAACTATATGACGTAATCAAACGTCCTTTGATTACCGAAAAAACGGTTGCACTTGCTACCAAAAATAACCAATACACATTTGAAGTTAACCCTGATGCAACAAAAGTCGAAATCAAACAGGCTGTTGAACTTGCATTTCCGGGAAGAAAAGTTAAGAGTGTAAAAACCGTTTATATGCCCTCACACGCAAAGAGAATGGGCAGATCCGCAGGAAGAACTCAGTCAGGCAAAAAAGCCGTTGTAGTTCTTGAAGGCGAACCTATTGAAGAATTGAGAGGAGTGTAGAAAATGGCAACAAGAGTAATTAATCCTACATCTCCCGGACAAAGAGGAATGATTAAGAGTGATTATGCGGAAGTTACAACTCAAAAACCCGAAAAATCATTATTAAAGTCATTGAAGAAAACAGCCGGAAGAAACAATACAGGCAGAATAACCTGCCGTCACAAAGGCGGTGGACATAAACAGGCATACAGAGTCATTGATTTTGACAGAAATATGTATGATGTAAAAGGAACAGTTAAGACTATTGAATACGATCCTAACAGAAATGTCAGAATTTCATTGGTAGTTTATACTAACGGAGAAAAGAGATACATTTTGACACCTAACGGATTGAACGTTGGTGACGAAATTATGTCAGGAAAGAATGCAGACATTCAGGTCGGCAACGCACTTCCTCTTGAAATGTTACCGTTAGGTACAAATGTTCACAACATTGAATTAATCCCCGGCAGAGGCGGTCGATTGGTCAGAGCTGCAGGCGGCGCTGCTCAGTTGATGGCTAAAGAGGGAAATTATGTAACATTAAAAATGCCCTCAGGCGAAATGAGAATGGTCAGAAAAGAATGTTACGCAACAGTTGGCGTATTGGGCAATGCCGAATTTAAGAATTTAAAGACAGGCAAAGCAGGTCGTACCCGCCACTTAGGTATCAGACCGACAGTCAGAGGTGTAACGATGAATCCTTGCGATCACCCGCACGGTGGTGGTGAAGGTAAGACAGGTCCCGGCGGCAATCCTAAGACACCTTGGGGTAAACCGGCACTTGGTGCAAAGACCAGAAAAGTCAAGAAGGCTTCTGATAAGTTAATTGTCAGATCAAGAAAACGCTAATAAGGAGAATTTTTAATGGGACGTTCACTTAAAAAAGGTGCATATGTACATCCGTCATTAAAAGCAAAAATTGACAAGATGAACGCAGCACAGGATAAAAAAGTAATAAAGACTTGGTCAAGGGCTTCTATGATAACTCCCGATATGATAGGTCATACTATTGCGGTATATAACGGTAAGACACACATCACAGTTTATATATCGGAGCAGACAGTAGGACACAGATTAGGCGAATTTGCGCTTACGAGGACATTCAAGGGCCACGCAGGGCAAGATAAAACAGCGAAAAGGATATAGACATGGAATCTAAGGCAAGACAAACAGATATAAACATGCCCGCCAGAAAATTACGCAGAGTAATTGCTTTGGTTAGGGGTAAATCAGCAGACGAGGCTTTAAGAATGTTAAAGTTCATGCCATACTTTGCTGCACGTGTGGTCGAAAAGAATTTAACTCAGGCAGTAGCGAATGCTGCTGAAAAATCACAGGGTACAACTGCTAACGAATTAAAGATTTCAGAAATCTACGCAGACGAAAGCAGAACTCTGAAGAGAGGTAAACCGAGAGCTCAGGGCAGGATGTATGCCAGAGTAAAACGTACCTCACATTTAACAATTAAGGTTACAAAGAAATAGGAGGCACGACTTTGGGACAGAAAACACATCCAACCGGATTTAGAGTAGGTATTATACAACCTTGGTTCAGCACTTGGTTTGCAAAGAAAGATTATGCAGAATTTGTAGCCGAAGATGCTAAAATCAGAAAATTTATAAAGAAGAAACTTTATACTGCAGGAATATCAAAGATATTGATTGCAAGAAAAGCACAGAGCGTTAATGTTACTGTAGTAACTGCAAAGCCCGGTATCGTAGTCGGAAGAGGCGGTCAGGGAATTGACGAACTCAAGGCTCAGGTATCAAAACTTGTAGATAAGACAGTATCAATAGACGTAGTCGAAGTTGCAAGAGCAGACGTTGATGCACAGTTAGTTGCAGAAGGTATTGCACTTCAACTCGAAAAACGTGTAGCTTTCAGAAAAGCCATCAAACAGGCAATTCAGAGAACAATGAGGGCAGGCGCACAGGGTATCAAAGTTATGGTATCGGGCCGTCTCGGCGGAAACGAAATTGCGAGAAGTGAATGGGTAAAAGAGGGAAGAATTCCTCTTCAGACACTGAGAGCAAACATCAACTATGCCTTTACCGAAGCTGATACAATAATGGGTAAAATCGGTGTTAAGGTCTGGATTTTCAAAGGCAACTTAATGCACGGTGAAAAAGTTGATGATAACATCAAAGTTAAAAAGGCTCAGAACAATGGTGAAGCACCCCAGGGCAGAAGAAAGAGAAGAAATTCCGCTCCTGCAGCTGCAAAAGAGAGCGCACCTGAAGCTGAAGCACAAGAGTAGTCAAGAAAAACAATAATTAGGAGCGAAAAACAATCATGTTAATGCCCAAGAAAACAAAATATCGTAAACAAATGAAAGGCAGAAGAAAGGGCTGCGAGACCCGAGGTACGAAGCTCGAATTCGGCGGATACGGTCTTATATCACTTGATCCTGCCTGGATAACCTCCAGACAAATAGAAGCCGCAAGACGTGCAATGACACGTGAAATCAAAAGAGGCGGCAACGTTTGGATAAAAGTTTTCCCGGATAAACCGATTACTTTAAAACCGGCAGAAACCCGTATGGGTAAGGGAAAAGGCAACCCTGAATACTGGGTAGCGGTAGTAAAACCCGGCAGAGTTCTCTTTGAACTTGATTATTCAGAAAGAGCCGTAGCAATTCACGCACTTGAACTTGCTGCTCAGAAATTGCCGATGAAGGTTAAAATTATAGAAAAGACAATGGAAGAAGCAGGTGAATAAGATGAAACTCAGTGAAATTCGTGAAAAGAGTGTTGAGGAATTAAAAGCTGCAGTAATTGATTATAAGAAGCAATTATTTGACATCAGATACAAGAAATCGACACACAAATTTGACAATATGGCAGATTTTAGCAGAGCAACATCTGATATGAAGAAAATCAAAAAGACTATTGCAAGAATGAAAACTGTCATAGAAGAAAAATTAATGTTAACAAAGTAAGTTAAGAGGTTAAGGAAATGCCTAAAAAGGAAAAACAAGGTGTTGTATCAAGCAATAAGATGGACAAAACAGTAGTTGTCAAAGTTGCAGAATACCGTCAGCACCCAAAATATAAGAAGATTATAGAACATACAAAGAGCTATAAAGCCCACGATGAAAACAATACTTGCAAAGAGGGCGATATAGTAAGAATTGTAGAATCTAAGCCAATTTCAGGCGGCAAGAGATTTGTTGTTGCTGAAGTTGTTGAAAAAGCAAAATAGTACAAAGGATGAAATAAAATGATACAGCAGGAAACGAGATTACAAGTAGCAGATAACACAGGTGCTAAAGAACTTCTTTGTATCAGAGTAATGGGAAGTTCAAACAAGAAATATGCACATGTGGGAGATGTTATTGTGGCAGCCGTAAAAGATGCGGTGCCAAACCAGACTGTAAAAAAATCTGAAGTAGTCCAGGCTGTTGTTGTCAGAACAAAAGCTGACATCAAGAGAGCAGACGGAACGGTTATCAGATTTGATGAAAATGCAGCGGTAATTATTAACAAAGACGGCAACCCGAGAGGAACTCGTGTATTCGGACCTGTTGCCCGTGAACTTCGTGAGAAGAATTTTATGAAAATAATTTCTCTTGCTCCCGAGGTAATTTAGGAGAATGACAATGGCAAACAAGAAACAAGAAAAAGAACATAAATTGCACGTCAAAGAAGGCGATAAAGTAATTGTTATATCCGGTAAGGATAAAGGCAAAACAGGTTCTGTTAAAGAAGTTATAGCAAAAGACAACAAGGTAATTGTTGAAGGCTTAAACATGGTAACAAGAGCTCAGAAGGGTAATATGGGACAGCAGGGCGGACTCATTAAAATGGAAGCTCCGATTGACTCATCAAAGGTTATGCTTTATTGCTCAGCTTGTGAAAAAGCAACAAGAATTAAGAAGCAGGCTGACGGCAACAAAAAAGTCCGTATTTGTAAGAAATGCGGCGAGAAGTTAAATTAGTAAGTAAGGTATGGGTATCTTGCGCGGGAGCGTGAAGATACATTCTACAAAGGAACGGAAAAATGACAGTAACAAAGAATTTAAAGAAAAGATATGAAGAAGATGCTAAAAAAGCACTTCAGGAAAAATTCAAGTATGCAAACGTTCACCAAATTCCCAGACTTGAAAAAATCGTTTTGAATATGGGTGTTGGTGAAGCTTGTCACAACTCAAAGCTGGCAGAGTCTATAGTCGGACAATTAACAAGAATAGCAGGACAAAAAGCTTTGGCAACAAAGGCGAAGAAATCAATCGCTGCCTTCAAACTCAGAGAAGGAATGCCGGTTGGCGCAATGGTAACTCTCAGAGGCGATAGAATGTATGACTTCTTGCAGAAATTAAACTGCGTTGTACTTCCGAGAATCAGAGACTTCCGTGGTATCAGCCCGAAGAGTTTCGATGGCAGAGGTAATTATACATTAGGGTTAAAAGAGCAATCTTTGTTCCCTGAAATCAAATATGATGAAATTGATTCTGTTCACGGTTTGAACATTTCAATCATCACAACAGCAAAAACAGACGAAGAAGCAAGAGCATTACTGAGCGAACTCGGTATGCCTTTCAAGAAATAATAAGGAGTAAAACTCGTGGCTAAAAAAGCAATGATAGATAAAGAGCTTAAAAGAGAAGCGTTGGCAGCAAAAGGTAAATATCCGAAAGTAAGGCTTCACAACAGATGTTCAATCTGCGGCCGTCCTCACGGATTTCACAGAGACTTTGGTATTTGCAGAATTTGCCTTCGTAAAATGGCTCATGAAGGTCTTTTGCCAGGTGTAGTTAAAGCAAGTTGGTAGCGAAAAACCGGACGGACGAAGTTCCGGGGAGCGAAAGCCGAAGTGAGTACAAGGCAGAATGCCGAGCGAACGACAGGCTTGAGCGAGAAGGTTTTTCAAGAGAAGGATTTTACAATAATCCGATACACAAGAGGAGCCCAAGTAAAAGACAACTCCTGAACAACATAACTTTAAACTATACTGCGAGAGAACTTCCCGTAAGTAGTAAGAAGAAAAGGAAAGAAAGAAATGAATACAGATCCTATAGCAGATATGCTGACAAGAATCAGAAATGCAAATATGGTTTCTCACCAGGAGGTTGAGATGCCGAGTTCAAAACTTAAAGTTGAACTTGCAAAACTTTTGAAATCGGAAGGTTATATTTCTGATTATACAGAAAGCCAAAAAGAAGGCAGTGCATATAAGACTTTAAAAATTGCATTAAAATATGACGAAAATCAAAAACCGGTAATCACAAACCTTCAGAGAGTTTCAAGACCGGGTTTGAGAACATATACAAAATCAAAGAACATACCTCAGGTTCTTGACGGTATGGGTGTTGCTATCATCAGCACAAGCAAAGGTCTTTTAACAGACAGAAAAGCCAAAAAAGAAAATATTGGCGGCGAAATATTGTGTTATATATGGTAACTTTAAAAAAAAGATAAAATATAGAACATTAATTAAGTAAGTAAAAACAATAAATTTGGAGAAAATAAAATGTCACGTATAGGCAGATTACCAATAGCAATTCCGGACGGTGTCGAGGTAAAAATCGACGGCCAGACAGTCAGCGCAAAAGGACCTCTCGGAACTTTAAGCGTAACTGTTCGTCCCGAAATAACGGTTAAAATGGAAAATGGCTCAGTAGTTGTATCAAGAAACAACGAGCAAAGAGAGACAAGAGCATTGCACGGGTTATCAAGAACTTTGGTAGCAAATGCAATCAACGGTGTCAAAACAGGATTTGAAAAGAAACTTGAAATCGTCGGTGTAGGTTACAGAGCACAAATGCAGGGTACTACACTGAACCTGGTTTTGGGTTATTCACATCCTATCAATATTGAACCTCCTCAGGGAATCAAGATTGAAGTTGACCAAAACACAAAGATTAGAGTATCGGGAGCTGACAAGAGAATGGTCGGCGACATCGCTGCTTTAATCAGAAGCAAGAGACCACCTGAAGTATATAAAGGAAAAGGTATTAAATACGAAGGTGAACACATCAGAAGAAAAGTCGGTAAGACAGGTAAGAAATAGCGGATTTTGCGTAGGCTGACCGAGTGAAATGAGGGAACGCCGAAGTAGCGCCGAAATAGTGAGCGCAGCTTTTGCGAATAGCAAAACGAAGCGAACGACTTGAAGGCGTGAAGCAATAATCCAAGACAGGATATAATTAATTGCCCGCATAAACCCTTATTTAGTTGATAAGAAGGTTTGGGTGAAAGGAAAGAAAAATGATTAAGACAGTAAACAGAAAAGAACAAACCAGAAAAAGACACTCAAGACTGAGAGTTAAATTAATGGGAACAACTGAGTCCCCCAGACTTGCAGTTTACAGAAGTACAAAACATATTTATGCACAAATCATTGATGATATTAAAAGAGTAACTTTGGTAAGTGCATCTTCTGTTGATCCCGAACTCAAAGGCAAAATTTCTCACGGCGGTAATATTGAAGCGGCTAAATTAGTCGGCGAATTAATCGCTAAGAGAGCAGCAAAAGCAAACATCAAAGACGTAGTTTTCGACAGAGGTGGTTTCCTTTACCACGGAAGAGTTTCTGCTTTGGCTGATGCAGCAAGAGAAGGCGGTTTGAACTTCTAATTTAATGTCGGGTTAGTAAACCCGACCTACAATAGAATAAAAGAGGACGGTTTTTTAAATCGTTCTCTTTTTTGTTTAAGGTATTTTAATAAATTTGAAAATCTGATACAATAAATTTGTAGAAGTAGGTCGTGTTGTAAAACACGACAAGTAGTAGGTCAGGTATTGCCTGACAAAATTATTAATTTATAGAATTAAACAGGTATTTATGAGCGTAAAACAAATTATCGAAGTCGGGAAAAGGTTGTATAACAGAAATTTGACCTGCGGAACTTCGGGGAATATAAGTCTTAGACAGAGAAACGGTCAGATTTTGATAACGGGAACGGGAACAAGGCTCGGGTACTTATCCGTTAATGATGTTGTTTTAATTGACAAAAACGGAGATAATTTGGAGGGGAAAGGTTCCTCCGAAAGGTATTTACACTCTGCGATTTATAATAAGAGAAAAGATGTTAAGGCAATTATTCACGTTCACTCGGTTGCCATGACTTCATTTGCGTGTGCAGGAAAGGGTATGAACCAAAATATTCACCCCGAGAACATACTTGTTTTTGATGATATTCCGCTTGCACCTTACGGCATGCCCTCATCTGAGGAACTGGTCGAAAACACGGTTAAATTTTTTGAGGACAGAGATGTTGTTTTGATGGCGAACCACGGAGTTGTCGCCTGCGGAAAAGATTTGGAAGATGCGTTTACAAAGATTGAAATGGCAGAGGCGAATGCGCAGATTATACTAAATTCTTTAATTCTTGGCGGTGGTGTTGCCTTATCCAAAAAAGATGTTGAAGATTTAAAGAAATTAAAAAACGGAAATTAAACGTTATATTTTTGCAAAATCGGGAATATATGATATTATAAATCTAGTATTTATTGTATGAAAGAGAGAAATTATTATGATAATTGACAAAAAAGACTGCGTTTCTACCCCCCCCTATAACAAAGGATTTACGCTTGCAGAAGTGTTGATTACGCTTGTAATTATCGGTGTTGTTGCTGCTCTGACTGTTCCGACTATGATTGCTAAATATCATGAACAGCAGACTGTAACAAAAGTAAAAAAGTTTCAATCTACAATTAGTTCAGCATTATATCGAGCAATCGCCGAAAATGGCACAGTTGACACATGGGATTATGAAGGTGGAGCTGATGATACTCCCGTAAAATTAGTTGAATATTTTAAGCCGTATTTGAATATAATGAAAGATTGTGGAGCAGAATATGGTTGCTTTTATGATGGAGATTTGATTTCTTTAAATGGTACGGGTAATAATGGCAATTATGATAAATATACTGATTATTATAAATTAATACTTAATGATGGCACAACAATGGCAATAAGAGGTGATCACAGAACAGAACATTGTAAAAACAATTCTGAATGTGGGGCTATTTTAGTGGATATAAATGGAAAAAATAAACCAAATATCATTGGTAAAGATGTTTTTGAATTTGCTATATATAAAGATAAAATTGGTACACATACGTCCGATAGTTGTAAATTAACAGGTAGTGGTTGGAATTGTGCAAAACATATTTTGTTATATGAAAATATGAATTATCCTGCGAACTAGTAAGCAAGTAGGGTGCGTCGTTTTGACGCACCGAATATTTATTGAGTGAGTAGGGTAGACTTTAGTCTACCGAGCATGTAGCTTGTAGGTCGTGTTGTAAAACACGACAAATAAAATAAATATTATTTATATTTAAGACTTTGATAGGAATTTCTTTTTTCGAGCAGATTGTCGATTTTGTTCATGACGATGAATTTTTTGCTTAGCCATCCCGGAGCGAGCATGTTCGGTTTTAACCCGTTGCCTGCTACTCTGTGGATAGTGGTTGAAGGCGGCAGAAGTTCGAGAAAATCACACACTGTTTCAACATATTCGTCCTCCTCCATAATCGGAATTTTTCCCTGAAAATAGAGTTTTGAGAGCTGAGTGTTTTGAAGCACGCAGAGAAGATGTATTTTTACCCCGTCAATGTTGAGGTCAGCCAAAGCCTTTGCAGTTTCGAGCATGTCTTGTCTTGTTTCGTTTGGCAGGCCTAATATGACATGGGCGCAAACGTTGATGTTTCTGGACTTTGCACGTTCAGTGGCATCAACAAAAGTTTTAAAGTCATGCCCTCTGTTGATGAATTTTAAAGACCTTTCGTGTATGCTCTGAAGCCCGAATTCAAGCCAGGTGTAGTAATTTTCAGATAATTCGCCGATTAAATCGAGTTTTTCATCTTCAACACAATCGGGGCGGGTGCCTATGTTAATTCCGACAACATCGGCATGCCCAAGAGCTTCAGAATATATTTGTTTTAATTCTTCAACGGGTTTATAGGTGTTTGTGTATGCCTGGAAGTAGGCGAGGAACTTTTGGGCTTTGTATTTTTGTTTTGAGAGCTCAATTCCTTCGTTCAGCTGCTGAGTTACAGAGATTTTATTTGAGTAGAGCTGGGAAAAACTGCCCCCGGAATCACAAAAAACACACCCGTCAGAGGAAATAGTGCCGTCACGGTTGGGGCATGTAAAACCTGCATCGAGTGTGATTTTATAGACTTTTACACCGAATTTTTCTCTCAAATGGTCGGAAAATCGGTTATAGCGTTTATCTGTATTATTAAAAAACATTATTCCTGAGGAGTATTGTTTTCTTCAGTAATCGGATAGAGGTAGTGTTCACCGCAATTCGGGCAGATAACTTCCTGCTGTTTACCTTTTTCGAGCTGGGCGACTTCAAAGAGACATTTGCAGCCGGACTGAACGCATCTTATAGCCCATGTCGGTCTAATCATTCTTGCCATGTTTTTGATTCCTTTATAATAACTGATAATATATATACAGATAAAATGGTATATTAAAATCGGGAAATGTGCAAATTGTGAAGTTCTGTTAAGCGGCTAAAGTTTAATAATTACGGCAATTTTGAGAACATGACGAAAAAAACATGAAAAAAAGATAAAAACACATGGTTGATTTTAATTTTTCTTTGATTTAAATTAAACAGTGTGGGAATTGACCACTAGCTAACGAAGCAATTTTTGAAAGATAATAATAATACCCAACAGCGAATGGTTGAGAGTGATTAGATTTATAACTACAAAAGCAGAGTAAAGCAAAAGATTTGAACCTTAAATACTTTAAATTTTTGACTGAAAAATTCTTGGAAAAAATAATTTAAAAAATATTTAAAAAAAGAGTTGACATTAAAAATTTAAGTGATACGATAAAAAAGCTGAGAAAATCAGCTGAAGAAATTTTAAAGGAATGTGAAAGGATGGCTAAGGCTATATTTTACTGACCTGAAAAAGATTGAACTTTGAAAACAGAATAGTGAAAACGATATATACCTGTTGATTTTAAAAAAATGAAACGGATAAAAACAACGCAAATAGCGAAGTCGAGCAACCTATCTTCGGATAGGCGAAGGACATAAACTTTTCTGACAATGGAGAG
>JAFXYZ010000055.1 GCA_017541465.1 bacterium | reverse complement strand
GTTTTACTATATGAAATATTTTTTGGTTGGTATAAAATTATTATATTAATCAGAGGGAGAAAATAATGAAAAAATCGTTATTGTTGTTTATATCGTTGTTAGTTTTGGCTCAGCCGATTTATGCGCAGCAGGTTTATGATGATAATTCGGTTGAAAACCCGTATTACACTCAGGGAAACAAATATCTCAATAATTCCCAGTTCACAAGTGCAATAGGTGAGTATAAAAAGGCTTTAAGGGAAAATCCGAACGATTTTTCATCTGTTATAGGGCTTTCAAATGCTTATAACTCTAGAGCCGTATATTATAACAACACCGCAAAGAACCCGACAAAAGCGGCAAACGACCTTCGCTCAGCCATTTTTTATATGAAATACTTCAGTTCGGACTCTCAGGCTTCAACCCAAAATTCTGTAGCAAAAATGGAAGAAAATCTGAAATCGCTTCTTAGCGCAACTAACTATTCAAATGCCCCCGAAAATATTTATAACACCGCAAAAAAACTCAGAACGGAAGGCGAATTTGCAGCCAGCGGTTATGAATGGTACAAACTTTTAAAAGACAATAAATATAGATATGAAGCAAACGTCAACCTCGGCGATATTTTTAATATACTCGCAAAACCTCAAAATGCCGTTGGTTTTTATGAAACAGCAAACAATATAAAACCGAATAACCCTGATTTATCAATAAAACTCGCAAGAGTGTATGACCAGACAGGAAATATAGAAAAGGCTACAACCCAGTATAACAGCGCACTTGCCTCGAGCACAGGCGAAACAGACGATATATTAAACTCTTTAGAGCGTATCTGGCAAAAGCGCGTAATGCAAAACCCGAAAGATGCCGAAGCGCACGCAAACCTCGGGGTTATTTACCAAAAGCAAAAGCTCTATAATGAAGCTCTCGCAGAATATCAGAAGGCGGAATCTCTCAATAACAGAAACGTCAACACAAGACTGAACATAGGAACTCTTTATCAGGAGCAGAAAAACTATGACATGGCAATAAATGTCTATAATTCTATTCTTCAGGTATATCCGAACAACACTCAGGCGCTGACATATAAAGCCCAGTGTTTAAAGGCTTTAGGGAGAAACGAAGAGGCAATAAAAACCTATCAGAATGTTTTAGGGTATGAGCCTGCCAACAAAGTCGTCAGAGCAGAACTTTTTGAGATTTTAAAGGCGACAATGCCGACAGAAAACGTACTTCAGTATCTCTATCAGTCCGTTCAGGCACAGCCTATGGATGCAACGACTTATTATGATTTTGCTTATGAACTCCATAAAGCAAATAAAATTAACGATGCAATTACTTATTATAACCAGACTTTAAAGATGACATCTGAAATTCCCGATTGTTACGTTAATCTTTCTCAGGCATACAGACAAAAACAGGACCTTGTATCCGCAAGAAAGGTTATAGAGGACGGATTAAAGAAGTATCCGAATAACGACATGATGAAAAAACAGCTCGCAACTATCGACCAGGAAACACTTTCCTCTCATCTGAACAACGCAGCAAAAGCGATAGAGAAGGCTGACTACGAAAAAGCGATAGAGTTCTATTCAAAAATTAACCCGCCGACAGTTGACAGTTTAATCGGAATAGCATCTTCATATCAGGAGCTCGGCAATTCCCAAAAGGCACTTGATTACTTTAAACAGGCACTCAAATTAGATCCGAAGAATGCGGATTTACAGTATTATGTCGGAACTCTCTATTACAACATGAACGACTATAACAGTGCAAAGCCTTATCTGACAAACGCTATCAAGCTAAACTCACCTCAGAGCGAGGATGCGAAGAAGCTTGTAGCTTATATTGATTCCGTCAGTGCGGTCGGAAAGCTGGATTCTGCGTATAATCTGTATAATGAAGGCAAATACCCAGAAGCCGTAGCGCTTTTGAACGAAATAATAAAAGCAGTGCCCGATAACGCAACCGCTTACTATTACAGAGGTTTGGTCTATGATGCCCAGACAAAATACGCACAGGCAATAAAAGACTACGAAAGCGCGCTAAAATATTCGCCTGACTTCACACTTTCCTATTATTCAATAGCCGTTGACTACGATAATCTGCAAAAGTGGGCGGAAGCAAAATCAAATTACCAGAAATTTGTTGATTCAACAAAGGAAACAAACGAATATACGGACTACGCAAAGAAAAGGCTCAGCGAGATTAATATTTAATGGATATTAAAGACAACGAAATCAAAATAGGTAATCTCACCCTTCAGAGCCGTTTAAGTGTCGCACCGATGGCAGGATTAACCGATTTTGCGATGAGAACTTTGGTCAGAGAGTATTCCAAAACTTGCCTGATTACAACGGAAATGCTGAGTTCGGAAGCCCTGATGTTCAGACAAACAGGGGCAATTCTAGAAACAAATGACCTTGAAAAGCCTATAGCCTTTCAGATTTCAGGGCATAAACCCGAGATTATGGCGAAAGCAGCGAAGATTTTAGAGCCTAAAGCTACCATAATTGATATAAATATGGGCTGCCCTATACATAAAATCGTCAAAGGGAATGACGGCTCTGCGCTCATGAACACCCCCGAACTTGCAAAAGATATTGTTGTTGCGGTAAAAGAAGCCGTTAATATTCCCGTAACCTGTAAATTCAGATTAGGCTGGAGCCAGGAATCAATGAACTATCTTGAATTTGCACAATTGATGCAGGAGGGCGGAGCTGATGCAATAACAGTACACGCAAGAACAAGAGCCCAGCAGTATTCGGGCAGTGCCGACTGGGAAAAGTTAGTTCTTTTAAAGGGCGAAATTGATATTCCATATTTCGCAAACGGTGATATAGTCGATTTTGAGAGTGCAATAAAATGTCTTGAAATAACAAAAGCAGACGGAATAGCAATCGGCAGAGGTGCGATAGGCGATGTTACCCTTTTTTCACGAATTGAACACTACCTAAAGACAGGAAAAATAACCCCTGCGCCGAGTTTGAGAGAGAGAATAGAAGTTTTAAAAAAACACTTAAAACTCGAAACGGAATTAAGGGGCGAACTCAACGGAATTAAGTTTATAAGAAAATTTTACCCGTTTTATATTAAGGGAATAAAAGGCGCACCGGAGCTTCGGGGCAAAATTATGACAGAGGAAAACTACAAAACAATTCTCTCTATTTTAAACAAAATTCAGGAAACGGAATAAAATCTCGTTACAAAAACATTACATAATAAGCATGCCAGACGTGTGCATGGTAAAATTATTATTATATATGAGAGGTATTTTATGATTACTACGGATGATGTTAAACACGTTGCAAAGCTGGCAAGACTTGAGCTTTCGGAAAGCGAAACCGAAATGTTTTCAAAACAGCTCGGCGACATTTTAAAATATGTTGAACAAATGAACGAAATTGACACAACAGGAATTGAACCAATGCCCCACCCGAACGAGGTTTACAACGTTATGCGTGAGGACGAGGTCAAGTATGAACAGACAAAAGATGAGCTTATGAAAAATGCCCCCTGGGAGGAAAACGGATTTTTCAGAGTGCCGAAAATTAATTAGTTTAGGGATTGAAAGGTTTTAGGATATGGGAACAAAGTATATTTTTGTTACAGGTGGTGTAGTTTCATCACTAGGAAAAGGTATTGTAGCGGCATCACTAGGTAAACTGCTTACGGCAAGAGGTTTTTCGGTAGTTATACAAAAATTTGATCCCTATATTAACGTCGATCCCGGCACTATGAGCCCTTTCCAGCACGGCGAAGTCTTTGTTACCGATGACGGTGCGGAAACAGACCTCGACCTCGGGCACTATGAAAGATTTACCGATACAAACCTCGGACACATCAACAACGTAACCTCGGGAAGCATCTACCAGACCGTTATCAACAAAGAAAGACACGGAGATTATCTCGGCGCAACAGTTCAGACAATTCCTCATATCACAAACGAAATAAAATCAAGAATTAAAAAAGCAACAACACAGTTTAAGCCCGATTTTCTTATAACCGAAATCGGAGGTACAATCGGTGACATCGAGAGTTTGCCGTTTATTGAAGCCATAAGACAGTTCAGAACAGAAGTAGGCTTCGGAAACAGCCTTTCCATTCACGTTACCCTAATTCCATTCCTGCCGACCTCGGGCGAGCTTAAAACAAAACCGTCCCAGCACAGTGTTACAAACCTGCGCAGTCTCGGTATTCAGCCTGAAGTTCTTGTTTGCAGAACATCTAAACCTATTCCGAAGAAGGAAAAAGAAAAACTCGCGCTCTTCTGCTCGGTTCCTCAGGATGCGGTTATCGAATGCAGAGATATGAAGAGTATTTATGAAGTTCCGCTTGCACTTGAGGACCAAAACCTCGCAGGTGTTATTCTTGAGAGACTTCAAGTACAGGACAGAAAACCCAAACTCGAAGCCTGGGAAAAACTCGTTGAAAAAATCAAAAATCCTAAAAAGACTATTAAAATTGCTATTGCAGGGAAATACACAAAACTCTCGGATGCTTACATATCTGTTGTAGAGTCGCTTAAACACGCAGGCTACAAACACGATGCACAAATCGAAATCAAATGGATAGCCTCGGATGAGTGCGTTGATATGGAAAGAGCCGAAGAAGCACTCAGAGGTGTTGACGGGCTCGTTGTTCCGGGCGGTTTCGGTGTCAGAGGTATTGAAGGGAAACTCAATGTCATAAGATACGCAAGAGAAAACAACCTTCCGTTCCTCGGACTTTGTCTCGGTATGCAATGCGCGGTAATCGAGTTTGCAAGAAATGTTGTCGGACTTGAAAATGCGAACAGTATGGAATTTGACGAAAACACACCCTATCCCGTCATTGACCTTATGGTTGAACAAAAACACGTTCAGGGCTATGGCGGAACGATGAGACTTGGGCAGTTTGAATGCAACGTTAAAAAAGGCACAAAAGCCGAAAAAGCATACGGAACAACAAAAATCTTTGAAAGACACCGCCACAGATATGAAGTAAACAATGAATACAGGCAACAAATTGCAGATGCCGGTCTGGTATTCTCTGGTGTTTCACCTGACGGAATGCTCTGTGAAATGGTAGAGTACCCGAAAAATGACTGGTTTGTAGCATGCCAGTTCCACCCCGAATTTAAGTCAAGACCAGAAAGACCGCATCCCCTATTCGCGGGTTTACTCGATGCGGCTAACAAGCACATGGAAAAATCGGCAAAACAACTTGCAAAAGTATAGCGAATGAAAAAAAGCTTTTTAATACTAATCATAACCGTTGCAACTATTCTGGCGGGATGTTCCAGAAATACACAGCCCGAAGAGTTTAGCGGGGAAGATAATATAACCTCAAATAAGGCAGTTGAAAAGACTGACTATGAGTATTATAATTTCACCTCGGAATATTCTGTAACGGTGAAGAACGCAAAGGATGTTCTGCTTGAAATTTCTGTTGCTCTGCCCGAAAACATTAAGGGGAAACAAATTATAAAAGAGCTTACATATTCCCCCGAACCCAAACAAATAACAAGAGAGAACGGCAGAAAAACAGCGGTTTTTGAGTTTGAAAACCCGCCTCAGGTAACAAAAATAACAGTTTCAGGACAGGCAGGAATAAGAACTTATGATTTAATGAGTGCTCAGGAAAATCCAAATGCCGAAAAACAGACTTTTATTGAGAAAAAATACCTTTCCCCTGAGCAGTTTATAGAATCAAAAGACGGGGTTATCGTCAACAGGGCAAAAGAGCTTCGGGGCAGTACAAAACTTCAGACGATAAAAAACATTTACTATTTCGTTCAGAGGAATATGAGATATGATGTTTCAAAGGACACAGTCGGCGCAAAAGAACTGTTAAAGACGAGAAAAGGAAAATGCAGTGACTACGCGGCGCTTATGGTTGCGCTATTGAGAGCTAATTCAATACCTGCGAGGGTTGTGAGCGGAAATATAGTCGAAAAAGACAGTATTCAGCATACATGGGTTGAGGTTAATTTTGAGGATTTAGGCTGGGTTGAGTTTGAGCCGACAGTTCTTGCGACAAGCAAACCCGATTTTGCGCACAGCCCGAACAAATATCTGATTTCAGGTATAGACACAACAACACCCGTCATAGTAAAACTGAACGTTCCCGTTAAGGACAACCGCCCGAGACCTGACATACTGGTGCTTTTAGAAAACAAAACAGAGTTTTTCAACCCTGAAACAAATGAGCCTATTTAAGTTTTTCAACCCTGCAGTTCTTTCGCCAGTTCTTCTCAACCCTGACGTTGAGCTCTAAAAAGACCTTTCTTCCTGCGGACTCTTCTATTTCAAGTCTTGCTGCAGTGCCGATTTTCTTTAACATTGAACCGCCTTTTCCGATTAAAATAGCCTTCTGACTGTCCTGCTCAACCACAATATTGGCTCTTATTGAATCAAGTTCTTCTTTTTCCTTATATTCAACAATATCAACCCTGACACTGTGGGGAATTTCATCTCTTGTATTGAGTAAAATTTGCTCTCTGATGAGCTCTGCCGATATATTTCTCATATTCTCATCGGTTACAATATCCTCATCATATAGTTTTTCGCCCGGAGGAAGTTTTCTTATAATATTTTTTATCAGAGTATCAAAATTTCTGCCTGTCTTAGCAGAAACCTTCAAAACGGAAATGTTTTTCTCAAAAAGGGTTTTATAAGAAACTATATTCTCTTCCTTTTTAATTTCGTCTTTTATCAAATCAGATTTATTAACGACAATAAACATAGGTATTTCAGGCGATTTTCCGAGAACGTTATCAACTATCCACCTGTCGCCCCTGCCGGAAGAAGTTGAGCCGTCAACAACAAACAACACTAAATCAATATCCTTCAGAGCCGATTTTGCCTCATCGACAAGCACCTCTCCCAAACCGTCAACTGGTTTATGGATACCCGGAGTATCCACAAAGACTATCTGGGCTTCATCAGAGGTATAAATGCCGTTAATTCTTCGTCTGGTCGTCTGCGCCTTATTCGTTGCAATAGCGATTTTTTGACCGATTATTCTGTTCAAAATAGTCGATTTGCCGACATTAGGACGACCGAGAATAGCAACATAACCGAATCTATATTGTTTCATCTTCGCTGTTTTCTTCCTCGACAATTTTTTCCATATCATTAAAGGGAGTTGTTTTTGTCATCAAAACTCTTGAAACAACATGCCCGTCAAGCTCAATAACCTTAAAGGTTAAATCCTTATTCTCAACAACATCGTTAATCTCGGGCTCTCTGCCGATTAAACCGAAAACGTAACCGCCTATGGTCTGAAAATCCTCGAGCGGAATATCAAGGTCAAACCTTTCGTTGATGTCCTCAATCTGTGTCTGAGCCGAAATATTGAGGGTTTTATCATCAACAACAATTATCTCGGGAACAGGGGCTTCGTCAAATTCGTCATAAATTTCCCCGACAATTTCCTCGATAATATCCTCAATGGTAACAATACCGGCAATTCCGCCGTGCTCATCAATTACGGCGGCTATCTGGTTTTTTGTAGAGGTAAAATCAGAGAGCATATCACTGACGAACTTATTTTCAGGCACTATCAGAATTTCACGCACCAGAGATTTTATATCAAAATTCTCGATGTCCATTCCGTTATTGTCGCGAACGATTTTGAGAACGTCTTTTGCATTAATTACACCGATTATATTATCAACGGTATCTTCATAAACAGGTATTCGAGTATGCCCCGACTCAATGATTATATCAATTAACGACCTCAGACTGTCCTCAGTATCAGCAAAGACGACCTTATTCCTCGGCACCATAACCTCATCAACAACCGTCTGGGCGAAGGATGCAAAGTTTGAAAGCATATTAGCTTCGTTGTTATCAAGAACGGATATTTCCTCACCCTCATGAATTATCTTGTCAAACTTATCCTCCCAGTTTTCCTCAACGTCATCCGACTCGATTTCAACGGAAACGTGAGAGATGTTTTTAACATTTTCTTTGATTTTTCTCTCAAGCATATCCGCAATATCATCGGCATCCTTCACCTGAATTTCAGGCTCTACCTCGATTGTGATGTTGACGATAATTCCTGAAGTGCCCATATCAATGGTTCTCAGCTCATTAACCTTAACAACACCGTGCAGGGAATTTGCAATTTTTCTTATAACCTGCTCTGTATGAGGTTCTGCTGACTGCCCTGTTAAAAGGTTTATATTGTTTCTGAACATATAAATCGCCATGAAAATGAGCATACAGGCAATTATCATTGATGCAATGCCGTCAGGAATGTGCGCCAGAGACAGGGGAAGCGCAAATTTTGAGATGCTGACTGAAATAAACGCAATTAAAACACCCGTCAGCGCAATAACATCTTCATACCAGACAAACTTTGTGGTCGGAGTGGTTATTTTATGAACATATTTGAGTGATTTAAAGAAATCAACAATAAAATTCGTTCTCTGCACCTCGCTCTCGTTCAATACGGCTTTTACGGCACTATGTACCGCCCAGCCTTCAAAGCAGGCACTGGTTAAGAGAATTACGGCAAGAATATGATAGTTATTTATCAAATCTTCACTGCCCGAGGTATTGATAAAAATTTTCTCAAACGCACTCCAGAAGGCAACACACGCACCACCCAGCATTAAGATACTGGCAAGAACTGTCCAGATATTTGTTTCAAGTCCGTAACCATAAGGATGTTCGCAGTCCGCAGGACGTGTTCCTCGTTTCAAACCGATTAAAAGGCAGATACTGTTGAAGGAATCAACACCCGAGTGGACACTTTCAGCGAGCATAGCGGAACTTTTGGTAAACCACCAGCCGATTAACTTGACGAGCGCAATTCCGACATTAGCGCCAAATGCCCTCAAAACCGCGCCAAAACTGACCGAGGTACATTTGACCTGTTCGGGTGTTTCATTAGTTTCAATAGATAAATCGTTATTATTTTCCGTCATTTTTATCCTGTTATTATGATGAAAATTATAGGATAAAAGCGAAAAAAAGTCTATTTTGTAGCAATTTTGAAATAAAGTTATTGATTTATGAAGTTTTGTGGTATTATAAATTTGCAGAGATAAATCTGATTAAAGAGGCTGAAACAAGTTCAGCATGACAGAAGATTTATAATATAAGAAAATCGGAATGTAGCGCAGTTTGACTCTGCCGACGAGAACGATTGATAATCGTTCGAGGAGAGGAAGCACCGTAGGTGCGCTACATGATAAAATAAATATAGAAAATCGGAATGTAGCGCAGTTTGGTAGCGCACCGTGTTCGGGACGCGGGGGTCGCAGGTTCAAATCCTGTCATTCCGATTTTTTGATATAAAGAGGAATAACTTTTAAATGAACAGAAAGAAAAATATTTTAAATATTTTTTTTGGATTAGTGCCCTTTTCAAAATTACGGAAAAAATTACGGTTTAAAATTGAAAATAAAATCAATAATAATAAACTGATTATTATAAATAAAGATATTTCTTTCACCAACTGTATAAAAGACGGAATAGAGATAAATTTTACGGGACAAAATTCAACCGTCATTATCCATGAACCTGTAAATTTCAAAGGATGCTCTATACAAGCAGGAAATAATTCAAAAGTAGAAATATTTTCCTCAAAATTCAACATATCAGATTTACATATAAGTGCCACAAAAACTTCCGAAGTTATTATCGGGGAAAATTTTTCGTGTTACGGCTGTTCCATTGAAAATCAGGACGAGCCGAATTTAAAAGTTATGATAGGAAAAGACTGCCTGTTTTCTAACGGAATAAATATAAGAGTGAGCGATGGTCATTCCATATATCAGTTAAATAATTCAGAGATTATAAATAAACCTAAAAGCGGTGTGACAATAGGCGATCACGTCTGGATAGGAATGAACTGCACAATATTAAAAGATGTATCAATTCCCTCTAATTCGGTAGTTGGTGCCTGTTCATTGGTTAATAAGACAATAAATCAGGAAAATGTCGTTATTGCAGGAACACCCGCAAAAATTATCAGAGAAAATATTAACTGGCTGAGAAAAAATACGGACGATATTGAATAATTTCGGCAAAATTTAATCTGCCCTTTTTCTTATACAATAATGTAACAAAATATTAAAGCTAAACTATTTATAATAAAATTTTGACGAAAAAAAAACTTAAATAGTATAAGAGATAAAATCTGAGATATGAGATTACGGGTGGATAAATTTTAATCCACTAAGAAGATTAATTAGAAATTCTACTTTTGATAATGGGAGACAGAGGATATGAAAGAAATTAATTCGTTGCAGAATGTAATCCGCGAAGCAGAAAGATACACGGCAGAAGTAAAAAAGGCTGACAACAGAGAAACAAGTATTTTTGACAGCAAAAATGATGCTTCTGATTATATAAAAGACCTTTCAATTTTTAGTGCAGTATCGTCATCACAAGCTCAGGAAACCGATGGTGACTATTCAGAATATGAATTTTCGTTTGCGGATGAAATTGAAAAAAGCAAAAAAGTTGCAGAGAAATTAAATGATATTTTCAAAGGTTCTCCAAATGATATGAAATCAGACGATAAAGACATCAATGATGCAAAAGAAGGAACCGTAGAATATACAAGCACCTTCAGAACAGATGAAAACGGTAATACCGTTGAAGAAAGAGTTTATGAAAACGGGGTTAAATCAACTCATACAACAAAACAAGACGGAACAAGAGAAGTTTCTATCTATAACCCCGCAACCGGTAATTATGTAACTGAAACAGAAAACTATTTCGGTGAGATAACACGCGAAATCGGAAATGAAAATACAGGTGATTATGAATCCGAATACTATACAACAAGTCTTTACGGAGAAAGATTAAATGTTCATACAAAAGGCAATAAAAATACCGGTGAATATGAAACTGAAAAAACTATAAAGGGCAGGTCCACTTCAACCGAAAAAGGTAATTCAAAAACAGGTGATTATGAATACAATTATGAGGGTGAAGACGGCACTATACAACGTGAAAAATATGACAGTACAACAGGTATTTATGAAACTTATGAAAGTTCCCCGACGGAAGGCACTGTAAATGAGGTTAAGGAAAACCGCAAAACCGGAGAACAGGAAGAATATTCAAAAGCAGCAGACGGAACTGAAAAACGAATAAAAGAAAATACCGCTAAGGGCGATTATGAGTATTCCGAAATACATCCTGACGGCTCAGAGGTTCGCACAAAAGGAAATAAAAAAACAGGCGATTATGAGAACTCAGTCAAAAACGCAGACGGCTCAGAAAAGACTGAAAAAGGAAACAGCAGAACCGGCGAATATGAGTATCATGAAACAGCGGCAGACGGAACAAGAACCGATGCAACAGGAAATTCAAATACAAATGATATTGAAATGAAAACAACATATCCTGACGGCCACGTTATAACAATAAAAGGTGACGGTAAGACAGGAAATTACGATAAACACACCGACTGGGGTGATGGTGATATTACTGATGAAAGCGGAAACGCAAATACAGGCGATTATACAAGAGAAACAAAATATAAAGACGGAAGTGTCAAACACCAGACAGGAAACTCAAGAACAGGGGAATATAAAGCTGAAATAACACATCCTGACGGGACAAAGGAATACAGAACAGGTAATGAAAATACGGGAGAATATGAAACCACATTTGTTTATCCTGACGGCACAACTAAAAAAGAACATTCATAACAGATAAATAATTTTTAAAATAAATAATGCAGGCGGTTTGCCTGCATTATTCGTAAAAACAGAGTTTAAATTTTCTTTTAAATACAACGTGTGCCTTTTGATCTGCCTTTTTCATCGTACATATAAAGCATACCGCCGCGTTTAATATTTATTGTGGCGGCGCAGCTGTGAAATTCAGCGCAGCCAAGTGAAATTGAACTCATGTGATGTCCTTTTTCGTCATAGACATAAAGTATTGAGCCTCTCTGAATGCAGACAAAGGTTGAAGAAAACCCGCAAAGCTGACCGCCGCTGACAGACAGAGAACAGAGTGACCGGTTCTTTTCGTCATAGACATAAGCAATACTGCCTCTCTGAATTACCGATGAAATTGTCATTTTTTTTTAAACTCCTTAAAGTTGCCGCACTAAAAATTATACCGATTTTTTTATTTTAACTCAATTAAAACATCAGCAATATCAATTATTTCTTTTCTCAGACTGACAATAAAAATATTTTTCGCCTTTGACTCTTTAATTAAATCATCAGCAAATTCTTTTAGTTTGCTTTGGTTTAATTGACAATGAGAATCAACATCAAGAAAAAGGCAGTCTTTATTCTCTTTCTTTGCCATTTCTTCAATTTCCTTGAGCATAGTCGTTTTGCCTGTTCCGTTATTCCCTGTAATAACGGTTAAACCTTTGCCTTCTTTGAGTGCAGTTTCAACCAAATTTTTCTCTTTTTCGTTCATAATAAACCTTTCTGATTTAGAATATTTTTATTATAAAATCAACATTCGTCAGATTAGGACGCATAAAAAACCGCCGTTAAAAACGACAATTCAATTAAAAATTATGATATAATACCCCTATGATAAAAGTTTCGATTATTATGCCTGTGTTTAATTCAAACCCTGATTATTTTAGTCAGGCGGTTGAATCTGCGCTCTCGCAAAGTATCGAGGACCTTGAACTCTTAATCATCGATGACGGCTCAGACGACAAAAATTTTCTTGAACACTTAACCGAAACTTCAAAAATAGACAAAAGAATTAAGGTCTATAAGAAAAATCATCAGGGCTCGGGGCAGGCGAGAAACCTCGGGATTTCACTCTCTAACGGCGAAACAATCTCTTTCCTTGATTCAGATGACCTCTACAGCGAGAACAATACCTTAGAACTCCTTTATAATTCAATGAAAGAAAACAATGTTTTGGTTTCGGGCGGTATTCCTGTGGACTTAAAGCCTGACGGCACACAAACGCAGCCCTATTTCAACTTTGGCAACATAAACGAATATTTCTCGGATAAAATCTTAGATTACATAGACTACCAGTTTCCCTGGTGGTACTGGTCTTATCTTTATGACGCAGATTTAATCAAAAAAAATAAATTCTACTTTCCGCCCCTGTTAAGATACCAGGATCCTATTTGGTTTGTTAAAACAATGGTCAAAGCCGAAAAGTTTTATGCGCTTAACAAAATAACCTATATCCACAGGGACAGAGGAACATTAAAAGCACTCACAAAAGAACAAATCGAAAGCCACATCGAAGGAATTTGTTCACTTTTAAAATACTCTGACGAAGAAAAACTCACAAAACTCCACAAGCTATTATATGAAGTATTTTTCGATTACGACATAAACCTTTTGAAAAGTTCAGAAGCCCTGACGGAAAAAGATATAGAGCGATACAGCGAAAAAATAAATTCCTGCACAGATAAAACAATAATTTAACAAATTGTTTATTTCTATGCTAATATAGAATTAAGGAACAGGTGATACAGGAATGAAAAAAGCATTAATTACAGGAATAACAGGGCAAGACGGGAGTTATCTGGCTGATTTTCTTCTCTCAAAAGGGTATGAAGTCCACGGAATTATAAGATACAGTGCATCAAATAACCTGTCAAGAATTAAACACTTGATCGATGAAGATGAACCCGCAAATTCAAAAATCACACTCCACTTTGGTGATTTAACGGACTCATCATCACTAATAAAAATCATTAATGAAGTTAAACCTGACGAACTGTACAACCTGGGTGCGCAATCACACGTTAATGTTTCATTTAAAATGCCGGAATACACTACAGACGCGGATGCTCTCGGCACATTGAGACTTCTTGAGGCAATAAGAACACTCGGGCTTGAGAAAACCGTAAGATTCTATCAGGCATCGACCTCAGAGCTCTACGGTACAACAAAAATTACCCCGCAAAACGAAGATACACCCTTCTGTCCGACATCACCTTACGCATGCGCAAAGCTGTTTTCCTACTGGATAGTCAAAATATACCGAGAAGCCTACGGAATGTTCTGTTCAAACGGAATTTTATTCAACCATGAATCACCAAGGCGCGGGGAAAAGTTTGTAACAAAGAAAATAACAAAAGCTGCGGCAAGAATAAAAACGGGGCTTCAGGACAAGCTCTACATCGGAAACCTGGATTCAAGCAGAGACTGGGGCTACACTCCCGACTACGTTGAAGGAATGTGGCAGATACTTCAGCTTGATACCCCCGGCGAATACGTTCTTGCAACAGGCAAAAACACTACCCTGAGAGACTTTTGCAAAAAAGTTTTTGAACAGGTCGGCATAGAAATCGAATTTGAAGGCAGCGGCTTAGACGAAAAGGGTATAGACAAAAATACAGGCAGAGTTTTAATTGAAGTAGACAAAAAATACTACCGCCCGATAGATGTCACCCTTCTTCACGGCGATTCAACAAAAGCAATAAAAGAATTTAACTGGTCGCCAAAACATACGGCAGAAGATTTAATCAAAATCATGCTTGATTCCGACCTCAAAGAGGCAGAACAGGAACTCAGATTAAAAAAAACATTAATTAACTAATTAATTATGAATAAAAGCCGTAAGCTTCGTCCTGAAGCTGATCGACAGCCTGCTGCTGATAGAAGTATTGTTCTGCTTCCTCAGCGCTCATGCCTGTCATTTCGGTTATATAATCAATCTGGCTGTTTTTATCATTGCTGCGCTCAGTCATATCAGCAAGAATTTTTTCGGCCTGTTTTCTTGTTCCGCCGTATTCATCCTGAATTTCCTGAATAGCTTTTTCGTACTTAGTATTTTCAGCCTCTAACTGAGACATAAACGGATGTTTAGAATCACCGTCATCTTCAAGGACTTCGGAAAATGTATTAAATTCCTCAACACCGGATTTTTTGTTGTAATCATTATACAACTTCTTAATCTCAGCCGAGTTAACATAATTTACAGAATCAAACAAACCCATTTTTAATACCTCGTAGGACCTTAGTATATATATAAAAAATATATCGGCATCAAAATTGCGGAACTTTATATAAAATGTTTGATATATTTCAAAAAAGTCAATGACGACAAGGGTTTTAAGAATATTTTTATATTAACATTACTTAATAAAAACAAACAGTTCTATAATATAAGAAAAAGTTATTTTAAGACGCATTCACCCCAGACCTGCTGGTTTTGGGGAAGTTTTGAGGAGGACAGGAAATTGACCTCGCCGTTTTGATACTGCATAACAATAAAATCATTTTTTAAAGTTTTTGTGCCGTTATTATTCATGCTCAAAATCTGAGAATTTGTCATGTAGTAACCGCTCTGAAGTTTTTTATGCTTTAAAATTGCTATGGCTTCAAGAATATCGGGAAGTCTGCCATGCCTTGACGCGCAATAGTTTTTTGCAGAGGATAAAGTAATCTTCTGGGGAAGTCTGTCCGAAACATAAAAAGCCTCTGAAACATAAGCATTTTCAGAGCATGGGGTTGTAATGAGAGCCCCGACCTTTGTCTTATTTGTTTCAGAGCTTTCTTCTTTAAAAATTTCGCCGAAAATAGAACTTACAACCCTGTCAAAATCATCCTCAAGATTTTTCCATTTATTATTAGGAAGTGTGGCATTGATAACCTCGGGACGAAGCGACTTAGAAGGGTTATCTCTTCTGAACGGCAATGTTATGGCTTTTCTTGAATTAACACTTGTATAGAGATTTAAGACGTATTCCATCTCATCAGGAGTGCAGGTTGAGGCAGAAAGGTCAAAAGAATAATCCTCACTCGGCTGAACCGGAAAATTATCGGTTTGGGGAGGAGTGGGCATGTTATAATCGTATTCAACCCCGCCCTGTATCTGGGGAGTAATGACCGGAGCATTTTTTCGATAGAGAGTATGTGCAAGTTTTTTTGGGCTTTTTGCGATAGAAAGCTGTTTTCTGAGGTTTTCCTGCATCTTTTGTCTTTTTATCTGCGCAATATACTTCTTTTGGGCCAGGGAAAGACTTGTATTTTCTTTAACCCTGCCGTTTTCCTCAAGAATGTTGGTATCAACATCAATATCAGAAAGATTAACACCCTCATCAGCGGAAATCTTTTCATCCTGTTTAATTTCGCCCGAACCGTTTAAGGTGACTTTATCAAATTCATAAACCTGCTTTTCTTTTGGGGTAATAAAAAGTGTCAGACCGACAAAAACAAGCAAAACAAATGCCAAAACGTATGCAAACTTTTCAAAGAAAGCATTATTTTTTCTTTTTTCTCTTTTTTCTTGATTTGATAACTTGTTCATAACATAATATTTTATCACTTTTTATAAAATATACAGTAGTTTAAAAAAATGAATTTATCCATAAAACCAAACAAAATATTTTTCTTAGGACCTGAGGGCACTTTTACGGACAAGGCACGCTCTGTATTTTCGCAGTATTTTGAGATCGAAAATGCCGAAAAAATCCCTGTGTGCTCTATTTCAAAAGGATTTGATTTACTTACAAAAAATGAAAATTCCTCGCTTATTCTTCCCATAGAAAACTCTGTCGAGGGAATGGTCAGAGAAACAACGGATAACCTTATTGCGCTTGAAAACCAAAATATAAAAATTATTGCAGAGCATATAATTTCCGTAGAGCAAAACCTCATCGGCTTTTGCAAAAATATTTCGGAAATAAAAAAGATAATCTCTCACCCCCAGGCAATAGCCCAGTGCAGAAAATATCTGTTTAATAATTTTCCTGACGCAGAGCTTCAGTATTCCTCATCAACGGCAAGTGCAATAAGCTCTTTAACCCCTAAACACCCCGAAATTTGCGCCATAGGAAGCAGTTATTGTGCTCAAATCTATAATGTTCCCGTAATCGAAGAAAATATCAACGATAAAAAGAACAACCAGACAAGATTTATTATGATTGGCACTCAGACGGTTCAGAAGCAACCGAACTCAAAGACGGCAATAACCTTCACCACATCAAACACCCCCGGAGCATTAAATCGAATATTATCAATCTTTGAGCACTACAATATCAACATGACACAGATAGAATCAAGACCTTCAAAGACCTGCCTCGGAGATTACACGTTTTTAATTGAAATTGACGGTCATTTTCAGGACGATATGATTTTAAAAGCCCTTTTTGAAGCCATTAAAAACACAAAAACCTTTAAACATTTAGGCTCTTATTTCAGCATTTAGCCGACTCTTTTAAAGACTGAAACAGTGTTGCTTCCGAGTTTTATCGGCTTTTGGTCATAGCCGTTACCGTAGATAAATCTGCCGTTATTTAAGTATCTTCCGTCACCTGCGAAGCGCTCATCGTTTGAGTTTATAACCTCCTGCCATTCGCCTGACGGGAATACGATTTTAAATTCGTTATAGTTATCATCGGAATAATTCTTAACCGCAAAAATTTCATCGCTGTCTTTTACGCAGTGGACACAGTGAACTTTTTCCCTGTCAAAACAGATGGTATGGTCTATTCTGCCGTCCTGAAGAGCGGGATTTTTCTCGACAAGGTCATTAATAGCGGTTGTATAGTCTGACATCTTCTGAAGTTTATCTTTTGCTTCGCCGACAACATTAACATTTCCTATTGTGCTGACCTTATAAGACTTTTCAAAATCAGTATCATATCCTTTTTCGGCATCCATGTTCTTCTTCATTTCAGCCATTCTTTGGCGGGTATCAGGGTATCTTGAATCGACATCGCTGAGTTTTCTGAAGAACTGGAAGTAATCAATTCTGCCCTCATCTGCACCCTGGAAATACATCTTAGGTCCGGGGATAGTATAAACAGTGCCGAGAGCAAGTTTTAATTTCTTCAAAGCATAATCATAGGCTTCTCTGACCTCCTGCTTTGAGACGTGTCTTTTTACTTCAAGTTTATCAGATACGAAATTGTTAAATTCGTAGTTGGTCATTTTATCAAGTTTGCCTGTTGAATACAGTTTTAAGAGTTCATAAGTGGCATGTGAGGCTTTCTGGAACTGTTTGCTGAAGTTCTCGGCAGGAATATTGTTGAATAACTGCATTTTTCTGTTGGCATATTTTACAACCGAGCTTGTGCCGTCAAGATTTCCGATTTCATCGTGGCTGATACTGTATGCAACTCTGTGGTGAGAGTTTTTAAGCCTGTTATCAAACTCACCCATATCCGTATTTTCGGGAGTTTCTGTCATATTGAGAACCTGTCTCATAAACGGAAAATCCCATTCACTGTCAAAGCCTATGCCGTCAATTCCCTCAATAGTTCCCTGGTTATTGGCTAAAGCATTAACGTTTCTGTCTATGTCATAGAGCGCCTCGGCATGGGAATAATAATGAGGAAGAGGTGCAGTGATTTTTTCTCTGTTATTAGCTCCGTCCTCCGCTATCATAAAGGCATCGGGATAGTGTTCGTTTACCTCTGTTACAATCTGTTTTAAGGTATAATCGGAGCCCATAAGATTAGGATTGGTCATATCAAGCCTTAACCCGTCTGCGTGGTATTCACCGAGCCAGTTTAAAGCCATATTTGAAACATAGTCTCTTACGTATTGATTTTCTTTGCCTTCATAGTTAAAAATAGAACCGAAAGCACCCGAACCGCCCTCATAAGGTCCTGTTTTTCCGAGCATATCACCGTCAGGACCGATGTGGTTCGGCACCATATCTATAATAACGGATATACCGAGTTCATGTGCGCGGTTTATAAATTCTTTGAGCCCTCTTGAACCGCCGATTTTGTCGTTTACGGCAAACTTATCAACCCCGTCATACCCCCACTGTTTTGAATAGGTGTTTTCAACGGGCATGATTTCAACGGCATTCGCAAGGTTTTTGCTTTTTATTTCCTCAAGTTTTGAAATGGCAGACTCAAAATTACCGCCTTTTCTGACTGTCGGGATATTCATTTCATAAATTCTGAGAGAATTTACCCCTTTTGTCCCGCTTTGCGCAAGTCTGGTAATTCTTCTTGAATCTCGTTTTGACATCCATTTTGAATCGGTCCAGTTGAAGTCATTCGGATTATGAATTTTACTCCACCCCAAAATACTCGGCTGTTCTTTTGAATACGGATCTTTTACAATTCTTATATCATTCTCATTTTTAACGATAATGAAGCGATAGAAAGTGTTATCAAGTCTTGCGGGGACATTTTTTAAGGTAAATACACCAAAGTCGCCTTTTTCAAGTTCAAACATCTTAGAGCGTCTGTCCTCTGGCTTAACGTAAAAATCGTGATAAGAGTGCCCTTTGTGGACATTTATTCCTCTTGCATTTATGTCTTTGCATTCATCTGCGTCATCGGTCTGAAGAAGTTCAACATAAACTCTTTCGGTCTCAGGGTATGTGAAGAGTTTAAAATTAACCGTTCGGTTATCTATGTTTACGGTTGCGCCCCAGCTTTTATGTTCTGAGAGCATACGTCCAAACGAAACACTCAGCGGTTTATAGCCATACAAAATCGGTGCTGATGTTTTATGTCCGGATTTTAAAGAGTTTTCGGCTTTCTTTTCCTTTATTGCATTCGGATACGAGCTAACCTTAACACTATTTACAGCTCCTAATTTCATTGAGACCTCTTATACACATGACCATTTAGATAAAACATGAAAAATAAAAAATTTGCTATTTAATAAAAACAAATTATAAATTATTAATCGATGACACAAAGGGAATATGCCTTTAAATCCCTTCCGTAATCTCCCTGGGATACAAACCCTACGGAGAAGTTTTCATAATCTACAAGCATATATGACTGTGTCATAACCATATTGCTTCTTGTTACAACGGTTTTATTCGGTGCAAGTTTAAACACTCTGCCCGAACTCCAATATAACCCTGCTGGATAGCGCCCCGTCAGAAGAACGGAAATCAGCTCGATAGGATCGGGAAGCCTTGCGTTCTTTGATTTACAGTAAGATTCTCTTGACTGCGCACTCTGAAGGGCTACGGGTGCCGTTGAAATATAAAAATCTTTTGAAGAATATACATAAGGACTGCATTCGGTCGTAATACCGTTTGATTTGACCTTGTAAGCTATATCCGTTCTTCTTGTCATTTTATCATCATAATTTGAATTAAAAGTTGCCTTATCAAGAAGGGCATTAAGATTAACCATCTTTTTCTTCAGAATATGTTCTTTTGCTCTCGGCAGGTCGCCAAAAATGAGTTTAACCTCACCGGGATTATTACCGGGGTTGTTAAAGATTAACTCAACAGGCTCGGAATTATTCGGATGGAAGAAATACGCAACTGCGGTTGCAGTCTCAGGGGAACATGGTGACTTCTTCATCGCCTGCTTAATTATAACGTTCTCAGCAAGAGTATTTTCGGTTTCTTTAGGGATATTAACCTTTTCCTCCTGTTTCGGAACGGTTACATGAGGAGTTGGATGCTTAACGACATCCTGCATTCTTGCGAGTTTTTCCTTATTGTGCTCCTTCAGACGTTCTCTTTTTTCCTGAGCTCTCAAGCGTTCGTTGAGTCTTTGTCTTTGTTCAAACTCCTGCTGTCTTCTTTTCAGCTGTTGTTCTCTGTATTTTTCATAAGTTGCCTGATAGTTGTTATATTTTGTATTATCATCAATTTTATCAAGCGCTTTATCAATAATATCTTTTTCCTGAAACTGTTTCTTAATATCTGAGGTCTGTTTAATATCAGCGGACAAAACCTCTTTATCAAGGTTAATATAAAGCGGTGAATCCTCAGTTCTCATAAAAGAGAGGATGGTAAAAGTAAGCAAAAAGAACATAACGAACGCAACAACGTACATGAAAAACGGCGAATCTTCATTATTTCTTTTAAATTTACTGCTCATCAGCTCCTCTTCTTAACTATATTTAAGTATATTATACCACCTAAAGAAAAGGCAACTCTTTAATATTTTATATAACGAATATTAAAAAACTTTACTAATAAAAAAGATAAAATATAATATTATTATGGAAACTGAAGAAATAACGGAATACATACGAAAAGCCTTTGAGTATAAAGAGATAAAAAACTACAAAAAAGCGGTTGATTATTTCTATAAAGCACTCACAATGGACAACAACAGCTCTGAGATTATGTGCGAGCTGGCATTTTTATATGAAAAACTAAAAAAGCCCGACAGGGCAATCGAATATCTTGAACAGGCACTTACAAAAAAAGGTGATGATACAAGAATTAAATTTAAACTCGCCGAGGTATTGAGAAATAACGGCAATTACCGGAGAGCAGAAAAGATTTTAAGAGAACTGTCCTCTGATTTTATTGATGAGACGGAATATTTTGCCCAGTACATTTATGTCCTTCTTCTTCAGGGGGAATTTGACAGAATAATAGATGAATGGAAAAACTACGGGGGCGATAAAAATAATAACTCAAATCTTCTTTATTATATGGGTTTGACTTACGAAAATCTCAACAATTTTGAACAGTCGGAGGAATTTTACAGACGTGCACTCGATAAAGACGGAAGAAATTTTGAAGCAGGCTTCAGATATGCGTCTATGCTCTATGACAATAAAAAATACGAGGAATCGGAGGAAATTCTCACAGAGCTCTTAAAGGAACAGCCAAACGGGTATATTTACTACCTTCTCGGAGAAATAAACTTCATAAGAAATAACCTTGATGACGCAATAAGGTATCTCTCATCAGCCTGCAGAGCCGATTCAAAGAACCCGACATATTTTTATGAACTCGCCACCTCTTATTCACTTAAAGGCTTTTTAAGAGAGGCAGAACAGAACTATCTCGAGGCAATTAAACTCGATCCGAATAATCTTTCGTACAATTTTTCGCTCGCTTATTTGTATTACACAAATAAAGAGCCGTCAAAGACAAGCAGGGTTTTAGATTACATCTTATCAATAAACCCTCAGCAGCCAAACGCACTAACTTTAAAGGCTCAGTTAAAACTGGATGAAAAGGATATTGTCAGCGCGGATAAACTGATTAAACAGTCGCTCGAACTCAACCCAAACAGCGATTACTCTAACTTTATCTCGTCAAAAATATTTGCGTCTCTCGGCTGGTGGGAAAAAGCAATCGCAGCAATAAAAAAAGCTATGGAATATAATCCCGCCTCACTTGAATACAAAATGGAGTGCACTAAATATATGCTTAACTGCTCGATGCTCGATGAGGCAATCGAAATAACGAACAAAATCATTGGAGATAACCCAAATCTCATTGACGGACTGCTTTTAAAAACCGAAGCACTAATCAGAAAACAGCTTTTCTCTGAAGCGGATAAAGTAATCGCAAAGATTTTAAAGCTCGATAACAACTCTTCGCGCGCTCACTACTTTAAATCAGAAATATATAAGTCAGACAAAAAATACCAAAAAGCAATAAATGAGCTGAGTTTAGCCTTAGAGCAGGAGCCGGGGAACGTCAGATACTTTGAATCAACCGCAGACTGCTACTACAAAACAGGTGACTGGGAAAGTGCTTATAAATTTTATAAAGAAGCCGCAAACCTCGATATTACTCAGGCAAAATACAGATATATGATGGCAAAAGCCTCAGTTTTAAGAGAAGATAAACTCAATGCCGCCTCGAATTTTATTCTCGCAAAAAGACTTGAGCCTGCTAATCTTTCCATCATTCTTGACTACTTTAACTTCCTTTGTAATGAAAACAAAACAAAAGAAGCAATTATGCTTTTAAAAGAATCAAAACAGTATCTCATTAACGAAAATGAGGTTAAAACAGTCAATACCCTAATCGAAAAGGCAGAACCAAACAAAAAGAATAAACTATTTAACCTTTTCTAAGCCTGTAAGTTTTGCATCAAGTGTTCTTCTGCCGAAATTATCAAAGAGAATTGTGCAGAAGAGAATTTTATTGCTGTAGTGTGCAAAACTCTCTACCTGCCCTCTGCCGTATTTAGGGTGGAATACCCAGTCACCGACCGCATAATCAATTCCGTCATCGTTTTTCTTTTCTGTTTTAGGCTGATTTACGGCATAAACGGGAATATCCTGCCTTGTTTCTTTTGGAGGCTCGTTTGGAGAAGAGCTTTGAGGTGAAGTCTGAGGAGGAGTGGGAATGTGTCTTGACTGCTCAACAGTTCTTCTTCTTTCCTGGCTTACCTTTGGAGCTTCATTTGAAATAATATTTTCAACATTTATATTAATCTTATCTTTTCTGACCTGAGGAGTTTCATCTATACTGAAATCAGCAAAGAGCTTGTCCTCACTGTCCTCTTCTTCATCGGCAGATGACTCAATAGCCGAAATCAACTCATCTGTTTTTTCTTCAGGTTTAACTTCATTATCTGTCTGAATTGTCTGAAGAACGGCATCAGAGAGTGTTGAAGTTATTGCCGTTTCGGTAGCTTCTTCAACGGTTTCCGGCTCTTCAGTGACTTCCGCTACGGGAGGTGCAATAACCTCCTCCTGAGTAATGACAACGGGCTCTTCTTCTTCCTCTTCCTGAACAACTACAACAGGTTTTTCGGGAGTTTTTTCTTCGCTCTCGGGGATTGACTCTTCTGTTTGTATGGCTTCTTCGGGCTCTTCATAATTTTCGGGAACGTCTATGAAGTCCTCAAGCAAACCTTCAGAATCGACTTCTTCCGTATATGAAGCCGCCTCCAGTTCGTAAATATCAACGTCTTTATCCTCTTCACTTATCTGAAGAACTTCACTGGTGCTGCTGTCGAGCACTGCAATATCATCATCGGTCAGACCGATAAATTCAACAGGAATTAAATCGGGAGTGTTTTCCGATGCGGAAACACCGCTTGCTAATTCCATAGATTCATTGATAGCATTAACATCAAGGTTAATATCCGCGCTGCCGGAAGCTGGAAGTGAAACGGGAGCTTCGTCGGTAATAATTTCTACCTGCTCCACCTCATTATTATTCGGATTAATTGCAACAGGAGTTTCATCTGTTGTTATTCTTGATTTTACATATACTTCATCTAAAGAAGGTTCTTCTTCAAATTTAAGTTCTTCTTCAACCGAAACAAGTTGTTCAGGTTCTTTTATTTCAACCTTTTCCACGTCAGAAACAGGTTCGGCTTGCTGTACTTCGGGGTGTTCAACAGGTGCAGAAGATACTTCTTCAGCAATAACGGGCTCAGGCTCTACGGCTTCTGGTTCTGTATTTTTTTCTTTCTGAGCTTCCTCAACTTTTTCAACTGTATCAACAACGGGAGACTCATCTATTTTAAATTCATCAATCGCCTGCGCAAGTTTATTAATGTTTTCATCCAGAACAGGAATGGCTTCAGCCCTTATTTCCAGAGTTTGTTCCTCGGCTGAAGGTGAAGAGAGCATTTCATCAAGGAAGGTTAAATCTTCATCATTAATATTCTCTTCTACAATTAAAGTATTGTCTGGTTTTGAGTCAATTATGACGGGAGTTTCTTCCTCTGTCTTTTCGGGTGTGGTTACAACATTTTCAACCGTTTCCGCATGACCAAAAAGTGTATCGGCTTCGACAAAATTATATTTTTCAGAAGTTATTTCAGGTATTTCAAGCATATCCTTTAAGTCGTTTCGGGCTTTATAAGCAACCTTGGGAACGTTAAAGGTATGTTTATCTTCTTCTTCAGCTTCTTCGGGTTTATTTTCCTGTTTATTATCTTCTATATAAGCCTCAAAGAGAGAATTTCCTTCATCTTCAGCAGAAACAGCGGGAATTTCTTCTTCAATTATATCCTCTGTGTCGCTGATTTCACACTCATCTAGGAAATCGAGGTCATCATCGGTTATATCATCTGGTGCATTTCCCTCAATTTCAGTAGGATGTGGTGAGAGCTCGGTAATTTCGGAGGGTTCTGAAATAATATCCAAACCTTCGGGCTCAGTTAAAATATTTAATTCTTTTGATATTTCTTCATCAATTTTCTGCTGAACACCTGAAAGAGCATCGTCAGTTTCCGAAGTTTCCTCTCTTGGTGTCTCAATAAAGGTTATTTCGTCCGTAACCTCAGGCAGTTGCTCAATTTCATCAACAAAAGAGATTTCTTCATTTTGAAGAGAAGGCTCTTTTTCTTCAGGTTCTTCAACCAAAGAAATCTCATCTTTGAGTTCTGTTAATTCTTCCACTTTTGGTTCTTCAGGGGAAGATATTACATCAGTAACCTCGGGCAAAGATTTTTCTTCTTTCTCTAAGGCAACCTCACCGGAAGGTGTTATTTCTTCTATTGTTTGAGGTTCTGAAATTAACGGCTCATCTTTTTCTTCTGTATAAAAAGTTATATCTGCAGAAGGTATTTCTTCTTCTGTTGTTTGTGGTTCTAAAAGAATTGTTTCATCTTTTATTTCAGGAAGTTCTTCGGATTTTGGCTCTTCTTCAATCAACTGAACATCATTTTGAGTTAAGTTAAAATCAAAAGTCTGCTGAACAGGCTCATCTAAGTTGAGCACCTCTTCAGACTCAGGTTTCGGTTCTTCCTTTTCTTCCACAGGGGAAGTAACAAGATTTAATTCCTCGGGAACGAAATCTTCATCGGGAATTTGAAGTATTGAATCGGGTATAACCTCGGAAGCCTCTTCAGAGGTAAACGGAAGTTCAATTTCCTGGCTGATTATATCTGCAAATTCCTGTTTTGTAGGCTGGGTTTTAGGTCCTAAAGCATTATAAATTCTTCTCTCAGGCTGAACTTTTTCACTCCGGGAAGCCCTGGCAAGGAAATTATCCCCTTCCTCTTTTATTTCGTAATCGGGAAGTTTATCAAAGAGGTTTTTGTCAAACTGCTCGAGTTTCAGAACAAGAGGCATATAGAAGGTGTTTTCACCATAGATGATAAATTCCTTTTGTCTGAGTTTTTTGAGGAAAACGGAATATACATCGTCCTCAAATTTTTTCTCAACAGGCGCAAACAACACCATATTTTTGCAATAGGACTTTAAGAGGTTTGAATAAGTAAAGTCATAGCCCGTAGTTATTACAGGGCGGATATTTGAGTTATCATAAATTTGCGAAATCGTATTTTTGTCAATATTTGTATCATTTGCACTGAAAATGAGGTAGCATTTTTTATTAATTTCTGTAGCAAGAGTTTTTAAAACCAGTTTATGGTATTTTTCATCGACACCCGAAACATCAACGGTTGTTATTGTTGATTTTGAGAGGTAATCGCCGAAAATTTTGAACTGAGATGAGGTTTCAGCAAAAATTCCCGCCTGCTCATATCTCAAAATCTTGTTTCTTAAAATCATTAATTCGGGGATAGAACTGAATCTTGCCTGTTCATCAACAACCTTTTTAAACAGGCTGAACGGAATAAATTTTTCATCGAGGCTCTGAGCATACTCTTCAAGCTCAATTAAGATGCCCTGAATAAATGCCCTGCTCTCAACCGAGCATTCGGTTAAGTCGTTTGAAGCGATAAATTCAAATGCCTGAACGTTTAGGGGAAGTTTAAAATCTTTCCCTAAAGTAAGCATTGAAACAGGTGCAATTTGTCTGAACGCACCCTCAGAGTCAAAGACAACCGTTCTTTTCTTATTAAACTGCAGATTATAGATAATATTAGAATTTAAAAGAGATGCGTTTTCAACACTGTCACATCTGATATATGCCCTATCCCTCAGGAAATTAAGCCCTAAATAAATGGGAACTTCACTGTGGGAGGATAATTTGCCCCAATAGAGATTTGTTTTTGAACTCTTTATGAGCTGGGCAATCTCCTGGGGGCTTATATAAATTACATTTGAATCTTTTGAGGGTATATAGCCGTTATAGGTGGATAAATTTGAATTTTTGCTTATAGATAAAGAAAGTCTGACCGTAGCGATATTGAGGTTATCGTTCTCAGAGGATTCTATACCGATAATCTGACAGATAAGGCTCTGGTTAATATCCTCCAGCAAAACAAAATCAGCCAAAAGCAGTTGCTTTTCTGACGGTGAATAAAGGATTTTTGCTATATCGTTTTTGACTTCCAGAAGCTGCATTTAACCCTCAAACGCGGTATAATCGTGCACTGTTATATTGCCCTTTCGGCATTTAAATTTTAAGTATTTATATATCTATTTCGCAAATTTTCAATACTTATTTAAGATTATTATACTACATTAAAATTTTTATACAATAATATACAAGCAAAAATCAACAATGTGTTGTAGAATACTGTTAAGAGAAGAAAAAGAGTTTTTTCATGGCAAATAATTATCCGGTTTTAATAAAATATATGAGAAACGGACTTGAAGAGAGTGCGCATTCGGGGTTTATTGTGCACCTCTCAAAAGAAAAACTCCTTCACCAGACAGGGAACTCTGAAGGAATAAAATTTTATCAGCGCTCGTGTTCAAAACCCCTTCAGTTTTCTTCTTTAATAAAAGAAGGAATAAATAACTTCACGCAGGAAGAAATTGCGGTCTGCTGTGCCTCCCATACGGGAACAAAAGAACACCAGAGGCACATAAGAAGTATTTTAAACAATATAAATATGACCGAAAATGACCTTCTCTGCCCGCCCGATTCACCTTTAGACAAATATGAGAAGGAATATTTAATTAAAAACAACCTTCCCGTCTTAAAAATTCACAACAACTGCTCAGGGAAACACGCGGCTATGCTTACTCTCTGCAAACATAAAAACTTTGAAACCAGTAATTACAACGACTTATCCCACAGCATCTCAAAAATCGTTATTGAGCAAATTTGCAACTTATGCGAAACAAAAGATATTGTTATAAGCAAAGACGGATGCACACTTCCGACGGTTGCAACGACTTTACCCGAACTCGGGAAAGGATTTTTAAATCTGTTTTTGAGTGAAAAATATGAAAAAATAAGAACTTCAATATTAAACCACCCCTATCTTGCAGGAGGAAGGGGAAGAATTGACAGTGAAATCATCAGCGCAGGGAAAGGAAATTTAATCTCAAAAGTCGGGGCAGGGGGGATTATTGTCGTTGTGAATTTGAAACGTGAAGAAGCGCTTGTGGTCAAAATTTCTGATGCTTCATACTCCGCCCGCTCTCTTGTTATAATAAAATCAATGCTTGATTTAGGCTGGCTCGAAGAAGAAGATGTTATTAAAAGCCCTTTAAATGATTTATACGAAACAAAAATCAAAACGGAAACTGGGGAAATTATCGGGGAAGCCGAATTTCTCTTTAAAATCAGCTGAAATTATGGTAATAGCTCTTCCCTTTTTGGGTAAATTTGCCGTTTTTGAGGACTTCACCCGCCTCATTAACCACATCGAGCGCAGTCAGATTTTCAAGAGAATGTTTGTTAAAGCAGACAACACCGCCCGTAATACTGAAGCCGCCGTTTCTGTCCATATCATTGAGCCATTTTTTAATCTGGTGAATTTCAAAAGTTCTGTCATAGACAGAGATCAGGTATTCATCAAGCTCATCAGACTCAGACTTTGAAAGTTCAACATCACCTTCAATTTTATTCTTTACTCTTTCAAGGTGCGTCTTTGTTTCCTTGTCCTCATCCTCGGAAGAGAGCTGTTCATTAATCAATTCAAGATATAAATCTTTTATATTTTTATCCGTATCGTCCATAGTTTTTAAGAGATAGGCATCATTTTTAGCTTCCTCGGTCGAGAAATTGGTTTTTAACTCTCTCAGCAAAGACTGTTTTGTTTTCATTGCAACGAGATTATTAACGGTATCGTGCATACGGGTATATTGCTCGAGTTTTTCAAACGCATTATTACGATAGTCCGTTTCCTGCGAGCGGATATATTCATCACTGTTAATTTTTTCGATAATTTCGGCAACAATCTCTTTTTGTTTTTCTTTTGGCTGTTTATCAAAGAGAAGAACAAATTCCTCACCGCCGAACCTGTATGCATGAAGTCCGTTTGACTTTGCGGTATCCAAAATATTTTTGCTTATAACCTTAATAAAATTATCACCTGTCTGATACCCTAATAATTCATTTACCGATTTAAAATTATCCATATCAAACATGGCTATTGAAAATTCTTTTTCGGAATGTGCGGAAATATCCGTCAATGTTCTGCTAATGACAGAAAGAAGATAATTTTTATCCCTCATTCCCGTAAAGTGGTCATAAGTTCTTTTTGAGGAATCAAGAGGCGGGGTATAGTAGTCGGGCAAATATCTTCTCGGGTAGGCAACAGCAGGCTTTTTAGGCGAACTTGATAAATTTACAGCGGAATATACAGTGCCCTTTTGCGGTGTATTGACACGTTTTACACTTGAAAATGATAGATTATAAACGGGATTAATCCGCATTTTTTTATGTTCTTCCTTTACCTGTAAAAATTAAAATACAAATAATCGGCAAAAATACCGAAGGATAATATCCCCAAGAATTATATGTCTTTAATTATTAATGTTTCTGTATATATTTAAACACGAAAAAAAAATTTTTGCTATTAAAATTTAAAAATCCGACAACTTTATATAATTTATAACAAATTAAAAAGCCAAAGAATAAACTTTGGCTTTTTTATATTCTTTCTCAAATTGGACAGAAAACTACCGGTTATTATGAAGAGAATTTATTATAGGAATTTTCGATGTTGTTGTTGATGACCTCAAGAACAGAGTCGAGCTCTTTTACAAGAGCCTCGTGCTCTGTGTCGAGTTGTTTGAGTTGATAATCAAGCTGCTTCTGCTGGGTGTTAATCTTCGCCATCTCTGCGTCATACGTAGCTTCGGCGGCAGCATCGTCATCGGTATTGAGTACCTCAGAAATTGAAAGTGATTCAAAGGACTCGATATCCTCCCAGGAGGTTACCCCTGAAACTACCGAGGTTTGCTGCATTTCGATTTTCCAGTCGCCGTTCACCAGCTTATCGTAAAAATAAGAAGGATCACTGGCCTGTTTATCAATCAGATACCTTTCATCAGCTCCCTTCATATCAGAGCGGACCGAAGTTAAAACATTGAGAAGGTAATTCTCGTTGTAATAAGTTGACGATTCCCAATATGCCTTTAGAGCAGAGAAGGTATAATCTTTGATAGTATCATATTCTTCTTCGCTGATACCGGGCATAAAGTCTGATATGAAAGCATTGGTATCCGTATATTTTGTGTATTCACCCGTTTCTTTGTCCTTGGCTTTGATGTATTCGGTGTCCTGAGGAAGCGCCGGTACAACAACATTTCCGTTTGTATCGACGATTCTCATATTCATACCGCCGTCAGCCCCCAAACCCGTAACAAGTTCATAGGTCAAAGTCTTTTGAACTTCATCACCATTTGTATTGAAGGTATTATAGACAAATTTCTTATTATTCATTTTGTCGTTATAATCCTTGGCAATTTTTTGAGTTAACTTTGTCAGTTCAGTCTGCTGATACGTCAGTTTCTGAACGCTGTACTCAACCTCATTCTTCCTGCCTGTCAGGTTCAGGTATCTTATTTGTGATGCTGATAAACCCATGTCCGAACTCCTTGTTTGTTACTTTTATCTATTTAATTATTTCGGCTGATAAATCAAGAAACTTTAACAAAAAAAGCTATAATATGAAGTTTTGTTACAAACTAAAGTTTGAGAGGGAAAATAAGATTTCAACTAAAAAGAGGATATGGATTTCTCTATAATATGGTAGATTTATGAAGCGAAGAAATTTCATATAGCGTTTATATTTAAAGAGAAGGAAGAGAAAATGCAAATCAGTAAAATTGATTTAAGCCTAATCAGGCGCGCTCCTCAGGGAAATGGTTCAGAAACAGTTAATAAGAACATCACAAATCCTTTTGGAGTAAGTTTTAAAGGAAATGTTATTCAGGCAGATGTTTTTGAAACAAAAAGAGACACTCAGAGTTTAGGAGAAAAAAGCAAGTTATTTGCCAGCGCACTCGTTAGCGGTATCAATAACTTCAACGAATCTTTCAAGGCAAGAGTAAACTCTATCATCAGTTTCGGTAAGAAAATTACAACAAATGTACTCGATTCTATAGAAAAATTCGGAAACACAGAAATCACACTTGATGTGAACTCATTCAAAGAAACATTATCAAACAAACTGTTCCCGGACAGACAATACAGTGTGGCGAATCTGACGAAGCGCCCTGTATCCGAATTAAGCACAATGCTCCAGAGCGAAATGGCTATCGGATAGGAGGTTGACGATGAACAGTATGGATAAGATTAAAAATATAATTGAAGCATTAGGTAAACACGAAGATGAAAGCAGTGTAGATGTACTCACAGAATTCGGTACAAATTCCCCGGATGATGAGATAAGAGAATATACAGCGCAGGCTCTCATCAGAAAAAATACCCCGAAAGCTCTTGAAGTAGTATTAGTTTCAAGAGGAAAGGGTATCAATGACTTGTCTGCAAGAGTTGCAATGTCAGCAATTAATGAACTTTTATCATTAAAGGATAAGACAGAAGCAATAAAAATTCTCGACAATTCAATAGAGACAAGTGAAGACGAAGAAATCAAAAACACAGCACGCTCAGTTAGAGCATTAATGACATTCTCTGTATAAACGTCAAAGAAAATAAACAGGAACGGAGCTCAATTTGAGTTCCGTTTTTGTTATATAATAGTTTTATGTATCAGATAATTTTACTTTCAATAGCACTTTCGATAGATGCTACTGTTGTGAGTTTCACGCAGGGGCTGATTTTTAAACAAAACAGAATAAAACTTGCGCTGACACTTGCGTTTTGGTTCGGACTGTTTCAGGCTTTAATGCCGCTTTTAGGGGCTTATCTGACAGGGTTTATATATGATTACATATCTTCCTTTTCAAAGTGGATTATCTTTATTATTTTTACTGTTTTAGGGGTGAAGTTTATTAAAGAGGCAGTAATAAAAGGAGAAGAACAGGTTTTAAAGAACCTTTCTTTTGCCTGCATTATCCTTTTTGCAATATCAACCAGTATAGATGCACTGGCTGCAGGAGTAACACTCAGGCTGATGAATATAAACCTATTATTCCCTATACTTTTAATAGGCATAGTAACCTTTATAAACTCTATTATCGGGTTTTCGATGTCAGGGATTTTAAAAAATTTCAACGAAAAATATATCCAGATATTTGGCGGGATAATTTTAATATTGCTCGGGGTAAAAGAGATAATTTAAAAATTTAAAAGGCGGCACCCAGATTCGAACTGGGGGTAAAAGCTTTGCAGGCTTCTGCCTTACCACTTGGCCATGCCGCCGAATTAATGGAGCGGAAGACGGGACTCGGACCCGCGACATTCTGCTTGGAAGGCAGACGCTCTACCAACTGAGCTACTTCCGCATAAGTCATTGCTGACAAAAAATATTCTATTATAAATAATTTTTTTTTTCAAGCACCTTCAAAAGTTGGAGAGGACTAAAGAAATTTTGCTTGACGACCGTATATGTTATTAATAGAATTGAAGTATAAATTTCTAAATCGGGATGTAGTAGTAGGTCAGGCATTGCCTGACGAAAAACGAAATAAAATTAATATTATAAAAATATCGGGATGTAGCGCAGCTTGGTAGCGCACCTCGCTTGGGACGAGGGGGTCGCAGGTTCAAATCCTGTCATCCCGATTTAAATTTTGTAAAATCTAATCACATTTTTATGACAGGATTTGAACAATATGTGGACAAGCCACGGCGCGAACTCACGTTCGCTATGCCTGTCATCCCGATTTTTTTATGCAAAAAAATAGGTTTCCTGGTTGAACCTACGGCATTTTGAAGTATAATATTTTTGAGATAAACGATTTTTTGAGGAACTATGTCAGATACAGAAACAAAAGAAGAACTTCATCATCACCATCATGAACACAACATTACAAAGAACATCAAAGCCACTTTTGTGGTTATTGTTTTTACCGTTATTACAATGGTTTTTGAAATATTCTTCGGTATCATCACAAACTCAATGGCGCTCTTAGCTGACGGCTGGCACATGGGAACTCACGCCTTCGCACTTATGATTACCTTTGCAGCCTACCTCTTAATCGAAAACTTTAAGGATAAAAACATTTTTCAAAGCGGCGTCGGTAAAGTTTCAGACCTCGCAGGCTACACAAGTGCTATTTTCCTCGGCATTACAGGTATTGTGATTTTACTTGAAGCAGTAAACAGATTTTTCAACCCGCTCAGCATTACCTTTAACGAGGCTATAATCGTTGCGGTAATAGGGTTTATAGTAAACGGCATCTGCCTTCTCATTATGTTCTCAGGCGAAAACAGAGATAAAGACTACAATTTTAAAGCAGCATACCTCCATATCGCTGCCGACACTCTGACCTCTATCCTCGCTATCTTTGCGCTTTTAATGGGCAAATATTTTGGAATTATTCAGCTAGATTCAATCGTAGGTATCTTAGGCGGTCTCTTAATCCTCAAATGGGCAACAGGACTCCTGTCTGACACCACAAAAAGACTTGTTGAGTATAAAAAGATTGATTAGAAAATATTCGCGTGGCTCAGATAAAACTGCTGGATAACGTCATAAATCATCGGCAAAATCCAAATCAGAATTGCCGCACCAAAAACGGGTTTAAAAATAAAACTCAGCTGAAATACGTTAATCTGAGGTGCTGTTTTTGAAATAACACCGAGGATAATATCCTGCCCCAGAGTTGCAAGCAAAACCGGGGAAGCTATCTGCAGCCCTATATATAAAACATTTGAAGTCAGAGTAACAAGATAGTCCATATTTAAAATTTTATCAAGAGGAACAGTAGTTGAATACAGAGGAAATACGGTAAAACTCTTCACAAAGGCATTAAAAAGCCAGTAAGCACCGCCGATTTGAAGGAAAATTAAAATGCCGAGCAGAGAAAAGAACTTGCCCATTACGGAAATCTGGGAATTAGTCGAAGGATCAAGAACGGTCGCCGAGGAAACACCCATCTGCATATTGATAATATCCCCTGCCGCCTCGATAGTCGATATTATACAATTTACGATAAACCCTAATGCCGCACCAAAGGCAAAATTAACCGCAATGGCATAAATCAGAGGCGCTTTATCCGCAGGGGGCGCCGGAGGATTTAACACCATAGTCAGCATAACAGTAAAAAGAAGCGCAAAACCGACCTTCATCAGCATGGGAAATTCAGAGCGGTGGAGAAACGGAGTAAACCTCATCAGCCCCAGCACCCTTGCAAAAATAGGAATACCGGCATTGAGCGCGGTATTAATATCGGGAAATATCTGTGCAAACGACTGAAGAATTGAGTCCACTGTCCGCTATCTCCCGGCATTATCCCTGATTTTTTGTTTTTCCATCAAAGAAGGAACAGGCGTATCCCCTCTTTGCGACTTATGATATTTTAATCTTTCCTGTTGTTTCGAGAAATTCGGGGTGGCTGAGCTGTTAATCATCGCATTCATATTGTTTTTGCCCCTGTTTTCGGCATAAAATTCCGCCGTAAACGGCTTTGTGTATCTGTAATAATCAGACGCAAGAACCTTTGTTTCCATACGGGGAACGGTATTAAAGGCAATAGAAACCCCCTCTTTAAAGAGATTTGTCAGTAGTCTGATAAAGCCGACACCCATAATCATCAAAATTAGAAATACAAAGAAAATTTTAGGCGCAGCAGCAATTGTCTGCTCCTGAACCTGCGTTACCGCCTGAAGAACACCGACAATTAAGCCTATCCCCGCAGCCGTAAGTACGCAGGGCATTGCTATCATCAGCATTGTTACTAAACCTTTTGAAAAGAAATCGAGTAATATTTCCATAGTCCCGCGCCTCAGTTAAAACTACCGACAAGCCCCTGAACAATAAGGCTCCAGCCGTCAACCGCGATAAATATCAAAAGTTTAAACGGCAGAGAGATAATTGTCGGCGACAACATAAACATACCAAGTGCCAGAAGTACGTTCGCAACAACAAGGTCAAGAACAATAAACGGTACATATATAATAAAACTTATTTCAAACGCGGTTTTGAGTTCGCTCAGAATGTACGCGGGAGCAACTTCCCAGAGAGTTAAATCCTCGGGAGTTTTTGGCGCCTGTTTTCTTGAAAGCTCAACAAAGAACTTCAAATCAGCCTCATTTGTCTGCTTCATCATAAACTCTTTCAGGGGTTTAGAGCCCTCAGCAACCGCCATAACGATGTTACCGTTTTCGTTATAAGGTTTTTGACCGACCTCCCACATCTGCTGAAAAACTCCGCCCATTGTATAGAAGGTCAGAATAATCGATAAACCGACCAGGACAATCGCCGGAGGGATAGAAGCCGCACCAAGCGCCTGTTTAAGGAACGCAAATACAATGACATACCTTAAAAAAGATGTCATACAAACGAACATGAACGGCAGTGTCGCAAAAAGCGCCATCACCGCAAGAAGCTGAAGAACAGGACTTAAATCTGCCAAAAGCGTTTCCATACACTACTTCCTTTGCTCATCATTTCTGCCCATAAGTGCGTGAAGTACAGAGATTTTATCCTCCTCCAGATCAAAAGTTTTTACGTTATTATATTGGGGATACTGTTCTGTATCCATGGTTCTTTGCTCTTCTTCTCTTCTCGGCGGACGTTTTACGTCGGGAAGTTTCGCAAGAAGTGTTGTTCTGTCAAGGTCTGAGGCAACAAGAAATCTCTCCCTGCCTGCCCTTATAACAAAAATCGACTTTCTTGCAGAAATATCAAGTCTCTGCTCTAAACTAAGATAGGTATTTTTTGTACCTCTCTGCATTGTGGCAGTAGCTTTTTTATAAATAATCAAAGCAAGAATCAACAGTCCTGCCATTGCAAAAGTGTAAGTTACAAAACTAATCAGATAGTGTGTCATAATTAAATACTTTCATCCTCAACTTCAAAATAACTGTAATCAAAGTCCTCATCGCCCTCCTTCGGAGAGTTTTCTTCGCCGCCTTCCTGAGGTTGCTCGCCATCTTCACCGCCTTCTGTGTCAGAAGAGGGCTGAGCGGCTGCAAGAGAAGAAGAGGGTTCTTTTCTTACCTCGTTAATTTTTACCCCGTACCTGTCATTTATAATGACTAATTCGCCGGAGGCAACAATCTGATCCTCGACCTTCAGATTGACTTTATTATCGTAAACAGAGCCGATGTCGATGACCAAACCCTCAGAAATTTGTTTGAGTTCCCCGAGAGGAAGTTTGATTTCATCAAGCACAGCAACTATATCGACAAGAATAGAATCCCACATGTTATTGTTTTTGGGATTTTTGTTATCCTCCATTATTTTTCCTCCGTTATTATCAAGACTTACAATCATCGCGGGATCGGGATTAACCCTGAAGGGTTTAATTCCGCCCTTATAAATAACCGCAAGCCTGTTTATATTACTTTTTTCAAGAACAAGGATGTCACCCCGCTCCATATTCTTTAAATCTTCAAGAGTAATCTTCGAGCGCCCGACCGCGATAGTAGTCGTTACAATGGTATCGGCAAAATCGGAAACCGAAAACTTTTCTTCGTTGTTTCGCTCGGGAATCTTCGGAATTAAATACCCCGGAAGAGTTATAATAATCTTGCCAGCGTGTTTTCCGTTAATTCTCAAATAAAAATTTAAATGACAGTCGGGGCAAGAGATAAAGGTCTTTTGGTCCTTATCAACCTTCAGAAGCGCAGGGGAAACCTTTTTGTAGATGTAATCGCAATAGGTCGTCATTATTCTTGTTTCAAGCTCGGTTAAATCCTCGAGTGCAAAGGTTTTCTTGCTTTTGCCCAAAGTTTCATCGAGAAGAACACCGATAGCATCTTTTGAAACCCTCACAAGCACACTGAGGTTTTTATTTACACGGACTTTATTAACAAAATATTCATCGCCGTAAAAAAGCAGATTGTTTTCCTCTGCAAGCCCCATGAATCTTAATTCAATCTTTGACCTGAAAAAGTCCTTGTTCAAGCCGTCTATGACCGTTTCAAAATTTTCGACAAACCAGTAATAATCCGAAAAAATATTTTCGGAAAATCCCGTTTTCAAAGTTTTTAAACGATTTTTAACCGTCATGTTTTATCCCTGTTCTCCCGAATAACTCAAATATAAGGTTATTCATTAAATATTGTATAATTTATTGAAGGAATAGGTTAAAAAATCACATAACTTAACAATTAATTATCGAACATTCTCGCTTATAGTCTTTGGCACAATGCTGTCAAGCGCGTCTGGAAGTATGTAATCTGCTGACAGTTCGCTGTCTTTGACCGCAGAAGCAAGAGCAAAGGCTAAGTTGAGTTTCATTTCCTTTGTTATTTTCTTTATCCCATGCTTTAAAACCCCGTTAAAAAGCCCCGGGAAGACAAGAGAGTTATTAATCTGGTTTTCAAAATCGCTTCTGCCCGATGCCACAATAAATGCGCCCGCCTCTTTTGCCTCTGACGGCATAATCTCGGGTGTGGGGTTTGCTAAGGCAAAGACAATCGGTTTATTATTCATTGTTTTTATCATCTCGGGAGTTAAAATATTCGGCGCTGAAAGTCCTATAAATACATCAGCCCCCTTAATCTGCTCTTTTAAAGGCGACTGATTACAAGTGAGATTTGTATAATCCGAAATCTCTGAGAGAGCGAAGTTGTTTTCTTTTCTTCCCTTATAAACCGCCCCGAATTTATCAAACATTGTTATATTCTTAACCCCGAGAGAGAGAACGAGTTTGCAAACCGCAATAGCGGCTGCCCCTGCCCCTGAAAACACAAGGTTAATATCCTCGGGCTTTTTATTCGCAAGGGCTAAAGCATTCAGCAAAGCCGCACATACTACAATTGCCGTTCCATGCTGGTCATCATGGAAAACCGGAATTGAAAGAGTGTCTATCAGTTTATTTTCAACAGTAAAGCAATTCGGGGCGCAAATATCCTCAAGATTTATCCCCGAAAACGAGTTTTCAAGCAATTGAACTATTTCAATTACCTCCTCGGGCACCTGCGTTTTAAGGCACAAAGGCATAGCACTGACATCACCGAGGGCAGAGAAAAGAACAGATTTTCCCTCCATAACGGGCAAACCCGCAAGAGAGCCTATGTTCCCCAGCCCCAAAACAGCTGAACCATCCGTTACTATCCCGACAGGCTTCTTCTGTTCCTCTGTCGCCGGTTCTGTTTCAATAACCCCGCCTGCCATTTTCCTTAAAGCCAAAGACTGTTCGTTAAGGTTTCCCTCCAGTTTTGAACTGCTTGTGAGCATTATCGTCTTTGAAACGCACATAAAAAATTCTTTTAAATCAGTACATGCACCTTTCAAAACGGGAATACCGACATCAAATTTTATATCTTTGACAAAATCAGAGATAAGGCTTAAATCAATAGCGCAAAAGGTCGGCTCTAAATTTTGAACGACAATTTTGAGTTTTTCTTTTGTTACTTCCTTTATCTCAAGAGGGTAAGCATCGATTCCGAGGGTACTTTTTAAAAATATGGCACGGTTTAAGGATTCGGAGTAGGAAAAAGAAATTACCCCTACGGAGTTTTCTCTGTTTGTGTAGTCATAAGAAAGTTCAGGGTTATCTTTTATTTTCAGGCACGAGGCGGCAACCCCGGGGGTATAAACAACAGCCAAATCGTGTTTATCGTTTACTTTAACCTTTGGAACAATCTTTATCCCTGAATACTGCGCCATATTAAAATTTATTTTCCTTACCTTCTTTTAATCTCTGCAAATTTTCCCTGTGGGTATAAATAATGAAACCGGCAAGGAAAACGGCATAGTAGAAGAAATATTCACCCTGACCGAAAAGTCTCATTAAAAGCGGTGCAAAGAGAACGGCAATAATTGAACCTACTGAAACCATTCTCGACATAAAAGTAATACCTGCCCAGAGGACTGCCGTAATCAGACCAACAACAGGTGAGAGGGCAATTAAAGTACCTATACCCGTTGCAACGGATTTTCCGCCCGTTCCTTTGAGGAAAATTGACCAACTGTGGCCGAGAATAGCGCCCAAAGCACCAAGAACGGGAGCAAGCCCCGGAAGTCTCAGAGAACCCAAATTCATAGTGAGCCAGACGCAGAGCATACCCTTAACGGCATCAATTAAAAGAATAATAAAGAACCATTTTGTTCCTAAAACCCTTTTGACATTCGTTGCACCTGTTGAACCGCTTCCAAATTCTCTTATATCCTGTTTTTTCAAAAGTTTAACCGCAATATACCCTGTCGGTATTGAACCGATGACATATCCGATAACCAAAGCAAGTATAAATCTTAAAATTGTTATTAGCATAATTATTTTTTATCCTCTTTCTTCTCTTTCAGAGCCATTTTAATAGGTGTGCCGATAAACCCGAAGGCTTCTCTCAGACTGTTTTCAAGATATTTACGGTAGCCCTGTTTGATTAATTCCTTGTTATTCACAAAGAAAACAAACGTAGGCGGTGCTGTTTTAACCTGGGTTGTATAGTAAATCTTGAGCATTTTTCCTTTTTGTGAGCTCGGCGGATTCATCAGAAACGCATCATTGACAACCTTATTCAAAAGCCCCGTTGCAATTCTCGACTGGCAGTATTTATACACCGCAAGAGAGTGTTTATAAATACTTTCAAGATTTTTGTTATTCTTTGCACTGATAAATATTTTAGGCACATAGCTGAAAAACGGTATTTCTTTTTCAAAAGTTTTCTTTAATTTAGCAATTGTTTTATCGGTTTCTTTAAGCAAATCACATTTATTAAAGGCAATAATAAAACCTTTGCCCGCCTCAATGATAGTCGTTGCAATCTTTTTATCCTGGTCAGAAATACCTGCCGTAACATCAATAACCAAAATGGCGACATCAGAGCTTCTTATCGATTTAATTGCCCTGTCAACGGCAAATTTTTCAACACCCCAGTCCACCTTTGATTTTTTTCTTATTCCTGCGGTATCTATTAATATAAATTTATTATCGCCCCATTTGACCTCGGAGTCGATAGAATCTCTCGTAGTACCCGATTCATCTGCGACGATAACTCTTTCCTCATTTAAAAGAGAATTTACTATGGAAGATTTACCGACATTTGGTTTACCCACAATAGCAATTCTGACGGCTTTTTCAGTCTCTTCCTTCTGTTCGATTTTTTCCTGGTCGCCAAACAAATCATCGACACTAACCTGCTTTTCTTCTTCCTTTTCTTCATCTTCAGGAAAGTCTTTGGTTAAATCATCGAGCAAATCTCCGACTGCTCCTGTTCCGTGAAGAGCGGACAGAGCCCAGGGTTCACCCAGAGAAAGTGCGTAAAATTCCGCACTGTTTACCTTCTTTTCAGGTGTATCAATTTTATTAACAACAAGATAAATCTTTTTACCGCTTTTTCTTATTATGTTTGCGATATCCTCGTCAACGGGACTGAGTCCGTCATTTCCGTCAACGACAAATAAAATTACATCAGCCTCCTCACAGGCTATTCTTACCTGAGAAAAAATATTCAGATAAAGTGAAACAACCGAATCCATGACAATTCCGCCCGTATCAATAAGGCTGAAGGTTTTATTCTGCCATTTTGCATCAAAATAAAGCCTGTCTCTCGTTACACCCTCTTCATCATGGACAATAGATTTTCTTTCCTTCAAAATTCTGTTTACTAAAGTTGATTTACCGACATTCGGACGTCCGACTACCGCAACTTTTGGTTTATGTTTCATTTTTTCCTGCTTTCAGTAAAACCGATATAAATATTTTACCAAAATTATATTAATTTTGAAAATAATCTAACTAAGTGTAACACATAAACTTTTTGTTGGTGATAAAATATATATAAAAATATACAATGGAGGGAATATGAACCAACAACAAACACAACCTACATCATCAATTGATACAATAAGATCGGTCAGAATACAAAAGCTGGCTGAACTTGCAGACAAAGGAGTTAATCCTTATCCTTACTCCTTCGATAAAAATGCTTCCGCTCAGTTTTTGCAGGACAAATATAAAGACCTTGAAAACGGACAGGAGCTTGAGGACGAATACAAGGTGGCAGGCAGAGTTATGGCTGTCAGAAACTCGGGCATGTTCATTGATTTATCCGATGACAGCGGCAAAATTCAGGTTTTTTCGCATAAAGACAACCTCTCACCTGAACAGCTTGCAATTTTAAAACTCGTTGACATAGGCGATATTGTGGGCTTCACGGGAACAGTCAGAAGAACTCCGAGAGGGGAGCTGACAATCAAAGCAAAAGATTTGAAAATGCTTACAAAATCTCTTAAACCGCTTCCCGAAAAGTTTCACGGGTTAACAGACGTTGAAACACGTTACCGCCAGAGATATGTTGATATGATTATGAACCCTGAGGTTAGAGCAACCTTTAAAAAGAGAAGTTTAATAATTCAAAAAATCAGAGAATACCTGACAAAACAAGGGTTTCTTGAAGTTGAAACCCCCATGCTACATAACCAGGCAGGCGGTGCAGCAGCAAGACCATTTGAAACTCACCACAATACCCTCGATATGGACATGGTTTTGAGAATTGCCCCTGAGCTTCATTTGAAAAGACTTATGGTTGGCGGACTAAGTGAAAAGATATTTGAAATCAACCGTTGTTTCAGAAATGAAGGTATAGACGCAACTCACAACCCCGAGTTTACAACTATCGAGCTTTATCAGGCTTACGTTGATTACAACGACATGATGGTTTTAACCGAAAATCTCGTTGCTCACGTTGCACAAGAGGTCTTAGGTACAATGAAGATTAAATTCGGAGAGAATGAAATCGACCTGACACCGCCCTGGGACAGAAAGACCATGCTCGGCGCTATAAAAGAATATACAGGTGTTGATTTCATGGACTTCTACACCGCTCAGGAAGCCATTGATGCGGCAAGAAAAATGGGCATAGAAGCTGAAGACGATTTAAACTGGGGTAAAGCAGTCGAACTCGTGTTTGAAGAAAAAGTCGAGCCTAAACTCATTCAGCCTATCCACATTCTCGATTACCCGAGAGAAATTTCACCGCTCGCTAAAGTTCACAGAGACAATGTCCGATTAACAGAGCGTTTTGAGAGCAGAATAAACGGCTGGGAAATCGCAAATGCCTTCTCTGAATTAACCGATCCTATCGACCAGAGACAGAGATTTGAAGCTCAGGCGCTTGCAAAAGCCCAGGGCGATGAAGAAGCATGCGAAATTGATGAGGACTTTATCAATGCTCTTGAATACGGTATGCCTCCAACCGGCGGTATGGGTATGGGAATTGACAGACTTGTTATGCTTCTCACAAATTCTTCTACAATCCGTGACGTTATTGCCTTTCCGACACTTAAAAATAAATAAATATCAAAAAAAGTCAAAAAAATTACGAAAAAACTATTGACTAATCATGAAAAATGGCTAAAATAAATAATGTGATACATAAGGAAAGGGGTTAAATACCATGAACAAAGAAGAATTAGTACAAGAAGTATCAAAGAAAACTAAAGTTACTCAAAAAGACACAGCAGCTATTGTTAACGAACTTATGTCAACAATCGAAAAAACAGTTGCTAAAGGTAAGAAAGTAACACTCGTTGGTTTCGGTACATTTGAAGCCAGAAAAAGAGCTGCTAGAACAGGTCGCAACCCTCAAACAGGCGCTAAAATTAAAATTTCAGCTAAAACAGCTCCTGTATTCTCAGCAGGTAAGAAATTTAAAGAAAGCGTAAACAAGAAATAATTGTTTCTTTATTCATAATAGTTTTAAGAGTTCGTTTTAAAAAACGGGCTCTTTTTTTATGGTAAAAACTAATCTTAAATACTTTGATTTATCCCTACGGGCAGAACCCTCTCCTCTATCCTCTCCCCTGGAGAGGAAGAATAATTAATTACTCGTACATTCTGTCCATCATATAGTTTACGGTTTTTGTCACAAAGGGAAGATAGAAGTTCCTGCCGAGAAGTACTCCTATGATTAAATAACTTTCGAGTATCACAATCGCAAGATTAACAACCGTACTCTGAAAACCAAACACTGATATAATTTTAACAGTAAACAGATAATTTATAATTGCGCTGAACATTTCCAAAAAGGGTATTTTTGAGAAAATTCCGAACAATATTACAAAAATATAATTCAGCAAAGTCAAAAGCACAGAAATAAAAATCGACTGATAGATGTGATATGAGAGAAAATATTTGATTTTTCTCTTCTTCCAGTTCGCAAGAATGAGCCAGAAAAATCCGACAATCCCAAAAGTTATATAGGAAAGAACAGACAAAACCTTCTCTGATGTTGCAATTTTAGGCTTAGAGTACATTAGCCTTCCCCTTTCGCGCCCATAGAAGCAAATTTTCTGTTTATAAATTCATCAGCCATTTCAAGATAAATCAATTTGGTTTCGTCATTTTCCCCGTCAATATCAATAGCCTTCTTGTAGGTCTGAATTGCCGGCTTTAATTCGTCCTTCATAACATAGGTGTTTGCAAGCAAAACGTAGGCGGAAGCTAAATCTTTACCCATGTCAATAACGCTTTTATACATGTTTATTGCATCATCATATCTGGATAAAGAACAATAAAGGTTACCAAGTAAAATTCTCGGATTAGAATTGTCCTTATCGTATTCTATTGCCTTTTTATAGAGTTCAATAGCCCTGTCTGTGTTGTCCTGCTCGCAAAGAGAAATTGCATAACAAATCAAAGCCTGGATATAATCGGGCTTTATCATCAGCGCACTCTCAAAATATTCGTTCGCAGTGGCATATTTACAAATTGCGGAATAGGCATTTGCAATACACAAAATCGTTTTGACATTTTTGCCGTCATATTTGAGCGCCTTCAGAAATAGTTCTATAGCCTCTTCAAACTTATACAATTTCATTGTTATATAGGCTAAATTTAAAATATTTTCAACATTTTCAGGCTCTAAATTGTATGCCTTATCGTAATATATCTTCGCCTCAACGTATTCCTTGTTATCCTGGTATAAAAGCCCTATTGCAGAACAAATAGAGGCGTTATTCTTATCAAGATTAAGCGCCTTCAGATAGTTTGAAAGCGATTTATTAAAATCACCCGTTTCAGCATAAGCATTTCCGAGGTTAAAATAAACGGAAATATTATTTGTATCGAGCTCTGCGGCTCTTGAATAATTATTTATAGCCTTCTGAAAATCATTTTTGCAGAAATAAATACTTCCCGAATTTATCAAAGCCTGAACGTTCTTTGAATCAACGGACAAAAGGCTCTCATATATCCCGAGCGCCGAATCATAGTCGTTATTTATTACGTACATCTTCCCGAGGAGCAGGTAGTTATTCGGCTCCATAGGATTTTCAGCTATTCTTTTAATTGCTTCTTCTATTAGTTTATTGTTTGTCTGATTACTTTCCATAGTTTTTATTATATACCATTAATTATTTTTTGTTCAATATTCCGTCAAAGTACTCAATGGTTTTCATTAAACCGTCTCTGATTTCGACCTTGGGAGTCCATTTAAGCTTTGACTTTGCGTTTTCGATGTTTGGAAGTCTCTGAATGGGATCGTCCTGGGGAAGAGGTTTAAAAATAATTTTTGAGTTTGAATTTGTAAGCTCAATTATGAGCTTTGCGAAATCAAGAATTGTGTATTCAACGGGATTTCCGAGGTTTACAGGACCGATAAAGCCCTCTTCATTATTCATCATTCTGATTAAGCCTTCAACAAGGTCTGAAACGTAACAGAAGGCTCTTGTTTGACTTCCGTCACCATAAACCGTTATATCCTCGTTTTTAAGTGCCTGAACGATAAAGTTAGAAACAACTCTTCCGTCATCAAGCGCCATTTTTGGTCCGTAGGTATTAAATATACGGACAATTCTTATATCCACCTTATTCTGCCTGTGATAGTCCATCATAAAGGTCTCGGCACAACGTTTTCCTTCGTCATAACAGCTTCTTATTCCGATAGGATTAACATTTCCCCAGTAATCTTCAGTCTGGGGATGAACCTTAGGATCGCCATAAACCTCGCTTGTACTCGCCTGCAAAATTATTGCCTTACACCTTTTTGCAAGCCCCAATACATTCATTATCCCGACAACAGAGGTCTTTATAGTCTTGATCGGATTATATTGATAATGAACCGGAGACGCAGGACAGGCAAGATTATAAATCTGGTCAACCTCGGCAAAAAATTCCTTCGTAATATCATGCCTGATTAGCTCAAATCTGTTGTTGCCTATCAGATGTCTTATGTTTTCCTTTGAACCGGTAAAAAAATTATCAAGACAGATTATGTCATTTCCTTCGTTTAAAAGTCTTTCACACAGGTGTGAACCGATAAAACCCGCACCACCCGTAATCAGAATACGTTTCATCTTACAGCCTCCTCCTGATTTTTAAACTGCATTTCGTAAAGATGCTTGTAATGACCGCCCTCAATACTTATCAGTTGCTCGTGAGTGCCGAGTTCGACAAGTTCACCCTCGTTGATAACGGCAATTCTGTCGGCATTTTTAATTGTTGAAAGTCTGTGTGCAATAACAAAAACCGTCTTATTCTGAATCAGATTATCAAGCGCACTCTGGACTATTGCCTCAGATTCATTATCAAGCGCAGATGTTGCTTCATCAAGAATAATAATATCCGTCTTTTTAAGCATAGCTCTTGCAATTGCAACTCTCTGTCTCTGTCCGCCCGAAAGTGTCAGCCCTCTTTCACCGAGTTCTGTATTAATTCCGTCAGGCAGAGAGGCAACAACGTCAGACAAGTGAGAATATTCAAGCACCTGCTGAAGCTCTTCCTCGCTCGCATTGGGGTTTGCAAGCATAATATTATCTTTGATTGTACCCGTAAAAAGAAAATTATCCTGGAAAACAAACGAAATATTATTCCTTAAATCCGCCATTCTGAAGTCACGAATATCAACTCCGTCAAACTTTATGGAACCTTTTGTAACATCATAAAACCTCGGAATAAGGTTAACAAGAGTTGTTTTACCTCCGCCCGAGTTACCGACAATAGCGAGTGTTTCGCCTTTTGGTATCCTGAGATTTATATTCTTTAAGACTTCAACCCCTCTGTCATATTCAAAAGATACGTTTTCAATAGTGATGGCATCAGAGAATTTCTTAAATTCTTTCGGGTTAGGAGGATCAAGAAGTTCAGGTCTGTAATCGAACAGTTCAAAAACCCTGCCCATCGCAACAAATATATTCTGAAGCCCCGTCAGTGTATCACCTAAAGACTTAACCGGTTTATACAACAGCAAAAGCGCCGTTATAAATGAAGCAAAAGCACCCGTTGTCATTTCCCCCGAAGTTATGAGATAAGTTCCGTACCACAGAACAAATGCAATACCGCAGGAGGCAATCAGGAACATAATCGGAGACATCCACGCAACACGTTTGGTGAGTGAAATCGAAACATCAAAACTGTCATCGATATTATCCCCGAAAATCTTTTTTTGTCTTTTCTGAAGATTATATGCAGTTACAACCTTGTTACCGTTATAGGTCTCATTCATTGTTGTTGTGATTTTACCCGCAATAACCATATTTTCATTTGAAACAGATTTAATCTTCTTTCTGACAAGAAACATCGGAACAAACGCCGCAACGAAAACAATTACCGCAACAAACGCGAGTTTCCAGGAGCTGTAGAGCATAACCGCAATTAAAGAGCCCGCGCCGAAAATTGTTATAACAAGTGTTTTTATTTCGTGAACAATACCTCTTGAAGCAACATCCGGATCGCCCAAATACCTGTTAATAATTATACCAGAGGTATTCTGGTCATAAAACGAGGTATCAAGTCTGACAAGTGAAGCAAACAAATCTTTTTTAACGTTGTTTGTAATCTTTAAACTTGTCCAGTCGGATAAATAGGAGTTAAGGTATTTCATTACCCCCTGAAATATTGCAAAACCAACAACCGCAAAGGGAACGGCAATCGCTAAGGTCGAATAGCTGATGGAAAACCCGGGAATAGTATAATTGAGAATAGTCATTCCTTCCCAGACAAAATCTTTTTTGGCGAGAACATAATCCATATAGGGTGTCAGGGCAAAAGCCATTATACCATCAAGCATTCCTACGGGAATTGCAATAATAAACCCGAGAATAACCCTCCCCATAACCTGATTAATATAAGGAAAAATTCTCTTTAGCAGCCATATATATTTAAACGAGGTAAGTGCTGTTGTGTCTTTTAATTTCATACTTCTTAATTATCCTTAAATTTTAATGTTTAATGAGAGATGTGCCTGTCATTTCTTCGGGCTGGGATATTCCGAGAAGCTCAAGTACAGTCGGCGCTATGTCGCATAGAGAACCGCCCTCTCTCAAATCAAGCCCTTTATCGACATTAATCATAAAGAAGGGAACGGGGTTTGTTGTGTGTGCGGTATATGGTGCGTGAGTTTCATTATCCTCCATACACTCTGCATTTCCGTGGTCTGCGGTAATCAAAACCTGAACACCGAACTCTCTTGCCTTATCAACTATTTGCCCTACGCAGGTATCTACAGTTTCACAAGCCTTAACTGCTGCATCCATTACTCCTGTATGACCTACCATATCGGGATTTGCGAAGTTTACAAGAACAAAACCATATTCAGGGTTTTCCAAAGCCCCGAGCACATTTTCGCAAACCTCAGGAGCGCTCATCTCAGGCTGCATATCATAAGTCGGAACCTTAGGCGAATTAACCAAAACCCTATTTTCAAGTTTATTCGGGACTTCAACACCACCATTAAAGAAGAAGGTAACGTGGGCATACTTCTCTGTTTCTGCGGTTCTAAATTGTTTTATTCCGTTCTTGTCGAGAACTTCCCCAAGAATATTCGTCATCTTTTGCGGTTTAAACGCAACGGGGAAGGGAAAAGTCGCATCATACTGAGTAAAAGTTACATAATAAATATTATTTCTGACGACTTTTCTGTTAAATCCGTCAAAGTCTTTAAAATTAATTGCCTTTGAAATTTCTCTTGCTCTGTCGGGGCGGAAGTTAAAGAAGATAACGGCATCGTTGTCGTTTATTCTTGTTTCCTGTCCTCCTATAACAGCAGGCTCAACAAATTCATCGTTTATACCATTTTTATAAGAGTTTTCAACCGCGCTGACGGCCGATTCGGTTTTGATACCTTCACCCAAAAGAAGTGCATTATAGGCTTTTTCTATTCTTTCCCATCTGTTGTCTCTGTCCATAGCCCAGTATCTGCCCGATACAGTAGCGATTTTCGGAAGTCCCGCGTCTTTCAGCGCGTTTTCAACCTTTGTCAAATATTCAACCGCACTCTGGGGAGGTGTATCTCTTCCATCTAAGAAAGCATGGAAATTAACCTTTTTAAGTCCTACTCTTTTACAAAAATCAATAAGTGCAAGAACATGCCCCAAAGAGCTGTGAACTCCGCCTTCTGAAACCAAGCCGTAGAGGTTAAGTGAAGAATTGTATTTTTTAACGTGTTCAACCGCCTTCAAAAATTCTTCATTTTTAAAGAAGCTGCCGTCTTTTATTTCTTTGTTTATCTTTGTTAATTCCTGATAAACAATTCTTCCCGCGCCGATGTTGAGGTGTCCGACCTCAGAATTTCCCATCTGTCCGTCAGGGAGACCTACATGCTCACCTTCAGCGAAAATCTGAGTGTGTTTTTCCTCTCTGTTAAATTTATCAATGTTCGGAGTATTTGCTTCTTTGGTTGCATCTTTTACGCACCCCGAGGGCATTCCCCAGCCGTCCATTATACAAAGTAAAACTCTTTTTCCCATTATTATTGTTTCCTTATTTCCCAAAAATTTTCATTATCTTATCAAGCAGACCTTCGTCTTCTGCCTCAGGACCGTTATCGTCAGCCATTTTTTCCAGTCTCTCTCTCAGTTTCTCGGTATCGGGAGAGAGAGGGGCTTTTGAAAGATAGATATTATAATTTTCTTTTGCGCTTTTGAAATTCTTTAATTTTTCATAACAGAGCACGAGCTGATTATAAACCTGAGCATCATTCGGCTTAACCTCTTTCCATTTTTCGAGGTAGTCCAAAGCCTGCCTGAATTCATACATATCGGAATAGAATTTAGCTAAACCTTTGAGGGCATCAACATTGTCAGGTTCCGATTTGAGTAATTTTTCATAAAATTCCATCAAAATACTCGGGTTATTGGCTGCCTCATTAATTTTAATAATTTCTTTTATTGCTTCGGTGCCTTTGGCGTCGGCTTTGTGGGCATTTAAATATTCATTCAGAGCAAGCTCATAGTCCTGCTTCATCGAATAGCAACGTCCCATATTAAAGTGGTAGCCGTATAAGTCATCCTTTGCATCGCAAATCATAGCGAGCATCTGAAACCCAAGAGGATTTTGGGGTTCTTTTTCCCTGAAGAGCTGAATTTCTTCTTTGCATTTGTCAAAATCTTTGATGTTGAAATAGTATTCCGCCATCAGAGAATGATATTTTGAAATGGTTTTATCCTCAACGGAATTTAAAAGTTCAGAAGCCTTCTCGTTTTCCCCCTTCATAAGAAGGGCTTTTATTGTCAAAAACGTATCTTTCGTGGTGGCGAGGGCATCATCATACTGACCTTCCTTGAGATAGAGGTTAGCCAGAAACTCTCTTAACATAACATCGTCAGGGAATAACTCAACACCCTGTTTTAAAACCGTTATTGCGCTGTGCCTGTCGGTAGATGAGTTGTATAAATCAGCCAGCTTTAAATATGCTTCATGTATGGGCTCAAGTTCAATAATTCTGTAGTATTCATCAATAGCCGCCTGGTTTTTGCCGAGCCCTTCGAGGAGTTTTGCTCTCAAAAATCTTGCTTCAACGATTAATTTTGAATCTGTCGTTGAATCGTAGGCTTTTTTATAGTCATCAAGTGCCTGAGTGAACTTTTCGTTCAGGATTTTATACTTTGCTCTTGTAAAATAATATTTATACTTATCCTGACCGAAATATTTTTCAAGAAGCTCCTGATAAGCAAGCATGCTGTCGGGTTTTGCTTCAACCAATTCTTCCCAGTATCTTGTTTCTTCTTCTTTTGAAAGAGTTTTCGCTAAAGTTGCTATCTTTTCGAGGAACTCCGCATCACCCTTTAATTCGTTATAATTCTGTTCGAGGAGGTTATATGCTTCCTCGTAATTTTCCTGATCCTCAAGCATCTGCGCCTGAGAGATTACTCTGTTAATATTTGCCATGTTCATATCTCTGCTAATCTATCAATTAAAATTATACAACAAAAGGATTTAAAAACTACACCGACAACATGTTTTTTGTAAAGTACATACTACTTTTAGATTAAAAACAAAAAATTATATTCATAATTATGTATGATTTAAAATCTCATCTGAATTGCTAATATACAACTATACTCCTTGAAAGAAAAAAAACGACGATACACATATCCCTAATCTACATGCTATGAACTTCATAGCATTTTTATTATGTATAAATATTTAAAATTATGATATAATTTATATTATTATTAACAGTCGGGGAAGATTTGAGCGAGAAGAAGATTAAAATAATAATATCTGACTTTGACGGCATTTTTACGGATGGCTCGGTTTTGGTGTACGATAACGGCACAACGGCAAAAAGACTGGACTATTCGGATATTATGGGAATTGCACTTGCCTATAAAAAAGGGTATGAGGTGGTTATTATCTCAGGGGAAAAATCCTCCGCAATCGATTTTCTGCTCAAAAAATTCCCGCTTTTAAAGGCATATCAGGACATCAGAAACAAAAAAGAAGTTGTTGAAAACCTTTTAAATGAGAAGAATTTAACCTTTGAAAACGTTCTGTATCTTGGCGATGACGTGAATGATATTGACTGCCTTAAATCTTCAGGGCTAAAATTTACCGTTGAAAACGCAAATTATAAGGTAAAAGAACTCAATATCCCGATTTTGAAACACAAAGGGGGCTATGGCGCCTTCAGAGAAGCGGTGGACATGCTCCCATGAAAAAACTGTTAAGAAGAATATGGACTAAAATATACAGAATAGAGAATTTCACAAGAGATTACAGAGAAAAAACAATAGTTACGGAAATTCCTTTAATCGCTTATGCTAACTGGGGCAAGTATTTAACCGACATTCAGGACTGGGACAGCGCGATAGAAAAACTTGAAACAGCAATTTTGATGTATAGCTCAAACCCGCTTCCCTACACTAATCTTGGCATTCTTTTTGCGAAAAGAAAAGAGTACGGTAAAGCAAAAGAGATGTTTGAAAAATCTTTAAAGCTGGATTCAAATAACCAGACGGTTTATTCCATGCTCGGAGGTGTACTTGTCGAAATGGGGCAGTATTCTGAAGCCGAAGAGATACTGAAATCAGCCCAGAAACTCGGAAGCGGAAACACTGATATTTATATTAATTACGCGGTAGCCCTTGCAAAGCAAAAAAAGTTTCAGAAGGCAATAGCCCAGATGCAAAAGTGCAAACAGAAAGATCCTACGAATATAAACTGCTGTTTTCTGCTTGCCCTCTTTTATCTTGATACGGGCAGAACGCAGGAGGCTCTTGTGGAGTTAAAGTATGTCAAATATATGAAGGACGACTACAGACAGGTCGATTACTATATGGGAGTTTGCCTGGCAAAGTTAAAGGACTATAAAAATGCGTATAATTACGGGTTAAAGGAGCTTGAAAGAGACAAAAACAACCCTGCGCTCTATATTCTTCTCGCAGAATGCGCCCAAAGACTCGGGAACACTGAAGCCTCAAATAATCTGTATCAGGAAAGCGTAAACAAAGGTTATTCTTCGGATAAACTCTATTATTCCTGGGGATGTTCCCTGTTTAACGCGGGGCAGACAGAAGAGGCGAAGGAAAAATTTCTTATGGCGCTAAGGCTGAACGGTGAAAACCTCGACACCATGCACAAGCTCGCCCAGTGTTTTCTGAGGACAAAAGACTATTCCTCGGCGGAGGAGTTTTGCAGGAAGGCAATTTCAGCTCAGCACGATTATGTTGAAGCCTATTCAGATTTAGGATTTATAAAATATAAGCAGGGACAATATAAAGAAGCACTTGAGAATTTTGATAAGGCAACAAAATTTTCAAGAAGGTGCAATTTCTTATATTTTTATATTGCAAACTGTTACTATAAAACGGGGAACATAAAAGAGAGCCTTAATTTTTACGCAAAGACCATCGAATATTACCCGAACCACCTTGAAGCCTATATAAATTACGTCACAATACTTTTATCCGAGGGTGATACAAAAGAAGCTCTTAGGAAGGTCAGAACGGCGTATAAGCTCAACAGAGACAACCCGAAGCTGATTTATCTTTATGCTCTCACACTATTTAGAACAGGGCTTTATTATGACACCATAGAAAAGGTGGAGGAGCTTCTTTTAAAAGAGCCCGACAGTCTGAAGGGAAAATATTTAAAAATTGATTCTTTGATTAAGATAAATAAAGTTCAGAATGCATTGGGGCTTTTGAGGGAAATTCCCGAAAGCGAGCATGAGAGCGCAGTTTATCTCTATTTAAATTATCTTGCGTATTTTTCACTTGCGCAGGAAAATCCCACGAATTACAATAAGAGTACAACTTTATATTATTGTGATAAAATGAAGGAGTTATACCCCGACGAAGAAGATTGGGAAAAAACAAAAAACTATATCACAGGAACATTAAAAACAGAAGAGGAATAAACCATAGTGGGTATTATTGTACAAAAATTCGGAGGAACTTCGGTAGCCGATGCACAGAAGATACACAATGTAGCAAAAGCGGCTATCAGGGAAAAAGAAAAGGGAAATGATGTTGTCGTAATCGTTTCTGCGATGGGACATACAACAGATTTATTAATAAAACTCGCACAGGAAGTAACCGTTGCGCCCGATTCAAGAGAAATGGACATGCTTCTCTCAACGGGTGAGCAGGTTTCTATCGCGCTTCTTGCAATGGCAATTCAGGCTCACGGATATAAAGCAATAAGCATGAACGGTCAGCAGGTCGGAATTATAACTGAAAACGTACACTCAAAGGCAAGAATTATAGATGTTAAAACAGACAAACTCAAAAAGCACCTTCAGGAGGGTGAAATAATAGTTGTTGCAGGCTTCCAGGGAGTAACCCAAGAGGGCGAAATAACAACACTCGGAAGGGGCGGTTCGGACACCTCTGCAGTTGCTATTGCGGCAGCACTTCACGCAGAAAGATGCGATATTTATACTGATGTTGAGGGCGTTTATACGACAGATCCAAGGATTGTTCCAAAGGCATCAAAACTCGATTTGATTTCTTATGAAGAAATGCTTGAGCTTGCAAGAGTAGGCGCAAACGTACTTCACCCCCGTTCTGTTGAAACGGCTAAACAATTCAGCGTTCCGATGAGGGTAAGAAGTTCATTCAACTTGGAAAACGAAGGTACATTAATTTTAGGAGCAGATACAATGGAAATATATAAACCGGTAGCAGGTGTTGCAGAAGATTCTTCTCAGGTGCGTATTTTGATAGGCGAAGTTCCCGACAGCCCGGGTACTGCGGCAAAAGTCTTTTCAACCCTTGCGAATAACTCAATCAGTGTTGATATGATTATCCAAACCTTCGGTAAAAACGAACACACAAACGATATTGCGTTTACTGTTGACTCAAAAGATTTAGAGCAGACTTTAAAATTAATGGAAGCGGTCAAAAAAGAACTCGGTGCAAAAGAGATTACAACCGATGAGGACATCTCAAAGGTTTCAATCGTAGGCGCAGGCATGGTCGACAGGCCAGGTATCGCTGCCGCGATGTTTAAAGCACTCGCAGACCAGAATATCAACATCAAAATGATTTCAACCAGTGAAATTAAAATCAGTTGTCTTGTTGATAAGAAATCAGGAAAAGAAGCAATTAAGGCGCTCTGCAAGGAGTTTGCACTCGAGTCTGAAGAAGTTGCGGTCGTAAAGGGTGATTTGCCTCCTGTATAGACTATGAATACAAACACGATAAAACTTTCCTCTGAAGAAGCAAACGCGGTCAAAGAGTATCTGAATTCTCTGGGCGCAGAGTTTGATGTCGTTCAGTATTCTCTCTGGCGCGCAAAAACGAACAACCTTCAGGCGATTTATTATACCTCGGGGAAACTTCTTCTTCAGGGAAGTGATGTAAAAGAATTTTCCGAAAAAATCGGGGAGATAACGGGAAAAGAAACGGTGCATAAAGCCGAAATTTCTTTTGATGATGTTTACATAGGAACAGATGAGTCTGGGAAGGGCGATTATTTTGGACCTTTGGTTATTGCAGGGGTTCAGGTAAATAAAGAAACCGCAAAAATGTTTATGGATTTAGGGATTCAGGACAGTAAAAAGCTGAACGACAGTGTAATCGAAAAACTTGCCGTTCAGATTAAGAATAATGCACCTCACAGCATAGTTGTCATTCTTCCTAAAAAATATAACGAACTCTATGAAAACTGCAAAAATTTAAACAAACTTCTCGCCTGGGGACACGCAAGAGCAATAGAAAATATTTTGGAAAAATCACCCTGCAAATTTGCTCTTTCGGATAAATTCGGGGATGAAAAACTTATTCAAAATGCTCTTATGAAAAAGGGGAAAGAGATTACACTGGAGCAGAGAGTCAGAGGGGAAGCCGATATTGCAGTCGCAGCCGCCTCAATAATCGCAAGAGCTTCATTCGTGAGGAGAATGAGGGAACTTGAAGAAACCTACAAAATTGAACTTCCAAAAGGTGCAAACCGGGAGGTAATAAAACAGGCAAAACTCTTCTGCGAAAAATATTCAAAAGATGAACTCAAAAATATCGCAAAACTTCATTTTAAAACAACGCAGATGATATAATTTTCCTCTTGCAATTTTATAGACAATCGTCTATAATAAAAATATGATTACGGAAAAGCAAAAACAATTTTTTGAGAAACTAAAGTCAAAATACGGAAAAGAAGTTCTTCCGAGTTTTGAAGCTATTGCGCAGGAGTTCGGGTTTAAGCACAAAAACTCCGTCTGGCAGTATTTCAACAAATTTAAAGACTATGGCTTAATAGAAGAAATAAACGGCCGTTTCTCTATCTCAAAAGCACTCTTTGGTGCAATAGAATTTTCCTCCTCCGTCAAGGCAGGGTTCGCCGATGTCGCAGAGGACGCAATAGAAAAAAGAGTTTCGCTTGATGACGCGTTTGAAATAGATTCCCCTTCGACCTTCATCTTCACTGTCAGCGGTGATTCGATGATTGACCTCGGAATTTTTGAGGGGGATAAGGTAGTCGTCAAAAAGTGTTCCGAAGCAAAAAGCGGTGATGTTGTTATCGCTTATATAGACGGCGGTTTCACCCTAAAAACCTACAGAAAAAAAGAAAATAAAGTCTGGCTTGAGCCTGCAAACAAAAACTATCCGAACCTCTACCCTAAAGAAAAACTCGCTATATTTGGAATAGCGCAGGGAATAGTCCGGAAGTTATAGAGAAAAAGATGATTTTACTTTATTTTTGGGGCTTATGCGCCTTCGTTAGTCAACTCCCAAACTAGCATAAGCCCGTTTTTATTAACAAAAAAGGAATGAGATGAAGCAAAGATTTATAGCGCTTGTTGATGCAGACAATTTTTTCGCCTCGTGTGAGCAGCTTTTTAACCCTTCTTTAGAGGGTAAGCCCGTTTGTGTTCTGAGTAACAACGACGGCTGCGTAATAGCCCGTTCAAAAGAAGCGAAAAAACTCGGGATAAAAATGGGTATGCCCTATTTTATGGCAAAAAAAGAGTACCCCTCCGCCGTTTACCTTTCCTCAAACTTCACCCTCTACCATGACATCTCAAACAGACTAAGGGATATTTTTAGAAGATACTCTGAAAACATCGACATTTATTCGGTTGACGAGGCATTTTTTGATGTAACGGGGTTAGACAAAGTCTATAACTGCGATTTTGAAACCTTAGCAAAGAGAATAAGAGATGAAGTAAAAAGAGAGGTCGGGGTATGGGTTTCTGTCGGAATATCAAATTCAAAGACCTTATCAAAAGTGGCTGTACACAAGGCAAAATCACTATCAGGAGTTTATGTAATCAAAAAAGAAAACATTGAAGAAGAACTGAAATATTTTCCCGTTTCTGAGGTTTGGGGGATAGGGAAACAAACAACAAAATTTTTCAGAGCCTTCGGAATTTTTTATGCCTCAGAAATTTTAAAACTTGATGAAGGGTTTTTAAGGAAAAATTTGGGGATAAAGGGGCTTGAACTAAAGCAGGAGCTCTCAGGCGAGAACTTTATCGGAATACAAAAAGAGGAAAAAAAGCCCAAATCAATCCAGAGGACATGCGCCTTCCCTGAATTTACGCAAGATAAAGACTACATCCAAAAATGGCTCTTTTATCACCTTCATAATTCCTGCCGATGCGCAAGACGGGACAATTTAAAAGCAGGCTCAATAGGTGTTATGCTCAGGACAAAAGATTTTCGTGTTTTTTACCTCGAAGCAATCTTAGAAAAGAAATCGAACAGTGAGCTTGAGCTTGTAAAATATGCGGTAAAACTGTTTGAGAGAATGTTTGACGGCTCGATTATATTCAGAGCCTCAGGGATAGTCTTAAACGGACTTGAAGAAATCAAAACAGAACAGCTGAGTTTAACGGGGGAACAGAATAAAAAGAAGGAGGAAATCTCCTACGTTCTTGACAAAATTGAGGAAAAATTCGGCAAAGGCTCAATTATGGTAGGGCAAATCGGGAAAAAGAGAAAGAGAAGTGAAAATAAACTGAAAAACGGATAAGAATAATAAATTTTATGATAAAATTATTTTATGGAAGAATTTGAACAGGAACAAAATACAGAAACACCTGAAGAAATAAAGCAGGCGGCGATAGGGCTTATTAACATAGGGCAGAACCGCACCGCCCTTCAGAAACTTTTGACGCTTTCAAGAATTACCCCCGAGGACAGCGAGGTGTTTTATAATATAGGAATTATTCTCGAAAAATTAAAATACCCCGAAAAAGCGCTCGATGCCTATTTAAAGGCGATTGAATTAAACCCTGAATCAATAGACTGTAAGTTTAATCTGGCATCGACCTACAGTAATTTAAAGGAATACGAAAAAGCGGTTGAACTTTTTGAAGAAATTCTCTCCCAGGACAGTGAGGACACAAATGCAAGGTTTAATCTTGCGATAGCGCAGTCGAGATTAAAAATGACCGAGCAGGCTATCGAAAACTTTAAAACGGTTCTCTCTCAAACCCCCGAGGATGCGCTTGCGATGTTTTATCTGGCTTATGAGCTGAAGGAAAAGGGCGAAACAGAGGGGGCAATAGAGCTTTATGAAAAGGCTATCGGGCTTTCGCCACAATACAGCTGGGCATATTTTAATCTTGCCTCGATTTATTACGAGCAAAAAGATTTAAAAAAGACTGTTGAAAACCTTGAAAAAGTAATCAAAATAACCCCAAACGATATAGGTGCTCTGAAATTATACGCAAATATTATGTTTCAGACCAACGACATCAAAAAAGCGCTGGAGTTAATCTCTCAGGCAATAAAATACAGTCCCGTCAATGCTGAACTTTATTATCTTGAAGCAAAAATTTATTTATCACAAAATAACCTCGCAAGCTATGAAAAATCAATGAAATCGGCTATTGATAACGCGGAAGAGGGAAGCCGTTTTAAGAAGGTTTTAGAGTTAGAATTAAAAAATCACATAAAAAAATAAAGGCTTTGAAAAATCAAAGCCCTTATTTATGCCGTACCTCTGCCTATCGACTTATTACACAAGCCATTTCAAACCTGAATTTCTCCTTTATTTCCGCCCTCACCCGCAAACTTGGCCTTAGTGCTGCTGCATTCCTGCCCTGACACGGTTCGACGGTTTACGCCGAGAGCACAAATACTATCATAAAAACTCAGCTTCTCCATAACTTATGACTAAGCCTCACAGCAGGCTCTGCACCTCGCTAAGCGTTCGAGTCGAGAGATCCGCTATGTCCCCGTGGAGTACGGCTATATAAGTTTACAATAAAAAAACACAGATTTCAATATTATAATAAATTTCTTTACTTTTCTGTTTAAAACATTTTTTGTTTAGGTTAGAATAAAATCCAACAAGGACTAAAATAATGAAACAGTCAAAATATTCGTTCGTAATCGTCGGAAGCGGTATTGCAGGCTTATATGCGGCAATAAAACTTTCAAAAGAGGTTAAGCCGGAAAACAAAATCCTCCTCATAACAAAATCAACTCTGACAGAGTCTAATTCAAGATACGCACAGGGGGGAATGGTTTGTGTCCTGCCCGAAAATAAACTCGACTCAACCTCAATGCACATAGAAGATACGATTAAGGCAGGAGCAGGGCTGACAAATTACGATGTTGCAAAATTTATTTCACAAAACAGCGCCAAAGTCCTTGAACAACTGCTCTCTTACGGTGTTAATTTTGACAGAGATGAAAATAACAAACTTATTTTTACAAAAGAAGCCGCGCACAGTGTCAACAGAATACTCCACGCAGGCGGCGATGCAACGGGTTTTTGCATAGAAAATGCTCTTTCTAAGACAATAAGAGAGCAAAACGGAATAGATATTTATGAAAAAGCAATAGCCGTTGATCTTTTGACAAATGAAAAGGGAGAATGCAAAGGTTTAATATCTTTTAACACAGAAACAAAAGAGTATGAAGCAATAAATTCCTCCGCAGTTATTCTCGCAACAGGCGGTTCGGGGCAGTTATACAAATTCACGACAAACCCCGACATCACAACAGGCGATGGTGTTGCTCTTGCCTTCAGGGCAGGCGCAAAAATACAGGATATGGAATTTATCCAGTTCCACCCGACAGCTTTTTCGATAGGGGAAAAAGGAACAATGTTCCTTATCTCGGAAGCCGTCAGAGGGGAAGGTGCAATCCTCGTTGACAATAACGGCAACAGATTTATGGGCAAATACGATGAGAGAATGGAATTAGCCCCGAGGGATATTGTCACGAGAGCTATTTACAGCGAAATGAAAGAGAAAAACCTCAACAACGTTTCACTTGATGCAACCCACATCTCTGAAGAAAAGTTTTCAAAAAGGTTTCCGACAATCTACCAGACTTGCAAAGAATACGGAATTAACCCTTCAAAAGATTTTATCCCTGTTTCACCTGCTGCTCACTACACAATGGGCGGAATTAAAACGGATATTCAGGCAAGAACTTCGGTTAAGGGCTTATATGCCATAGGTGAAGTCGCCTGCACAGGACTTCACGGAGCAAACAGGCTTGCCAGCAACTCTATTTTAGAGTGTGTTGTTATGGCTTATGAACTTGTAAACTACCTCAAAACCCTTCCAAATGAGGTAAAAGAAGAACAAGACGAAAGAATTAATTCTCTCATAAAAGAATATGACAAAGAAATTGAAAACTCTGATTTTGACTGCGAAAGCGCCATTGATAATTTAAAAGAAATTATGTGGAAAAATGTCGGAATAGTCAGAAATGAAGAGGGGTTAACCAGGGCAGAGAAGGAAATCGAAAAATTAACCGAAAACTTTAACTACACCTCAAAATGCCCCGATTTAATGAATTATACGGTCAGAAACCTCTCAACTGTCGCAAATATAATTGTTTATATGGCAAAAGAGAGAAAAGAATCAAGAGGGGCGCACTATAGAGATGATTACCCCGAAAAATGCGAAGACGCACACTCTAATGTCGTTGATATTAACACTTTAAGAAAGGCGCTGAGATGATTTTGAACAAGTTTATAGTTGAAGAACATATCAAAAACGCACTTAAAGAGGATATTGGTTTTTCCGACATTTCAACGGACGCAACAACAGACGGCACTCAAAAGATGAAGGTAAAACTCGTTTCAAGAGAAGAGGGAGTTCTCTCAGGGGTTGAAGTCTTTAAACAGGTTTTTGAAATATTAAACAGTGAAACAAAAGTTGAAATCCTGAAAAAGGATGGCGAAACTTTAGCAAAAGGAAGCATAATCGCAACGGTTGAAGGGGATGCAAGAACAGTATTAATCGGTGAAAGAACGACACTCAATTATATTCAGAGAATGAGCGGTATCGCAACCGAAACAAGAAAATATCAGGATAAACTTAAAAATTATAAAGCAGAGATTACGGATACAAGAAAAACAACCCCCTGCTTCAGACTGTTTGAAAAATACGCAGTTTCTATAGGGGGCGCAAGGCTTCACCGTTTTAATCTCTCAGACTGCGTTATGCTGAAGGATAACCATATTGCGCTTGTCGGCTCTATAACAAAGGCGGTTGAAAAAGTCAGAAAAAAACTTTCCCACACCCACAAAATAGAAGTGGAATGCGACACACTCGCTCAGGTAAAAGAAGCCTTAGAGTGCGGAGTTGACATCATTATGCTCGACAATATGACTATCCCTGAGATTAAAGAAGGAGTTGAACTCATCAAAGATAAAGCCATAATTGAAGTCAGCGGAAATGTTTCACTCTCAACGCTTGAAGAGATAGCGCAGTGCGGAGTTGATGTCATTTCTTCAAGTGCCATAGTGGCAAAAGCCAAACCGCTTGACCTCGGGCTTGATGTTTAAAATCTTTGTAAAAAGTTTACCGAAATTTTGAAAAAATCGTTGCCACAGGCGAATTTTTGGTGCAAAATAGAAGTAATCAGAATATGTGTTTATAAGGAAAAGTTGTTGAACATAGTTGTTTTTATAAAGCAGGTTCCCGATACCACGGATATTAAATGGACAGAGAACAACACAATAGACCGAAACGGCTTAGAGAGTATTTTAAACCCTAAAGACGGAGTTGCTCTCGAAACTGCTTTAAGACTTAAAGACAGATACGGAGCAAAAGTTACTGCGGTCACAATGGGACCTTTTCAGGCTGAGGCGGTTCTTCGGCTTGCGCTTGCGATGGGAGCAGATGATGCTTTTCTTCTGACCGACAGAAAATTCTCGGGCGCAGATACAGTCGCTACCGCGAGAGTTCTTGCCCAGCTTATAAAAGACAAACTAGGCGATACCGACCTCATTTTATGCGGTCAGGTAGCAATAGACGGAGAGACAGGACAGGTTGGTCCTTCCGTTGCCGCGCAGCTTAATATTCCACAGCTCACCTATGTTGACGAGATACTGATGTTTGAGGACAATAAATTAACCGTAAAAAAAGAAACAGAGCAGTATATAGAAACCATAAGCGCCGAGCTTCCCGTTCTTATTTGCGTAAACTCGGAACTTGAACCCAGGCTTCCCAAAATTGACGGGTATATTAAGGCTCAGCAATACTGCTGTAACACGGTAAATATGGAAGGACTGACGATAGAGCAGGATAAGGTCGGTTTAAAGGGCTCACCCACTTATGTTTCAAAAGTTTTTAAACCCGAAAATAAACATCAGGGCGAGACAGAAAATTTTTCAGCCGACAGCGCCGCTGCCGCCTGGCACCTAAAAGAGAAGATTATTGATTATATGGGGCTTAGAAAATGAGTGAATTTGGCGGAATACTTGTCTATATCGAACTCGACAGAAACCTTAATATAATTCCTGTTTCACTTGAGCTATTATCAAAATCGGTTGAGCTGGCGCAAAAACTCGAAAACAAAACGGTAAGCGCACTCGTCATCGGAAGGTGCGATGATTATGCCCCGATTATTCAGACCTTAAAAGAAACCGGGGCATCAAAAGTTATTATTGCGCAGGATGACAGGCTCAGAGAATACATAACACAAAATTATTCAAAAACTGCATGCAGAATAATTAACGAACAAAAGCCCGAAATAGTATTAATCGGTGCAACCTGCCAGGGCAGAGACTTAGCCCCCCGTATTTCAACAAGTTTAAATACAGGCTTAACCGCAGACTGCACAGGACTTGACATTAATGAAGAAGGCAAACTAGCCGCAACCCGTCCGACCTTTGGCGGACAATTAATGGCAACAATTCTTTGTAAAACATATCCTCAAATGGCAACTGTCAGACCTAATACCTTTAAAGCAGTTCAAAACAATAACGAGAACACAACGGTTGAATATATAGACCTCTCAAACGAGGTATTTGACAACAAAATCGAGCTTTTAAATTTTGTCAAAAAATTCAAATCGGACACGGGAAACCTCTCTGATTATGAAATTGTTATCGGCTGCGGGAAAGGTATTGCAACGGAAAAAGGGATAGAGCTTGCAAAAGAGCTCGCAAAAGAGCTGAAGGCAGGGTTAGGAGCTTCAAGAGCCGCCGTTGAAACGGGTGCGTTTTCAAAAAGCCTTCAGGTCGGGCAGACAGGAGTGACCATAACACCTAAGCTCTATATAGCCTGCGGTATTTCGGGTGCTGTTCAGCATATAGTCGGAATAGAGAACAGCGAAAAGATTATTGCTATAAATAAAGACGAAAATGCGCCGATTTTTAAGTCGGCAGATTATGGTATAGTGGGCGATTTCTTTGAAATTGCACCACATTTGATATGGAAAATTCAAGAGTTAAATAAAGGAAATTACGATGCTTGATGAAAAAACAAAACTAAAAAAATTCTCAACCGCACAGCTCCTGAACTTTTGTTTGGGGTTCTTCGGTCTGCAGTTTGCGTGGCAGATGAGAATTATTCTCTCAGGCCCTGTTACTGAGGGCTTGGGCGCTTCCCCGTTATTATTCGGTCTTATCTGGCTTGCCGGTCCTGTTACGGGTATGCTCGTTCAGCCTATTGTCGGTGCTTTGAGTGATAAAACACAGACACGTTTCGGAAGAAGAGTTCCCTATCTCTTTTTGGGCGCACTTTTTGCCTCGATAGCACTTTGGATATTCCCGAATTCGGCTATTCTTTCTGAGAAAATCGCAGCATTATTGCACGTACCCGAACCCGTTTTTGGCGGTCTGATTATTGCGGCAATTATGATTTGGGTTATTGATGCCTGCGTAAACGTTGCACAGGGACCATACAGAGCCCTGGTTCCAGATGTTGTTCCTCAGGAGCAGCACTCACTCGCTAACGCATATTTGAGTTTCGCTATCGGCTTAGGTTCAGTTATTGCGGCAGGAACAGCTCCGTTTTTAAAATATGTATGCGATATTCAAATCAGTATTGAAGCGCAGTTTGTTATGGCGGCTTTAGCCTTCTTCCTTGCTATGACCTGGACCTGTATTACTATTAAAGAACCTAAGGTTGTAAAAACGGAAGAAAAGAAAGAAGAAATAAAAGATGAAACACCGTTTATGAAAAAACTCAAAGACTTCTTCACATCATCGCCCGAAGTTACAAAAATCTGCGTTATGCAACTCTTTACCTGGGTTGGGATTATGAGTTTATTCATCTTCTTCACTCAGTATGTAACTCACACAGTATTTAACATTCCAGACCTCACAAACGCAACAGAGGAAGTGAAAAATTTGTACGCAGAAAAACTTTCAACGGCAACTAACTTTTCATCAATTTGTTTTGCAATACAAAACCTTATCTGCTTTATAGTTGCTATCCCGATTGGCTTGTTATCAACAAAATTCGGAAACAAGAAGGTGCATTTCATTTCACTGATTTCGCTTGTTCTTGCATTCCTCGGAATGGGCTTTTTCACTCAAAACCAGACTTTGATTTTATTGTTGATGAGTTTAGCGGGTATCGGCTGGGCAAGTATCTTAGCGCTTCCGTTTGCTATGCTCACTGAATACATTCAAAAAGGAACAGAGGGTTCTGTTATGGGTATATTTAATATCTTTATCGCAGGTCCTCAGGTGCTTGTATGCACACTCCTTGCCTGGTTTATCAGCAAATGCGTATTCCACGTTGAAAACGGAATTAACTACCACTGGGAATATGCGTTCTTTATAGGCGCTCTGATGCTCTTAATCGCTGCAATCATCACCTATATGATTAAAGAAAAACAGGCAGAATAGCATACTTGTTGGGCAGGAATGCCCAACTTACGCAGGAATGCCCAACTTACGCAGGAATGCCCAACCTACACAAATAAAAATACCACTTCAGTTAAGAGGTGGTATTTTTTATAGTTAATAAATTTTTACCCGACAACCGAATACTGTGGTTGTTTTTTATAGGCCAAATCAAGATGTCTTGCGGCATAAGTCTCGTCAACTCTCTTAACGGGAGCGTTCAGAGGGTGATTTAAGATGTCCTTGTCGCCGTTATCGACTTCATCAGCGATTTTAAACATTATATCGATAAAATCATCAAGTCTTTCTTTAGTTTCGCTCTCGGTCGGCTCAATCATAATTGCCTCGTGGACAATATGAGGGAAATAAATTGTTGGCGGATGGAAGTTTGAATCCATTAGTCTTTTTGCCATAGCAAGAGTATTTGCGCCTTTTTCCTTCTGCCAGTCGCCCGACAGGACAAATTCATGCATACACTGTCTGTCGTGAGGAAGATAAAATCTCGTCTTGAGTTTATTCATCATATAATTCGCGTTCAAAACCGCATCAGCGCTGACTTCTTTTAGTCTGTTACCGTTTAAAAGAATATATGAATAAGCCTTTACAAGCACAGAGAAGTTGCCGTAAAACGCTTTAACCTTACCGATAGTGTGTTTATGGTCATAGTCTCTGAAATATGAATTTCCGTCAAAACCGACTGTCGGAACAGGCAAAAAGTCTTTGAGTTTTTCAACCACACCGACAGGTCCTGCCCCCGGGCCTCCGCCACCATGAGGGGTTGAGAAGGTCTTATGCAAATTCATGTGGAAAACATCAAAACCCATTAAACAGGGGTTTGTATAACCCATTATAGCGTTAGTATTAGCGCCGTCATAGTATAAAAGCCCGCCTGCTGCGTGAACAAGCTCTGATATTTTCAGAATATCTTCTTCAAAAAGCCCTAAAGTATTTGGGTTTGTGAGCATCAAAGCTGCCGTATTTTCATTAAGCACCTTTTTAAGTTCTTCAAGATTTACCAAACCTCTTTCGTCAGAGGCTATCTCAACGACATTAAATCCGCACATAGCAGCACTGGCAGGGTTTGTTCCGTGAGCAGAATCAGGGATAATAACATTTTTCCTGTTCTTTTGCCCTGTAACATCAAAATACTTTCTTATAATCATCATGCCTGTCAATTCACCGTGTGCACCTGCTGCGGGCATAAGAGAAACGGCAGACATACCCGATATTGTTTTTAAGGCTTCCTGAAGTTTATACATAAGCTCCAGCGCACCCTGACAGTCCTCATCATCCTGAAGAGGGTGAAGATTAGCGAAATTATCAAGTGAAGCGAGAGCTTCGTTAATCTTCGGGTTATATTTCATAGTACAAGAGCCTAAAGGATAAAAGCCCTTTTCAATGCAGAAATTCTTATCGGACAGCTCTTTATAGTGTCTCATAACCTCAAGCTCGGTTACTTCGGGCATAATCGTGTCATCGTTATCCTTCAGATACTTTGAAGAGAGAAAGGAAAAATCGACCTCTTCCTCAGTCAAATTTGTTGTTCTCGTTCCTTCTTTTGTTTTTTCAAAAATAAGTTTTGTCATCATATCCCCTAAATTAATATTATTTATAGTGTTCTAACTTCTTTAAAACGTATTTTGCGCGCTCAACGATTTCCTCCTCCGTTGCGTACTGGTAAAAGGCTCTTCCTATCCCGACCGCTCTTGCACCGGCATCAATATATTCGGTGAAGCCTTCAAGCGAAATATTCCCGGTTGCGATAACATCAAGGAACTTCATCGGACGAAGCAGCTCTTCTATATACTGAGCACCGCCCATTGCATTTGCAGGATAAATTTTTATGAGCGGTATTCTTACTTTCCACTCTTCATAGGCTTCGTTCGGAGTTGTTGCCGTCATAATCAGAGGCACCCCCTGTGTTCTGCACGAGCGGACAAGATTCATCTGAAAAATAGGCGAAACTATAATATCCGCACCTGCTTTGATTGAAATATCAGCCTGTCTTTGGGTAATGATACCGCCTGCCGCAAGCAAAACATCTTCCGTTTCTTTTAAAGTTTTTACGGCACTGACTAAGTCGGCATTTTCTATCATTAATTCAATTATATCTATTCCGCCTTTAATCAGGGCTCTTGAAATACTGACGGCTCTCTCGGGGTTATCTACCCTTACAACCGCATAAACTTTCTGGTCAATAATTCTCTGAATCGGGTTCATTTATGGTTTACTTCTTTCTAATCTTTATCAGATTAAACAGAAAAGAATTGATGTTGTTGTCGTTTTCATCGGCAATATTTTTCTTATACTCAAGAATATTTTCCAAATCTTCTCTGAACTTTACTATATCTTCATACTTTTTTAAAATTCCGTCTATTGCAATAGAAACATCGCCTGTTTCTTCGGAAACAACAATGCACGCAGAATCAGAACGTTCACTTTCGCCGATGGCGGCTCTGTGCCTTGTTCCATACCTCCAGCTTAGCTTAGGATCATCCGTCAGAGGAAGAAGAACACCTGCGGCAAGGACTTTATCCTCGCACAAAACAACCGCCCCGTCGTGAAGAGGGGTGTTCGGGAAAAACAAAGTTAATAAAAGTTCTGATGAAATATCTGCGTTTAAAACAGTACCTACTTCACTGTAGAGGTTTTCGTTCTTCGATTTCTGGAGCACCATAAGTGCGCCGCACTTAACCTTGCTGAAGTATTTTACGGCTTCAACAATTTCATTCACGACATTAATTTTAGTCTGGGAATGAGTTTTATTGTTAAACAAAGCACTTTCAGTAAGCCATTTTGCCTGCCCCAGTTGTCCTAAAATACGTCTTAATTCGGGCTGGAACACGACAACAAACGAAAAGGCTATCATCGCAAGCAAGGTCTGGGCAACAACACCTAAGATTATGAAGTCATACTTAATCAGCAAAGCACTGAAGCCCCACATAAAGAAGATAAAAATCATAATCCCTCTGATGATTTTCTCGCCTGCGGTGTTTTTCAGAAATTTGTAGTGAACAAAAACGATAAAGGCAATAATGACAAGAATCTGCGCAACATTCTTGACATTGACGGTAAGCGCCAAATTGTGATAAATATCTTGAAATTGAAGTAATTTTGATATTGTCTCGAACATCTGCCTATTTTAACCTATCGGGAATTTTGTCTGCCTCTGTCAATTGTTCAAAAGTTTGCCTATCTATAATAATATCAGATTTTCCGTCTTTTACAAGTAGGGAAATTGGTTTTAATACTCTGTTATAATTACTCGACATGGAATACCCGTATGCGCCTGTAGTGTAGAAACAGAGCAAATCTCCGGCTTCGAGCTCGGGAAGTTTAATATCTTTTGCCAAAATATCGCCCGATTCACAAAAGCGCCCTGCTATTGTGACTGTCTGATTTTTCTCTTCTTCAGGCTTATTCACGACATCAACGGTGTATTTCGCCTGATATAAGCTAACTCTTGCGTTATCGGACATTCCTCCGTCAACCGCAAAATACTTTCTGCCGTTCGGCACCTGTTTTGATGAACCAACAGTATAAACCGTTACACCTGAAGTCGCAACAATACTTCTTCCGGGCTCTAAAAATAAAATCGGTTTTTCAATTCCGTATTTTTTTGAGTTTTCTTCAACGGAATTGATTATAGTTTCAGCTATTTCATAGACGCTAATCGGATTATCTTCTTCCGTATATTTAACCCCTAAACCGCCGCCGAGGTTGATTTCACTGAGTTCAAAGCCAAATTTATCCTTAATTCTTCTTATTTCTTTAAAAATAACCTCAACTTCATCAAAATAAACCTGTTTTTCAAAAATCTGAGAGCCTATGTGTGCGTGAAGCCCTTTGAGTTCAAGGTTTTGATATTCATCTCTTATGAGTTCAACCGCGCTGTCAATTTGGGTTAAATCAAACCCGAACTTTGAATCGAGATGCCCCGTCTGAATGTATTCGTGGGTATGGCATTCAATTCCGGGAGTTATTCTTAAAAGTATCTCGACCTTTTTATTGTAGGCTTTTGCAACATTGTCAAGCAAAGAGAGTTCGAAGAAGTTATCAGCGCTGACCGTCCCGACGCCATATTCAACCGCCATTTTGAGTTCATCAAAAGATTTGTTGTTTCCGTTAAACAGGGTTTTTGACATATCAAACCCTGACTCTTTTGCGGTGTAGATTTCGCCTGCCGAACATAAATCAAGCCCAAAGCCTTCCTGCGCCATAATTCTGCAGATTGCTTTTGTCATAAACGCTTTTGAAGCAAACATCATGTTCATTTTGGGATAACTTTTAAACGCATCTTTATAGGCTGACGTCATAGAGCGGATAGTTGCTTCATCAAAAAGATAGAAGGGTGTTCCATACTCATCGGCAAGTTTAGTTAGGTCGCATCCCCCGATTTCGATGTTCCCCTCTTCATTAATTCTGTGTGTTACCGGTCTTATATTCTGATTTGCGGTTTGCATGACTTTCTCCTCGGCTATAATTATTAATTTTAACATTAACAAAGTTGAATTTTGAGAAAAAAGTATTATTATTAACTTATGAAACGATTAATTTTAATATTTTCATTATTTTTTATTCTTTCTTCGTCTGTTCTGGCAGAGACAGATTATCTGGCGCTCTATGAACAGGCTCAGCCTTATCACTCCACGTTTTTTAATAACGTTGATCCCTGGCAGGACGAGGACTCTCTGAAATATGCGTGGTCACCTTACCCTCTTTTCAGGACATCTGAAGATTTATACTTTAAAAATTTATACAAAATCGATGCAGGGTACTATCTTTTAACCCCGAGAAAAATCGAGGATAAATACTATGTTTTGTTTAAGCAGAACGGCAAGGTTAAGTTCATTATCCCTGCGGTAAAAGTAACGGACACCCCGATTAATTTTTATCCACAGAACGCACCTCACAAAAAACAAACTGTCTGGAACAAGATGGGACAAAAACTTGCAAATGTTGCAAACGGGGTATGTAAGGATAACAAAAGACAAAAGCCCCCTCAGTCACTCTTAAAACTCGAAAACCTGAAGCCATATTATGTCCTTCACTTCTACTATGGTGATAAATGCTACATTATGGTGTTTAAGAATACTAATCTTTAAAAATCGGTGCAAAAAATTGCACCCTACATCTGATTTTTTGTTTGTTCTATAATTTATTTATGTCGGCTTAGTAAAGCCGACCTACAAAATAAATTTTTAAGAGGTCAAAAAATTGGATAATCAGGCAATAAAAAAGAACGAGAAAAAGATTCTCGCTATCATAATTTTAACAATATTCGCGATGAGCGCGCAGGTTATAATCGGCAAAATGTCGAACTCTATGGCTCTTTTTTCAAACGGAGTTCACATGGCAGCCCACATTCTTGTTTTCGGTTTAACCTATGCGGCTTACGTCATCTCAAGAAAAGTCGAGAAAATAAAAACCCACAGTGTTAATCAGGAAAAAATCAGAACACTGGCAGGCTACACAAGTTCGGTTTTGCTCTTAATAACGGCAGCCCACATCATTTTTGAATCGGCGGAAAGACTCTTCCAGCCCGAAGCCGTTGCGTTCCACGATGCCATTATCGTTGCGGTGTGTGCGCTTTTAATAAACCTATTTTGTATCTTCATTATGGGCGCTCACCAAATTAACTGCCACGTCTGCCACTGTCACGACGAACACGAGGACTACAATTTTAAATCAGCCTATATGCACGTTATGGCTGATATTCTGACGTCTTTATTAACTATTGCGGCACTTATAACGATAAAATTCACGGGTATTACCTTCCTTGACGCACTTGTCGGGATAATAAGCGGACTTGTCATCGTTAAATGGGCAATAGGCTTAGTCAAAGTTACAGTTATAAACCTAGTTGACATAAAAGTTGAAGAAAAAAATTAGTCAAAAAATATTTTTGTAATAAAATAAAAAGTATAGAAAGGGTAAATTATGTATCAGGTTTATGTAAAAGATAAAGAAACCCTGTCAAAAGACTTGGTTGGCGAATATGCCGATGCGGATGATGCTTTCGATAAAGCAGACGAACTGGTTGCGAAGGACAGCACCGTTAAATATGTTATAGAAAAGACTTCCGGCAAGTTTAACAGCTACGGAGACCTTCTGACAGACGTTATCGCCGAAAATTAAGCACATAAAAACAATAACGAAACATAATAACAACAATAAAATGAGAAATAATAAATTAAGAAACATAGCAATTATCGCCCACGTTGACCACGGCAAAACTACGCTCGTTGACTGCATGCTCAAACAGAGCGGTGTTTTCAGAAACAACGAAGTCGTTCAGGAGCGCGTTCTCGACAGCAACGACCTTGAAAGAGAACGTGGAATCACTATCCTTTCAAAAAACGTTTCGATAAGGTATAAAGGGTGTAAAATCAATATCGTTGACACTCCGGGCCATGCTGATTTCGGCGGCGAGGTTGAACGTGTTTTGGGTATGGTCGATGGTGCACTCTTAATCGTTGACGCGGCAGAAGGTCCTATGCCCCAAACCCGTTTTGTACTTCAAAAAGCACTTGAGCTCGGCATAAGAATTATTGTTGTTATTAATAAAATAGATAAACCTGCAGCTGAACCCGACAAGACACTAAACGAAGTCTTTGACCTATTCACAGAACTCACTGATGACGAAAGATTAATCGATTTCCCTGTCGTATATGCAAGCAGCCTCCAGGGATTTGCAAGAGAAAATCCCGACGATGAGGTATATGACATTACCTTCCTGCTTGATTCAATTCTGAAAAACATCGACGGACCTGAGATTTCAGACAGTTCAAACCTTCAGTTCCACGTTACAACACTTGACTATAACGAATATGTCGGCAGAATTGCAATAGGAAGAATAGTCAACGGCTCAATGCACTCGCAGGATCCCGTCAGCTTAATCAAATCAGACGGAAAGATTATTAAAGGTAAAATAGTTAAACTCTTCGGGTTTGAAAACCTCGGCAGGGTTGAAATAAAAGAAGCACACGCAGGTGACATTGTCGGAATTGCAGGGTTTGATGACATCAACATAGGTGAAACCGTTTCATCAATAGAAAACCCTGAGGCACTTCCCCTAATTCACGTTGATGCGCCTACAATTCAGAAGAATTTTTCGGTCAATGACTCACCCTTCGCCGGTCAGGAGGGCAAATTTGTTACAAGCCGTCAACTCAGAAAAAGGCTCTATCAGGAACTCGAGAAAAACGTCAGTCTGAGAGTTGAGGACACTGATTCAACGGATGTATTTAAGGTAAGCGGAAGAGGTGAGCTTCATCTCAGTATCTTAATTGAAACAATGAGAAGAGAGGGCTATGAATTCCAGGTTTCAAAACCCCAGGTTATCTTAAAAACAGTGGGTGAAGAGGTACAGGAGCCTTACGAAAATCTTATTATAGATGTTCCGAACGAATACACGGGCGATACTATCGACCGCCTTTTAACAAGAAAAGGCGAACTTCAGAAAATGCAGAACATCGGCAAAAGAACAACTCTGAGCTTTGTTATTCCGTCAAGAAGTCTGATAGGCTTCAGAAGTGAATTTATCAGAATGACACACGGCGAAGGTGTTATGAACCACGTATTTGACGGGTATAAAAAGTTCTCGGGCGATATTCCGAAACACCGCTGCGGATCTCTCATCGCGTTTGAAAACGGCGAGGCGGTTCCCTATGCACTCGGACAGTTTGAGGACAGAGGCGTTTTCTTCGTTACCCCGAAAACAAAAATATACAGAGGCATGATAGTCGGTGAAGCTAACAGACCTCAGGATATACCCGTAAACATCTGCAAAACCAAACACTTAACAAATATGAGAAGTGCAACGGCAGATGTTATGGTAACTTTGCAGGCACCAAGACTAATGTCCTTAGAAGACTGTCTTGAATACATCTCAAACGACGAACTCCTCGAAATCACACCTCAGAATATCAGAATGAGAAAAGCAGATTTGGTGAAATTGAGATAACCTTCTTTTTTGTAAAAAAGAAGGCAAAAAACTTTCTATAATTGTAAGTTGGGCTTTCAGCCCAACAAATATCTAGTAATTCATTGCGCCTTCACGAAGGACTTTGCAGGCACAACCTCTACCATTATATAAATTACAATTGTAATTGCCCATAGTCCTATTGGCTTTTACACAACCCGAAGGTGAAAGACCGTTTTCTTTCAATATGAAAACAAAAGTATCTCTACCAAATTGATTAGGCTTTTTTGCTCCGTTTACATCAACCCAAATAATCGTGCAATCTTCAGCCGGTGTACCATCCCAATCGCCGGTACAAGAAGAAAAAGCATTAGAATCAAACATAATAGAAGTTCCATCAGCTAATACTAATTTTTGATAATTAGCTCTCCAACTATCAATTGTATAATAATCGTCATATGTACTTCCATTTAATAATTTATATGGTCCTACACCCCAACAATTTTGTTCTTTACCACATTCTTTTGCTCTATTTAAATGTTTTTTATATAAGTTATAAATATTTTCAGATGATGTTGCCCAACCGTTCTTAGGAGTCCCCTCTTCTGCAATAATCAAATTAGTTGCTTGTGCAAGTGTTGAATACGTTTTCTTCAATTTGGAAACATATTCTTGATTTTGAGTTTTATTCATTAAAGTCGGAACTGTTATTGCGGCAATAACACCAATGATAACAAGAGTTATCAAAACCTCGGCAAGAGTAAACGCATTAATTTTGTAGGGGGGGGGTAGAAATCTGTCCTTTTTTGTTAAATATCATAATATTTTTCCTCTCAAAATTGATAATGTAATTTTATATTATCATTTATTCCCGATTTTGCAAAATTTTAACGTTTTTTCGTTGGGCAGGAATGCCCAACTTACGTTTTATTATTACCCTATCATCTGTTTTGCATATTTTTTGGCGAGTTGTTCGACGTTGACCGTGAACTGGTCAGAGCTAAAGTCATCGGAGCGGGCTAAAATTACCCCGACCTTTGTCGCAAGCAGTCTGTCCAGTTGCATACTCGTCTTACCCGTTCCGTTATTCCAGGCATACGCGCAGTATTGCGTCATATTCATCTTTTCATTATCAGCCGTCAGAGTATATCTGATATAGTCCAAATCGTCCTGAACAATAGGCTCGGGCAAATTCAGAAGAGAATTGAGTTTATTGAGCTGATACTCCTCATTATAAGGCTTATCAATAACCCCGGGATCGGAGATTTTTGAGCCGTCAACCGCCAAAAGCCAGTGTTTGAAGGCTAATCTTATCGCATCTCTTTTGCCTGAGTTTGAATTTTCATAAATTTCTTTTATAGTCTGAATTATTTTAGGACCTCTTGTATCTTTTTCGCTTTCATTTATCCGCTTTTCGACCTCTTCGTGTTTGCTCTGAAGTCTGTTTAAATAATTCGGATAGTTATCTTCAAGTGATTTTAAGGCTACAACAGTTGCAACGGCAGCCTTATCGGGTGCAGCAAACAAATTGTTTTTGGTATAACTTGTTGCCTCGATTCCGTGATTAGTCAAAATTTCCCTCTGTTTAGGGGTTAATTTTCCATCCTGTGTCATAAAATCATAAATTTTAATCTGGGTAAGTCCTGACGAAGAACTGCCCGCAGGCTTCAAAATCTTCTGAAGTCTTTTCCCTGTATTTCTTATAGCTTTATGAAGCCCGATATTTTCGCCGACATAACCTTTTTCTTCGCCCAGCCCTGTTTCCTGAGTGGCAAGCGCCATAGCAATACAGGCAAGGTTGTCATACTCTTCGGAGGTTATTTCAAGTTCCTGAACAAGCGAATCTTTATTTGAAATCAGCCCCTTCCAAAACTTTCTTCCCTGTTCGCTTTCGTTCGGGCCAACAAGTTTAAAAGAGCTCGAAAAGTCGGTGCGGTCTTTATCCTGTATTTTTGAGGTATAAAAAGTCCCGATATTTCTGAGGTTCATTGAACCCTGATGTTCTCTTATGTGATTATCATCCCAAAAAGAATTCGGGCCGATATTGTTTAAACCTGACATACATTAACCACCATGAACTTAAAATCTCACAAATTTTATTTCGGCAGAAGAAATTCAAAACTAAAAAAATTACCCGTTGTTAGTTAAGAAATATTAATTACCATAAAAATCTTTTACACTATCTTTTGTAATATTATCGGTCGTAACCCCGCTGCACCCAAATGAAGAAGCGACATCAAAATACCCGAAGTCGTCAACGGTCCACACCTCGACCTCAAACCCGTTATTTTTCATCATATTGACGGAATTTTGGGTTAACTTTGATGCCTGAGCATCAAGAAAGACTTCATTATTCTCTGTTTTCAGCCCGTTTAACTGAGTAATTGTTCTATCATCGGGAACGGAATTATATAAATACCCTATTCTCGCACTGCCGTCGAGCTCTGAGAGAATTTTTAAATAGTCATAATCAAAACTTATCCAGGTAGCCTTATCTTTTAAGCCGTAAGAGTTCACCATATCAACAAGCATTTTTATTTTATCTCTGTTCACCCCCTTTGAGCTTTTGAGCTCAATATATGGCGATAAATTGTTATCCCTGCAACATTCCAAAAACTCTTCAAATGTCGGAATGTTTGTGCCTTTAAACTCTTCCCCCTTTTTTACCCCAAAATCATACTCTAACAATTCATCATAGGTCATAGATGAACAGTATTTAGGAAGGATATTAAGACCTCCCTCCTTATGCTCAGACGTTCTGTTTATGGTTGAATCGTGAAGAAGAACGGGAACACCATCCTCCGTCCAGGAAACATCACACTCAACAAACTTATACCCTCTCTTTGCCGCCTCAACAAAAGCAGGTATTGTATTTTCGGGAGCTTCTGCGCTATATCCCCTGTGGGCAATAAGTTTTATATCATGAACTTTCTCTTTTGAAGGTTCAAAGACATCAAAAGAAAGATTATTCGCAGCGCAAAGTTCCTCTAAGACAATCTCAGAAGTCTGTTCGGGCGGGGTTGAATATTGTGCCGGAGGCAGCGCTGGGGGTATTGTGAACATAATTAATTCTCTTTGTAATTTTAAAACCCGAAACTGTAAAATTTGCTATATTTAAGATAAAATAATAAAAAACAAGGAGTAAACATGAACGAAGATAAAATAATCGTAACGATTTCGGGAAAAGACAGAGTCGGTATAGTCGCCGAAATATCCCAGGTGCTCGCAAAATATCAGGTGAACATTGAGGACATAAGACAAACCATTATGCAGGGTTGTTTTATGATGTTTCTGCTCGCTGACATCAACGGCTCAAATTATTCCTTCAAAGAAATAAAAGATGCGCTCTCAGAAGTTGGCGAAAAACTCGGTATGGAAATCTGGGTTCAGAAAAAAGAAATTTTTGACAAAATGCACACTATTTAAGAGGGAATATAATGTCATTTTTTAACGAAAAATCTATTATTGAAACAATTAATATGATTAAGGTGCACAACCTTGATATAAGAACGGTTACGCTCGCCCTGAGCCTTCGCGACTGCTGCGGCGAAAACGTCAGAGAGGTCGGGGATAAAATTCATTCAAAAATAATCAAATACGCTAAAAACCTCTCAAAATACGCAGAAGAACTTGAAGAGGAATATTCCATTCCGATTATCAACAAAAGAATTTCGGTTACCCCGATTTCGCTTGTCGGGGAATCCTGCAGGGAATATGATTACGTTTATCTGGCAAAAGTCCTCGATGATGCGGCAAAAGAAGTAAATGTCAATTTTATAGGCGGTTTTTCTGCTTTGGTCGAAAAAGGCTGCACAAGAGGGGACAGAGCTTTAATAGAAAGCATCCCTGAAGCCCTGAAAACAACTGAAAGACTATGCTCATCAGTTAATCTTGCCTCGACAAAAGCAGGTATTAATATGAACGCAGTTAAATTAATGGGCGAAATAATCAAAAAAACAGCTCTTTTAACTAAGGACAAAGACGGAATAGGCGCGGCAAAACTCGTTTGCTTCTGTAATGTTCCCGGGGATAATCCGTTTATGGCAGGGGCTTTCCACGGCTATGGCGAGCCCGAATGCGCGCTCAACATCGGTGTATCAGGCCCGGGAGTTGTGAGAGCAGCCGTTGAAAATCTTCCAAAAGATGCTGATTTTGGCGAGCTTGCGAACAAGATTAAACAAATTGCGTTTAAAATAACATCAACGGGTGAATTAATCGGGCGAAAAATGGCGCAAAAAATGGATATTCCGTTTGGTATTATAGACCTCTCTCTCGCCCCGACACCCGCAATAGGCGATTCTGTCGCGGGAATTTTTCAGGCGATGGGCTTAGAGCACGCAGGGGCGCACGGAACAACCGCAGCACTTGCAATGCTCAATGATGCCGTTAAAAAAGGCGGAATTATGGCAAGCTCTTACGTGGGCGGTTTATCTGGCGCATTTATCCCCGTATCAGAGGATGCAGGCATGATAGAAGCCGCAAAAAGAGGGGTTTTAACCTTTGACAAACTTGAAGCAATGACCTGTGTATGCTCGGTCGGGCTTGATATGATAGCAATACCCGGGGACACACCTGAGACAACCATTTCAGGCATGATAGCTGACGAAATGGCAATAGGTATGATTAATAAAAAGACGACAGCCGTCAGAATAATTCCCGTACCCGATAAAACAGTCGGAGACAGTGCCGTTTTCGGAGGTCTGTTAGGTGAAGCGCCGATTATGACGATAAACAAACTCGACTCTTCTTCCTTCATCAACAGAGGAGGAAGAATCCCCGCCCCCATACACAGTCTGAATAATTAACCGATTAAAACGGCATTTTTATCAATAATTTTTGATTGGTAGACTAAAGTCTACCCTACTTCCTGGTCTGTTGTTGCCCCATTCTTTAGGTTACAAAATCGACACACAGTATATACTAACTGACAAAAATATTTTTTTGAGTTTTTTACTCAGGTACGAGAGTAAAAATAAGCAAAAAAGGATAAAAATGGCTATTAACAGGATAAATGTGTGTGAGGGAAGGAAAAATATTCTTTCTTTTAAGAGTATAAGAACAGATTTAAACACGGTAAGGACTTTAAAAACAGGCGAAAAACCGCTTTCGGAAAATAAAAGAGAAAATATTCAGACAGCTCTGAATAAGCTCGCTTCAGAAGCAAAAAGAAGCGAAATTGAGCAAATGCTCGATATTGCGGGAAATCTCAAATACGGAATTAACCCAAACTCCGAACTGTCCGATGAAATTGACGAAAATTTCGGTAAAATAGATAAAACAGGACAGTCAATATGGACTGAAAAGCTCAAAGATACAATAGCCGCAGCCATTTCAAACCAGGAGGATGAAACTTTAAGAGCAGAATTAGACGAAAAATTTAAGGAAGTTTTCTCTAAAAAACAGCCCCTGACTGACTCACAAAAAGATATTCTTGATTTAAGAAAGAATCTACTTGATAAACTGAACGGATATATCGTGGATGATGAAACCACAAGCGATATTGCAACAATAAAAAAACTTCTCGACTATTTTCTTATATCCTCAGATATTTCAGAACCGCAAAAGAAAACATGTCTTGAAAAAATGGGGTTATTTCTGAGTGATGAATACAAAATTAATCCTCAGTTGAAGGACAAAAAAGTTCAGGCTTTAAAAGAAATTTTAAACGATATAACAATAAAAACTCCCGAAAGCGAGGAGTTATTAATCAAAGATGTTAACCAGAGAGAAAGCGGTATCTGCGGCGCAATATCGGTTTGCCGCAAAATGCTTGCCTATGAAGACAAAGTCCGGTTTATGGAGCTTGTCATGAACGAGCTTGACGATTCAAAATATATGGAGGTCTATGATATTACCGATTTAGGCTCAGGGAAAAAAGTCAAAGCCGACAAACCCGATATAGACTACACTGATGCACTTCTTCGAAACTACAGAATACTTGATGCTTCAGCCCATATCTGGATGCAGCTTGCAGGAACGGCAGGAAAAGGAAACCTCAACTCTCAGCACTATATTGCCTTTGATAAAGACAAATATGAGGTTTTCAGAGATACAATGTGGTATCCCGAGCTTCCTGAAGAATTAGAGCAGCTTCGCTCTATCTTAAAATTTGCAATAAAGACACAGGAATACGTTGAAAATGTTGAAAGCTTACAAAATATCAGGAATCAGTATGTTGAGTCATCAACCTCGATTATTAGAAAACAGTCTGACAACGCGGGTGCCTTCAAAAAATCTTTAACAGCAAAATTAAACACCCTTCTTGAAGGTGAAAATGCAAAAAGAGCAAACGAAATAGCCTCAAAAACAATAGAATTTTACGATAAGAAAGACGAAAACGGAACATTAAACATCCACGATAAAATGGATGAAAAAGAGCAGGAGGAAAAACTTCAGGATTATATTCTTTCCCTCCTTCCCGAAAAAAGCGAAAAAGAAGTTCAGGGATTAAAAGATAACATTCACGATATAAAAAATCTTGTTTCAGGCTACAGCGAATGTATAAAAAGGATTGACTCAGTCAGAAGAAGTTCTTCCCCGAAAAACACCTACCATTATAACAAAAACCTGTTTTTAGCGGCGGCATCACACAGACTCGGAATTGAAGAAGAGCTGAAGAACCCCAGTTATCTTACGCAATATGAACAGGAATACAGCCTTCCCCCGAGACAAATTCAGCTCAAGCAGGATTTACTAAACGAAATAAAGAAACTCCCTCAGACAGAAGAAGGGGAAAAAGAACAAATCGAAATAATAAAGGATATAAACACAATTACCTCTGAAATTCCGAACCGAATGAGCGAAATTCTGACTGCTCTTACCCAAAAGAACACCTCTCAGATATTAATTGAATACTTAGACAGTCTTGAAAACGATATTAAATCGGGGAACAAAGATTTTTCCAAAACCTTTGCGGAGCAAAACAATATCAAAAATTCAAAAGACAGTATTATAAAAATGCTTGAAGCACAAAAGAAGCAGCTTCAGACAAATCCCTCTTTTGAACTCCACGAAAATATTCTGAGAATGATGGGCTACAACAATACCGTTCATCTTACCCAAAACATCTTTGCTGCTTATGTAAACTACATAAACCAAAACGGAATAACCCAGGAGGAAGTGGACAGAATAGAACAAATGTTCGGACAACCCATCAATGATGCCTTCAATACTATGTCTCAGGACATTGAAAATGCATCAAGAGCACTTGAAGAAACAGAGAATTACTATGGTATTCCTTCAAGAGAAGAAAAAGTTCTCAAAAAAATGGAAAAGGACGACCTTATTCTCTCAAGAAATGCTCTCGACAAACTCGAGGACACCTTCGAGAATATGAGAAATGAGTTTAATAAGATAGAAAACAAAAAAATCAGCGAAAAAGAAAAAGACAGAGAATACAATAAAATCTTCCTTAATTTCAGCGAAGAAGACAAAACAACATTCAAAGAAATAGCTTCACGTTTAAAAACCATTAAACGTCACACAAATAAGGTTTATAAAGAATTAAACAAAGAACTGAAGGATGATTTAACAGAGCAATACGGCAGGATAGGAAAACTTCTGGGACACTTCTGGCTTCCCGAAGACGGCGAAAGCGGTTTATACCCGAACCAGACTATCAGAATACTGGAGCAGATGACGGGCAAGCCCTATTACATCGAAAATGATGCACTTGAAGCCGCAAAAGTAATCAGAGAAGGAGACGGCTCCGGTATAAGCTCCACAAATGTTATAGATACAGGCTATGGATTGCACGCACAATATGTTCAGTCCATTACAGATGAAATAATCAAAAATGCCGAAACAGGCGAAGAAGAAAGGCAGCCTATTCTTTGGCACGATAATTCATGGGGAAGAGCGGAAAAAGAACACACCTGGACCTCTAAAGACACAAGATACACCGATTACGGAAACGGTTACGGCTGGAAGAGAGGATATATTCTCAGAAATAATTTAACAACGGGAACACCTCTCAACGAACTGAACACAGCAACCGGATTTTCAAGAAAATACCAGGAAAAATTCCCCCTCTTCTTGGATATTATTATCCCCGGAGAATCACAGGAATTAGCCACAAATGTAGTTGAAATTTTTGCAAATATATTTGATATTCTCAATATTTCAGATGAAATCAATGCGCTTGAAAAGGACATTAAAAAAGGCAAAAGAGTAAACATAAAAGCAATGGAAGAGCTCGATAAAATGGCATATCAGGGAACAGAGCGCACGAAAAAAGAAATAAACAAAACAATTAAGTCAAAAGAAGATTTTGATAAACTAGATAAAGATAACCCCATAAAAATTAATATGGAAAAAGTTGCGCTCTATAAAGCTATTCCTTCTAGAATAATGAAGGTGGATTTATATTCCGTATCAACAAAAAAAGAGTTTGACAGAGTTAAAAAGAAGGTTTTTGAAGAACAGATAATAAATGCAGGCACAATGTTCGGAAAAACTCCAAATTCTTATGACCACTTTGTTTTAAGGTGCTCAGAGAGATCAAAAGAAATCTTCGATGAGGTTAATTCAAAGCTCTCAAAACCCAAAACGGAAAAAGAACTTGCAGAAATGTTTGAATCAATGCAGATTATAAGAGATAGAAACTATCTTCCTACAGGAAGTATTGAGTCGCTTGGGGAAATGGCAATAAGACAATCAAGAAAGGTTGTTGAAAGAAAAGTCAGAAACAAAGAAGAAGCGAAGGAAGTCAACAAAATTTTTGAAGAATTTATCAAAAAAGTTCTTGATGAAGATGTCAGAATTAAATCGCTCGACAATTATCTGCTTAACCTTATCCCGAGCTCAAAAAATGTTATAAAGGCGATAGACAAACACTATAACCCTAAGAGCGATGAAGAGCTGGTTGAAATTCTTCAGAAACTCCAGAATATGACGGATGAAGAATACGAAAAGGAAACAAGCTGGCTCAAAGCAGAGGATATAATCACGCTGAAACCGTCTTATGAATACCTTGAACAATTGCAGGCAGGACATGACGAAGTAGAAGATATTTTTGATGATATGTATATCGGTTCATACATTTCCCGCGGTTTAAAAGACGGAAGTGCAGACACGAGCTACAGAAAACTAATGGTAAGGCTTTCCGATTTAGATATTAACAGGCGTGTAAGGAAATATCAGGAGCAAATGTTTACTAAATACAAAATCAGACCTGCGTTCCCGAAGCTCACAATTATGTCTGACGAAGAAATCAACAAATCAGCTCAGGAGTTTACCGACCAAATCTCTGAATATTTCAAAAGCATAAGCAGTGACACGGAGCTCATAACGATTTATAATATCTACACTAAAATAGACGAAACTTTTAAAGATTCGCCCGCCTTCAGCGGTGGAAATACAAATATTCATTCGCCCTCCACAATAAAGCTGACGAATGATGAAAAGACAAAACTGACGGATTTATTTAATCAGTTCTACTCCTACACAAAACAATACACCGATATGACGGAATTAAACACTAGCACCAAGAATATTCTCAGCCTGCTTGAAAATAAAACTCCGAATATAAAAAGAATAAATAAAGAATTTGAAAAAATTGACGAATACTTCAACAAACTGAACTATGGCGAATTATCCATTAAAGCAAGGTTAAAAGATAATCAGAAGAATGTCATTAAAGAAATTCAGGATTACAAAAACTTCTATCTTGCAACCTCAATACTGCCAAGACACAGAAATGAAGTAAGCAAACAGCTCAATAAACTATCCTCCGCCTATAAAAAAGGTTCTGAGGCACTTATAACGGCAGAGAAGGAAAAACTTAAAGAAATTATCTCAAAATACTACATAACAAAAGAGCCCGTAACTTTACTGAACACTTATGTTAAAGCTCTTGAGAACCCGAAAACCGAACAGTACATTCTTGATAACCTGAAAATGAGACTAAAAAGAGCAAGCGAAATTGCGCAGCTGAACAAGGTCGAATTTAAACTCGTCAGAAATGCACAGGACGGCATGGCAACAAAAACAAGAGAAATTCTTAATTCTTACCGAACAATAAGTAAAGACGGAGAGCTGAAATCAACAACAGGAAAAGAAGGACTTGTTTATCTGAGTTCAATTTTGCAAAATGCAAATACGAATAATTCAACCCTCAACCTATTTTTAACTCAAACAGGGCTGAATGAGGACTGCGTTATTGCACTCATTGACTCTTATATGCCCGAAAAAAGGCTTGAAGTGTTTGATAGCTACTCAAAACTCCTGTGCCAGGAAAGTGAATACCTTGAAGAATTTATCAAAATAAATGACGAATTTTTTGAGAATAATAAAATGCAATTCCCTGACTATGAAGCAGGCAAAAAGCAACTGGTTAAATTCATTGAAAAGAAATATGAAGGCAAAAGCAAAGACAGAGTTGAGTTATCAAAAAGATTTATTGAAATCTTAAACGGAAGCAGAGCAATGGAAGATAATCTTCCGCCACATATAATTCTGATGACTCTCGAATCAGTAAAAGACCAGTTTGCCCAGATGTACGGCAGTGAAATTGAAGGAAAACGCGAAGAACTCCAACACTTTAAAGAAGACTGCGAAACGGAAATTGACCTGATTACTTCAATAGATATCAATGAGGACACTGAAGCAGGAAAAAGGAAAAAAGAGTTTCTTGAAGTAACACTTCCTGATTTCTTCCAAAAAGCAAGAGAAAAAATGGACGAAATGGCAAGAAAACTTCAGGGCAACAGTGTAATTACCTTATCTGTGGTACAAAATAATTAATTGATTTGACTATTTAAGATAAACCATGAAATAATATAGGCAAAGAAAATTTTTAGAGGACTTGTAGAAAATACAAGGAGGAATAATGAAAAAAATAATATGCTTAATAGCAATAGTTGCGATAGTAGCGGGCTGGAAGCCCGTTGCCTACGGAATTAATATAGGTACTTATAAATCGGAATCGGAATACGGACTTCTCGATGCGTTTGAATTTAACTGGAAAAAGAAAAACCGCACGGAGGGCAAGAAGTTTATTCAGCTGAAAGACGACGTTTACAGAAAACGAACCGATAAAGAAAAAGAAACAGACCTTGAATCGGAATACGAAAGAACAAGATATATCTATCAGGGTGAAGCACTTATATAAACAAAAAAAGAGGTTTTTAAGCCTCTTTTTTGTGCCGTTATTTAATAAAAAAATCGGGAGGTTTTAAAGCCGCCCGATTTTTGTTTATGTTATTTTCTGTACTAGAGAATGTTTGATGTAACCGTGAAGTGGAATCTGCAGGTATCAACATCGTCGGCTCTGTGTCCGAGGGGGAAGCCCCAATATACGTTACCTGAGAGGTATTTGGTTAACTTAACAACAATACCGGGGCCGACGCTCATCATAAAGTCTGAGCCGTCCGGATTGAATCTGTCGCCAAACCATCCGAAATCATAGAAGGCAGCAAGTCTGATACTGTCATCAATGAATTTAAGTTTTTCAGGTAATACCATACCTAAGAACGGAACGGGAACTCTGAGCTCGATACTGGTTGTTAAACCGTAGTCACCGAGTGCATATGCTTCATCAAAACCTCTGACTGATGCAATACCGCCGACCTGCATTTTTTCTGAAGGATACAAGTTTCTGTTTGCATACTGACCATTGACTTGTAATAAAGCCATTGAATTAAGAGGTAACATCTGCATACGAGCCGCACCCGCATTCAACTTAACGAAGTTGTTAGATGGCAAAGCACGATCTTTATTGTAATCTGTACCATCAAGGAAGGGAATACCTCCTGTGATAGCGCCGTTAAATAACCATCTTCCGTAGAAGTCATCGGCAATATCCGTAACGGATGCTCTGACAGTTCTTGTTCTGTAGCTCGGTAATGTATAAACATTATCGTATTTCCATTTACTGCTTGAATTACGGAAATCGAAGGTTAAGTCACCGTATAATCTGTAGTTCTCACCACGTGCCAATCTTCTTGAAAGACCAACGAAGAAGTTATGTGAACTACCTGAAATATCATATTCTTTTAACTGTTTACCAAGTTTAACGTGTGAATATGTATAACCAAGATTCAATCTTGTATCGTTTTTAGCAACGGGGATAGAATACAAACCGCCGACACCGATTGAACGGCTGGTGAAGGCTAATGTACCCAATAATCTGTCGCCGTGTCCTGTTACGTTATGCATACCTGCATACAAGACACCTCTCTGAGTACCGATTAATTCACGGCCCTGGTTATCATATCTTAAATCGATGTCAATCGGGAATCTGTCTTTAATATCCAAACTTACATCTGAATATTCTTCACTCTCTTCATTATCAGAGAAGGAAACAGAACCCTTCATATAATCCTCGGCGTTAATATTTTGAAGAGTTGAACGCAGGTGATTTGCGTTAACGATTTTGCCGGGAGCAATATCATTATCATCAAGATAC
>JAFXYZ010000054.1 GCA_017541465.1 bacterium | reverse complement strand
TCCCGTTAACGTTCCCGTTAAAGCTTATGCTTGACCTGAAAACTTTAGCTAAACGATACGAAACGAGGGAGTTCCTTGATGGTGACCCTTCCTGGTTTATGCACCAGGTGGAGGGAGTTGCCAACAAGGAACTCCTTGCTTTTATTGCCTCCTCGCTGAGCTATGGCAGCAGGAAGCAGTTTCTTCCTAAGATACAATACATTCTTGACTGCTCCAAGGGAGAGGTGGAAGGCTGGCTGACGTCAGGGCAGTTCCGTAAGGACATCCCCGACGACGAGGGCTGTTACTACAGACTTTACACCAACCACACCATGCGTGAGTTTCTCGAGGCACTCACCACCATGCTGCGAGAGTATGGTTCCATGAAAGCCTACATCGAAACCGAATTAAACAAAATACCTCCCTACCCTTCCAGGCGAGCCATTGATGCCATAAAAGCAATAGTTTGGTGGTTTCAGATAAAGGTTAACGTTCTTCGCCAAGGCTCAGGCGAGCAGAGCTCGGAACCCGTTCCCGTTAACGTTAGTGTCATACCTAAGGACTGCACTTCATCCTGCAAACGCATCTGCATGTTCCTGCGCTGGATGGTTCGCGACAACTCCCCCGTTGACCTCGGACTATGGACTGACATCATAGACAAGCGCACCCTCATAATGCCGCTCGACACCCATGTGATGCAAGAAGCCAACCGCCTCGGACTGATAAGTACAAAGACAACATCCATGTCAACGGCTATCAGACTGACCGAGAAACTCAGGGAGATTTTTCCTGATGACCCGCTGAAAGGAGACTTCGCCCTCTTCGGCGTAGGAGTAAATGAGGCTGAAGATAATAGATAAAGATAACAGATAAAGGCTATAGACAAATAAAAAGACCCAAGCAAGGATATTTGCCTGGGTCTTTTGCTTACTATATAGAGTGTGAAGATTACTTCTTCTTCAAAATACCCGATGTCTGTTGTTAACCTTCTTTCCTTTGGTCAGAGCAAAAAGTTTATGGTTAACCGATATGACTGGACTAACCCTGAAGTCGTTGAACTTGTAGGAACAATCAAAGGCAAAACAACAATAACTGTCCCTATCAGCTCTATGAGAAGATATTTTATTTATGTATTAAACGATTTGTTTTCAACTTATAATATTAAAATCAAAAATGCATCTTATAATTCAAAATTGCTTCCTTCAAATGCAAAGAAGATTGCAGAAGTAACAACTCCTGTCAGCTCTGTTTATACTTCAATTCTTCAAAACAGTGATAATAAAGATGCGGAAACACTTTTTAAAGTTGCTACAGCAAATAAATATAGTGCAACTGCAACAAGTGAACTTGAAGCAAGATTTTTTAAAGAATATTGGAACGGTAAAAGAGTTCCTTCAAACTCAATATCCATTGCCGATGCAAGCGGTGCATCAAGAAATAACCTTGTCAGTGTTGACTGGATGACAAATGCACTTGTTAATATATATAACAATGCTTCATTATACCAAACTTTAAAATATAATATGGCTCAACCAGGAGATGGAACTCTTTCTTCAAGACTGTTCGATTTAAGAGGTGAGGCTTGGCTTAAGACTGGTTCTTTAGCAGGTGTTTCAGGTATAACAGGTTTTATAACCGATAAAAAAGGTAAAACTTATGTTGTTGCAATTCTTATTCAGAATTTTATAACAGAGCCCAAGAACGTTAAAACTTTTGAAGATGAAGTAATTAAAGTAATTTATGAATAGCCTTTCGGGTTAGCCCAAAGTATTCTTTTTATTTTTTGTTTAGTCATTTATGCTCAAATGACAGATTGAAGTCTGTTAGAAAAGGAGTAAAAAATGACTGAAAAGATGCAGATTTATAAATGCTCAATTTGCGGAAACATAGTTGAAATTTTGCATGAAGGTGCAGGGGAATTGGTTTGCTGCGGCGAGGCTATGGAACTTTTAAAAGAGCATAATGAGGATATAGGCTATGAACATCATATTCCCATTGTTGAGATTAGAGATGACAAAATGCTTGTTAAGGTCGGGAAAAGCGAGCACCCGAGTGAAGAAAAACACTATATTGAATTCATTGAAGTTCATTCCCCTGACGGTAAATATGTGAAACGAAAATATCTCAAAGCAGGTGAGAAGCCTGAATTGGAGATGAAACCAAAATATAATGAAATCACAATGAGAGCATATTGCAATGTTCATGGGCTTTGGAGGGGACATTATGCTGAAAGATAATGTCTTAAAAGCTTTAAATTTACAGGTAAATCGTGAATTTTATTCTTCATATGCTTATTTTTCTATGGCACTTTACTTTAAGGATAAGGGACTTAAAGGACTTGAAAAATTAATGAAAAAACAAGCACAGGAAGAAATTGAACATGCCTCAGGGCTGGTAGATTATATTTATAACAGAAATTCTCAGGTTTCGCTTGAGACAGTAGAGGCTCCGCATTTTTCGTTTTCGAGTGCTTTTGAAGTATTTGAGACTGCACTTGAACATGAGAAAAACATAACAAAATCGCTTTCTTTAGCTTTAGAAACAGCGGAAGTACAACGGGATTATATGACACAATCTTTTCTACAGGGCTATATTGATGAGCAGGTTGAGGAGGAAAGTTTCTTTTCTTCGTTCATAAAAAAATGCGCTTTGATAAAAGAAGACCAATTGTCACTAATAGTTTTTGATAATATGTTAACAGAATAAAAACATCGGGAGAATGGTATAATTCTCCCGTTTTTTATTAAGAATTCGTGTTAAGTCTTATGTAGTCAACCTTTACAATTTTATAAAAATCTG
>JAFXYZ010000003.1 GCA_017541465.1 bacterium | reverse complement strand
CGCCCGAAAGAACGGGGCTTGAAGCAGGTTCAATCGCTATTGCTTTTACCGAAGGTTTCAGTTCTTTAAGCCGTTTTGCAATACCGGAGATAGTTCCGCCTGTTCCGACACCTGCAACGACAATATCAACCTTGCCCTCCGTGTCTTTCCAAATTTCTTCTGCCGTTGTTTCATAGTGTTTTTGGGGGTTTGCAGGGTTTTTGAACTGCTGTAAGATAATTGAATTTTCGATTTCTTTATTGAGTTCGTTTGCTTTTTCAATAGCGCCCTTCATACCCTTTGAGCCTTCAGTCAGAACGAGTTTTGCGCCATAACCTCTCAAAAGTTTTCTTCTTTCCATGCTCATTGTTTCAGGCATGGTTAAAATGAGTTTATATCCTTTTACCGCTGAAATCAGGGCAAGACCTATCCCCGTATTTCCGCTTGTGGGTTCAATTATTGTTGTTTTTCCGGGGGTAATCAGCCCTTTTTTCTCTGCATCTTCAATCATTGCAAGCGCAATTCTGTCCTTGACCGAGCCTGCAGGGTTAAAATATTCTACTTTTGCATACAACTTGCTCCCTTCGGGCGCCAGACGGTTAACCCTGACCAGAGGGGTGTTGCCGATTAATTCAATAATACTCTCGTGTTTTGACATTGTTTATCTCCTTACTATTGTCAGAAAATGCCTGACCTAATTATTTTATCACTATTAATAAACCTCATCAATAATTCCTCCGCCGAGGACAATGTCATTATCATATAGTACAACTGACTGTCCCAAAGAGATTGAGGACTGAAGATTTTCAAATTCAACTCTTATTTTATCGAAAGAACAATATGACACTATAACCGATTGAGGTATTTGCGATGAACGAATTTTTGCCTGACACTTAAACGGAAGTTTTGGTGATGAAATATTGTTTAATTTTGTTGCTATCAGCCCTGATTTCATATTTGAACTCTTTTCTCCGACAACCACTTCATTCGTGTCTTTCCTGAGTTCAAGAACATATAGCGGTTCTTTTGAACTGATTCCAATCCCCTTTCTCTGACCTGTCGTAAAATTCCAAAAGCCCTTGTGTTTGCCTAAAATATTCCCGTTTTTATCAACTATATTGCCCTCTTTTTCCTCAATTTCGAGGAGTTCATTATAATCACCCTCATAAAAGTCCTGACTGTCAGGTTTTTCGGCAGTGTTTAGTCCGATTTCCTTTGCATACTGTCGAATTTCCTCTTTTGTATATTCTCCCAAGGGCAGAATAATATTTTTCAGTTGTTCTTCTTTTAATCTGTATAGAAAATATGACTGGTCTTTTTTCTTGTCTTTTGCTGTTTTTAAAAGATATTTTCCGTCATTACCACGTTCAATTCTTGCATAATGCCCTGTTGCAAACTTGTCAAACTCTATTCCGTTTGCTTTGGCGAGGTTTGGCAGAAGGTCAAATTTAATCAGGGCATTACACCAAACACAAGGGTTTGGTGTACGCCCTAATAGATATTCGGTTTTAAAATTTTTAAGGACTATTTCTTCATACTGTTTTGCGCAGTCAAAGACGTAAAATTTTATGCTGAGTGCTTTTGCGATTTTTTCTGCTTCTTCTATATCCTCTTTTTCGCTCGGTCCGAGGCAGGCGCCATGGGAGGTAACAGGTACAACCCTCTCCCCACCCCTCTCCCTCGGAGAGGGAGCATTAATTTTTTCTGAAATTTTTTTATAAACACCGTCTTTACCCCAAATAGACATGGTTGCGCCTATAACCTCATGCCCCTGTGCTTTCAGCATTGCGGCAGCGACGGAAGAATCAACACCTCCTGATAATCCGACTAAAATTTTCATTGTTTGCACGCTTCCATCATATTATTAATACATTCAAATGCTTTTTTTCTGATTTGTTCGCTGATTTTGATTTCATAGCGCTCATTCAGAAGTGCAAAATATATGTCCTCAACAGAGTTCCATTTCATATTTTTGCAGATAATGTCTTCTTTTATTAAATGAAATTTCTTTTCCGGACAGTCTCTTTTTAATCTGTCTAAAACGCCTTTTTCTGTTGCGATAACAAACTCTTTATTTTGGCTTTTTATGGCAAACTCCATAATTTCTTTGGTCGAGCCGACAAAATCTGCTTTTTTGCTTACACTTTGGTGACATTCGGGGTGAGCAAGAATTTTTGCATTCGGATAGTTTATTCTTGCAATATCTATATCTTCGGGCCTTATTCTGAGGTGAGTCGGGCAAAAACCGTTGTAGGTGTGAATTTTAATATTGCCGAGTTTTTTCTCAACCCATTTGCCGAGGTAGGTATCGGGAACGAATAAAATCTCTTTTGCACCCAGTGATTTGATGACTTTCAGCGCATTAGAACTTGTGCAGCATATATCACATTCCGCTTTGATTTCAGCGGTTGAATTAATATAGCATACAACGGGCATTTGGGGGTATTTCGATTTAAACTCTTTCAGTTGTTCAACATCAAGCATATCTGCCATAAAGCACCCTGAGTTGAGGTTTGGCAATAAAACTTTTTTGTCGGGGTTTAGAAGTTTTGCACTCTGTGCCATAAAAGAAACCCCTGCAAAAACAATTATATCGGCATTTGTTTCCTGTGCTTTTTTGCTCAAATAAAATGAGTCTCCGACAAAATCGGAAATTTCATCAAGGTCGATATTCTGATAGCAGTGTGTCAGAATAATTGCATTTTTTTCTTTTTTAAGTCTTTTAATTTCTTCAATATAGTTCATTTTAATATATGCCAAAAAAATTATGCCATACCTAAACATATTATAAATATTAAATTTTATCAAGTAGTATGTTGACAAAAAAATTTGTTTTTGGTTTTATTAAAGGTATGATTTATACTAAATTACACAATTCAATCTGTTGCGCTTGTAAGTTTTTAAGGTTAAGAACTTACATATAATTTTGCGTTAGTAAACTGAAAAAATATATCTTAGGTTCTTAACATAGTGTTTAAGAACCTTTTTAGTATGGAGAGAAGATAATGATTAATGCCGTAAACAATAATAAACAAATAACTTTTAAAAGTGCGCTTAGCCCTGTGTCAAAAGCACTTTATACTTTGAGCAATAACGATATGCTGAATGCCTCTTTTGTCGATGTTTTTGCTATGGATACACCAAGAACCATCATCGAAACAAAGCACAGAGGAAAACAGGCAGGGATAGAAATGGGGTTCAGAGAATATACGGGAACTTTCATCGCCGAGTTTTCTTCTGCCGTTTTTGCGATTTTGACTTCTAAACTTGCAGGAAAAAAATACAAGCCCGAAATAAAAGTTAATTCAGGCTCGTGGATTACAAACAAAGGGCTTGATGTTTTCTCTGATATATACAAAAACTCTGATAAGACTCCAAAAGGCTATGTTGAAAAGATTTTATCATCTATGACAGGGCTTGTCGGCAAAGAGAAAAAAGTTTTTGCAAATATTGATAGTGAAAAGACAGCACCGATAATTGAGAAGATAACAAATCTGATTACCGATTCAAAAATCGGGAAAAAAGAAACAAAAACTGTTTTGGGTGAAGTTCAGGACGAAATAATAAATTTACTTGGTGCAGATAACAATATAACAATTAAATCCGGCGCTCACGAGGTTTCGTCTAATTTGACACATGCCCTGAGGGATGTCGTTGATTCAGGGAAAAATATTTTCTTTAACAGCGCAAAAACAAACGCTGACAGTATTATTTCAAAACTGAAAACAATTAATAAATTGAGAACAGGTATAGCAATTCCGCTGGCAATGTCTATTGCTATTACAAATCAATACATAAACAGAAAATTAACAAAGAGAAGAACCGGAATTGACAATTTTGTCGGTGAAAACGGATATGCGAACAATGTTGCAAATAAATCCCAAAAAGGTAAGGAAAAAGGGCTTTTGGCAAAGAAAATTGTCTCGGCGGGCGCATTTTTGTTTATGCTCTCAAAGGTAATGGGGGTTAAAAAGCCTTTGGATTTAGTTAAAAAACTTGAATTTGACGGGCCGGTAACAAGCGGCAGCGCAATTAAAACAGTTTACGGAACTTTGATTTTGGGCAGAATATTTGCTTCAAAAGATTCAACGGAACTAAGGGAAACAAATGTCAGAGATTATCTCGGGTTCTTGAATTGGCTTGTTTTGGGCGGTTTTGTTTCAAAAGGAATTGCAAATATGCTTGACAGAGGTCAGAAGAATCTGTTTAATATCACAAAAGAGGGAAAGGGCGTTGTTCATTGGCTCAAAGATGTTTCGCTTAAATCTCAAAAAGAGGTTATTGCGCAGGGCGGTGATGTCGCCAAAAACCTTTTGAAACTTAATATTGCGCAAATCGGAGGTATTGCATACAGCGCTGTTATGCTCGGTGTTTTACTGCCGAAACTCAACATTTGGATGACAAAACATAATAAAAAAGGGGATACCCAAAAACAAAATGAGGTTCAGACAACAGTCAATTCTTTGCAGTTTATGGATTCATTTAAGAGTTCAAAAATTGATTTTCAAAAATAGCCCTGAATTTTATGGTATAGTGTATAATTATTGATATTCACAAAAACAGGGTTAATTATGAAAGAAAAACTTACGGAAAGTCTTGAGAAATATCTGCTTGCTGTTTATGAGATTGTCAAAATGAACAAAGCCGCAAGAGTTAAGGATGTTGCGAATTATCTTAAAATAGGAGTTCCTGCAACGTCAGATGCGATAAAAACTCTCTCAGAGCGCAAATACATTAACTATCAGCCCTACGGTATTATTACGATTACCCTGAAAGGCAAAAGATACACTGAAACAAAGATTCAAAGGCATAAAATTCTGACTGATTTTTTTGTGAATATTTTAAAAATTGACGAAAAAAAAGCAGGGGAAAATGCCAAAATAATGGAATATTCTGTCTCCGCGGATGTTCTCGAGCGGTTTACAAAGTACCTTGAATTTATGAATAAATGCTCTTGTAAAGAGCCAAAGTGGGTAAAGAGTTTTCAGTATTATACGGAATATGAAAAAATGCAGCCAAAATGCACGAAGTGTATGAAGAATAAAGACACGTTCGACAATTCAAAATGCTGCGGATGCGGGGGGTAAAAATTCCCCTCCCTTGATAGGGAGGGCAGGGGTGGGTGTTATCCCGTAAAGGTTTAATAATTTATTGCTTCTTCTCTCAATACTTTACAAGCACATCCGCCGCCAAAGGTATTGACGCAATAATCATAATCACAGCCCATTGGATATAAACCATTCTTTTTTATAACAAAATAAAAGACATCTCTACCAAAAGTATTTGGTTTTTTTGCTCCGTTTAAATCAGCGACTATATACGTACAAAAATCATTTGAACCATTTGTTCTTAAATTACAGTTTTGACTGAACCAAGCTTTTTCAATGATAATTTGAGTACCATCGGTCAGTACTAATTTGGGATATTTTATACTATTATCTTCAAAATTCCAGGTACCGTTATCGTTCAAATTTTTATATGCACCCTGTCTTAAACAACCCTGCTCAATATTGCAGTCCATCGCTTTGTTCAAGTGTTTTCTATATAAATTATAAACATCAGTGGTGTTTGTAACCCAATTTGTTGCAGGTCCTTCTTCTGCAATAATCAAATTAGTTGCCTGAGCAAGTGTTGAATATGTCTTTTTCAGTTTTACAACAGTTTCCTGATTCTTTGTTTTGTTAATTAATGTCGGAACAGTTATAGCTGCAATTACACCTATAATAACCAAAGTTATAAGAACTTCAGCTAATGTGAATGCCTTATGACTGCGGGGGGGGTAAATATAGATTTATTTTTCATCATTATATCTTCCTTTCTCTTAATTAATATATTTTATATCAATATATTACCATATTTTGTAAAAAATTAACATATTATTCTATTTGTAGTATTCTGAAATAAAAAGGGAAAATGAAATGCCAAACAAAGAAATACTATTAAAGACAACGACGACGTGGGATGGGGCTGATTTAAAACCCTCAAAAATTGATAATCCCGAGGTTACTGTTTTAAAAATCACAATTCATCCTCACGAAAGACTTTCAATGCACAAGCACCCTCTTTTAAACGTTGTTTATATGAACAAAGGGGTTCTGACGATTGCGACAAAAGACGGGCAGGAAAAGACAATAAAAAAAGGGGAATGTCTGACGGAATTAATCGACACCTTCCACTACGGAAGAAATGATACCGATGAGGACACCGAATTAATTGTCTTTTATTTTGGTGAAAAGGGCGAGAAACTCTCGATAGAGGAATGATATTTGGCGAGAATGCCCAACTTACGTTTATTTCTTCTCTATCCAGATAATTGTTTTTGATTTTTTATTAAAAAACGGGTTCGTGAGCGGGCTTGAATACCTGTTGTCTATAAAATTATTGTTATCTTGGATAATCATTTTTTCGCAGGTTTTATTAATTCTTGTTTCGAGTGTTCTTAAAAAATGTTTCATTTTATTCTGTTCCACTTCCAAAAAACAAACTTCCATAAATATTTTAACCTGATTTTTTGCAGGTTTTATGCGACAAACGGACAGTTTATTTTTGGTAAAAAGGTAAGATTATATTTTTATTCATTCTTTTTATAGATGGTAAGAATATTTTGTGGGCTCTTATCTTCCGCCTCCTGATAAACTTTTGTATAGTTTGCATAGACATACTTTGCACAAAGCGAGCCTTCGGGAGTGAATAACTCTTCAAACCCGCCGCCCGAGAAAAGGTCAAAATTCTCGGCAACTATAATATAGTCATAATCTGCATTTTTAAGGATTTCGAGAGCCTTTTCTGCTCCGTAGGCATCATGGTAAAATTTGTCCATCATAAAACAGTGCATATCAATTTTTCTGCCTGAAATATAATTAAATATGGGACCTTCGGGCACAACAAGAAGTTTTGCATCTTCAGGAATATTTTCTTCTATATATTTAAGTGTGTTCCCGAAGATTTTCGCTTTTTCGGGTGTCATATAGATAGTGCCTTTGCTTGTTTCAAGCGGAAATCTGACATATTTTGTTCTCGTATATTGCTGAAGAGAATATGTACCGACTAAAACAAGAAGGAAGAAGATAATAAATTTTTCCATATGGAATTTAGGAAAGCATTTTGAAAGATAGTTCTGGAAGATAACAACAGCGCACATAATCATCATCGGAAAGGCATAAACTCCGTGTGCGCTCAGAAGAATCTGAAACATTGCTCTTTGAGATAATATCAAAGCTGCAATTAAAAACAGGAGCATTTTTTTATCTTTTATTATCGGCTTAAAGAAAACTATTGCAAGAAGAACAACAAACAAGGGAAGTTCAACCCAGTAATACTGAGTATTTTTCATAAAATAGCAACCGAGAGTTGTTATGAGAAGCATTGAAGCAAAGATAATTTTGTTGTTGTTAAATTTTTTATCAAGGAAACAGTATAAAAGTGATAACAGAAGAGTTATAAGCAAAGGAGGAAATCCTTTGATTATCATATCCGGCTGGAATACGGGAGTTATACCTGTTCTGACTATATAACCATGCATTGCCTCCGTTGAAGAAAAACTGATAGCAAATTTAACCGCTTCGGTTATATCAGAGAGCGATACTCCTCCAAGCACAAGAAGAAGAACAGTCAGGGCAGGGAAGATCATTGTGATAAGAAGAATATTAATACACTGACGAAGGGTTACTTTTTTATATAAAATCAGTCCTGCAATTAATATAACAATAACGGGTGCAAATTCAATTTTGTTTGAGATTGAAAAACTTGTGAAAAATGCAGCCAGGTAGGCATATTTAATGTTATCCGTATTAAACAGTTTAAGAAGGAAGAATAAGCAGGCAACCCCTCCGATTAAGCCGTAAACACGGGCATAGGAATATGGAGAAACATACATACAAAGGTCATGCATACAAAAGACACATGACAGAAGGACAAACAAAGAGAGCAGAATAGAAATTTTTCTGTTTAAAAACTCTTTTGCGGTCAAATAATAAATAATCATAAAGAAAGTGCTGAAACAAGCTCCGAAAATAATGAGCGAGCCGAACGAAACACCAAAGAGCTTATAGACAAAAGCATTAATATAATAGGACAGAGGGAAATATGCCATGGTTATATCTTTATATGGAACTAAACCATTCAAAATTGCCTGAGGGAAAAGAAATTCTCTTCCTCTGTCTGCCAGAAAACAATAAGCCAAAAAGCCCGATGATATTGTTAAAATAATCATTACAAGAACTATAAGGGATATATCAATAAAGGTTTCCGACTGAATAATTTTTTTGATTTTTTCCATGGTAACTGCCCTGTTAAATTGTCACACGGTCTTAATTTTAACATGTAATTTTTTGATTACAATATTGCGGAAACACAGTCTTTAATCTTTATTAAAAATAAGTCTTGTATAAAAATCTTGCTTAAAATATAATAAAATTATGAAGAAAAGGGTATTGATAGTTGATGACACATTATCCTGGGTAAAATTTAATCAGAATCTGCTTGATTCATTTTTTCCGAGGATGTTTGAAATTACTGCCGTCCAGTCTGCGTGGGAGGCGAGAATGGCTGCAGTTGACAACCTTGAAATGCCGTTCGACCTTGTTATTACCGATTTACAAATGGATAATTTCGGGGATGATACCTTAGCAGGTGAATGGCTGATAGAGCAGCTTCAGGCGCTCAGAGAATATTACAACACAAAAATTATCATTATTTCGGGGATGCCAAATATTAAAACTATTGCAGAAAAATATAATGTTGCCTACATCTCAAAGCCGAGACTTGTCTCAAACAATACCTCCTTAAAAATGGTGCTGGAAACCTTTTTCCCCTACCTTAAAATGATTTCAAAAAATACTATACTTTAATTTTGTTTGTGTTACCATAAAAGTGTATGGAAACAATGAACATTAATGACATAGAGCAGTATAAAATTCTGGAATTTGACGAACTTGATTCGACAAACATGTTTGCGCTGTGTAATGTTGAAAACGCAAATGACAGAACGATAATAACAGCAAACCGACAGACAAAAGGCAGGGGCAGGCTTTCAAGAAAATGGCTCGGGGATAACTCGGGCAACGTCTATATGTCGCTTATTCTGAAGCCCAAAGATTTCAACTCTTACCCTGCAATTAACATCACCCAGTATATGTCCGTTGTTGTTTCAAGAGTGCTAAAGAAGTATTATAACGTCAATTCCTCAATAAAATGGCCGAATGACCTTCTCGTTGACGGGGCAAAAATAGCGGGGATACTCGCTGAGACCTCTGTCAAAAACGGAAAAGTTAGTGCCATTGTTTTAGGCTTGGGGTTAAACGTCAATATGCCGATTGAAACGGTTAATTTAATCGATAAAAAAGCAACTTCCCTCAGGGTGCTTTTGAACAAAGAATTCAGTGTTTCAGAGTGCATAAAACATATAGCTGACGAATTTTTTAAAGATTACGATGAATTTATCAAACAGGGCTTTTCTTATATCAGAGATGAATATCTTGAAAAGTCCTGTTTTTTGAAGAAAAAAATCAAAATAGACAATTCTCTTGTAAACGGGGAATACTTTATTTCTTCCGTTGACGAAAACGGTATGCTCGTTGCGGTTGACGAAAACAAGGTTGAACAAACAATAATAAGCGGAGATTTAATATGCTGAAAACAGGACTTATTTTAATGATAATGGGTATGGGCATGGTCTTTATGTTCCTGACTATACTCTATTTTGTAGTGCTCTTGATGGGCAAGGTTATGGGATTTCTTGATAAAATTATGCCCGCGGAGCAGGTTACGGCTGCCACAGCAACATCAAATTCGGGCAGCAATAGTGCCGAAATAGCTGTCGCTATTGCCGCAGCTAAATCAAGACTGGGTTAATAAGATAAATAAGGATATATAAAATGACAAAGAAACAAATTAAAGTTATGGATACGTCATTCAGAGACGGATTCCAGTCAATTTTCGGGGCGAAGGTGCTTGTTGATGACTTTATCCCTGCACTTCAGGCTGCCGTTAATGCAGGTATAAAACACTTTGAAACCGCAGGCGGTGCAAGATTTCAGGCGCCTATCTTCTTTTGCAACGAAAATGCTTTTGAAACAATGGATAAAATCAGAGCTGCAGTCGGACCTGACGTTGTTCTTCAGTCTCTCGCAAGAGGGGTAAACGTTGTAGGACTAAACTCTCAGCCCAGAGATGTTATTGATTTGCACGCAAAAATGTTTGCAAAACACGGTGTCAACGTTATCAGAAACTTTGATGCTCTGAATGATGTCAATAACCTCATCGATTCAGCGAAAAGCATCAAAAAATACGGGCTGAAGCATGAAGTAACCATTACGATGATGGAACTTCCCTACGGCTGCGAAGGTGCTCACGACGTTGCTTTCTATGAAAAAGTTTTAAGAAATATCTTAGATAGCGGACTTCCGTTTGACAGCCTTGCTTTTAAAGATGCTTCAGGTACTTCTAACCCCAGAAAAGTTTATGAAACAGTTAAAATGGCAAGAAATATCCTCGGCGAAGAAGCGCATATCCGCTTCCACTCTCACGAAACCGCAGGAACAGGCTTAGCCGCCTATCTCGCTGCGCTTGACGGAGGTGCTGACGGTATTGACCTTGCGATGAAACCTGTCTCGGGCGGTACGGGACAACCCGACATCATCTCTATGTGGCACGCATTAAAGGGCACAGATTATGATTTAGGGCTTGATATTAAGAAGGTTATGGAAACAGAGGAAATCTTCAAAGAATGTATGAAGGATTACCCGATTTCTCCTATATCTTTAGCGGTAAACCCGATTTTAATTCAGGCTCCGCTCCCCGGGGGTGCTACGGCTACAACCGTAAACCAATTAAAAGATATGGGTATGCTCGATAAATTCCCGCAATTAATTGCTAATATGAAGGAAGTTGTTGAAAGAGGCGGTTTTGCTACCTCCGTAACTCCTGTTTCTCAGTTCTATGCCCAGCAGTCCTTCCTGAACTGTATTACAGAACACCCCTGGGAAAAGGCAAACCCGGGTTACGCAAAAATGCTTCTCGGTTATTTTGGAAAAACTCCCTGCGAGCCCGATCCAGAGCTTGTTAAATGGGCGGAAGAAAAACTCAATATGCAGCCGACAACCGAACACGTTGTTGATTTGAACGATAAAGATCCAGAAAAGGGTATTAAGGCTGCCGAGGAAAGACTTAAAGCAGCAGGCCTGCCCGTAACGGACGAAAACCTCTTTATTGCAGCCGCCTGCAAGGACGGAAACGTTGACAAAGGTATTGACTTCTTGCTTGGAAAAGGTGTTGTCAGTGTTGATAAATCTGCAAATCAGAAGAAACAACAGGCAAATGCTTCCTCTTCAGAAGGCTGCACTGTTACCGTAAACGGTACAAAATATGCGGTTAAACTCAACGGCGATAAGGCAACGGTCAACGGCAAAGAATACTCAATTTCTGTTGCTGACGGAATTGATGAAGCCAAAAACACCGCACCTGTTAGCTCAGGCGCAGGTGTTGAAGTTAAAGCACCACTCCCCGGCGCAGTTTTGAGGGTATTGAAAAACGCAGGCGACAGTGTCGGCGAGGGCGAAACAATACTTGTTATAGAAGCTATGAAAATGGAAACCGAGATTAAATCTACTGCATCGGGTACGATTAAAGAGATGAGAGCAAAAGTAAATGCTCAAATCCAGACAGGCGACGTTTTGGCTGTAATCGGATAGGAGTAAACAATGGATTTAACAACAGGTTTAATGGATTTATACAATTCGACGGGTTTTGCAAACTTTGTGAAGCCCGCACTTGAAGAGCCGAACGTCAATTTTATGACTCAGTTTCTTCACCAGTACGGCACAATTATAATGATTTTTGTTTGCTTTTTGCTTATTTATCTTGCAATTAAAAAGCAGTATGAACCGCTTTTATTGTTGACAATAGGCTTTGGCGGACTTCTTTCAAACATTCCTATCGTTGATATAGGAACAAGCGGATTTTTGCACACGATTTATGACGCAGGTATTAACACAGGGCTTTTCCCTCTGCTGATATTTATGGGTGTAGGCGCTATGACCGATTTTGGTCCGCTTATAGCAAACCCTAAAACGGCACTTCTTGGCGGTGCAGCTCAGTTTGGTATCTTTTCGGCACTTATAGGTGCGCTTTTGCTCACAAAATATGTTCCGGGTATCAACTTTGACGTGCTTGAAGCCGCATCTATCGGTATCATAGGCGGTGCTGACGGCCCGACATCAATCTTTGTTACTTCAAGATTAGCACCTCATTTATTGGGCTCAATCGCGGTTGCGGCTTATTCTTATATGGCTTTGGTTCCTATCATTCAGCCGCCTATAATGAAGTTATTAACAAATGACTCAGAGCGAAAGATAGAAATGAAGCAGCTCAGAACTGTATCAAAGAGAGAGAAAATTATTTTCCCGCTTGTCGTTCTTGTGCTTTGTATCATCTTTCTTCCCGATGCAACACCTCTTATCGGTTGTCTGACCTTCGGAAATCTCTGCAAAGAGTGTGGTGTCGTGGACAGGCTCTCAAAAACAATGCAGAATGAGTTAATCAACATCGTAACCATTCTTTTAGGCTTAACAGTCGGTTCAAAACTTCAGGCAGATATGTTCTTAACACTTGAAACTCTGGGTATCCTTGTTTTAGGTCTGGCAGCCTTCTCTATCGGTACTGCGGCAGGTGTTATTATGGCGAAGATAATGAACTTCTGTTCAAAAGAGAAAATTAACCCGTTAATCGGTGCGGCAGGCGTCAGCGCAGTTCCTATGGCAGCCCGTGTAGTTAATAAGGTAGGTTTAGAGTATAACCCTCAGAACTTCCTTCTTATGCACGCAATGGGCCCGAATGTTTCCGGTGTAATCGGTTCAGCTGTAGCAGCAGGTGTTCTGCTTGCGTTGTTATAATAAAAATATTGTTGGGCAGGTATGCCCAACCTACAGTTTTAAAAAGCCTCTGATGTTTCAGGGGCTTTTTAGTGTCTGAGTTTTTCATCTCTTATCCTTATCGTGTTTTACAATACGACCTGCAATTAATGCATAAAAATAAAGTGATAGGTCGGGCTGAAGCCGGACAATATCGTCAGACAGGTGCAGAGTAGGTGTAGGGTAGACTTTAGTCTACCGATAGTAGAATAGACATGTGTTCAGCCCGGCAAACAAAGGCTTATAAATATAAAAAAGAGTGAAATTGAAATTCAACTTCACTCTTTTTATTTATTTAATCAATGCTGATTAGTATTTAATAGGTTCAACACCTTCATTCCAGATGCTTGAATCGACTTTTAATTCAACAAGGACTTTCTCGTTTCTGTGTGCTTTGAAGTTAACACCTTTTGTTAAGAAACCTGTTAATAAGCCGACGCCTGCGCCTGTCGGAAGACCGATAGCAAGACCGTTTCCGATTTCACCGCAGCCTGCACCGATACCGATACCTGAGCCTGCACCGATAGCAGCACCTGCTAAGGTGTATTCTAACGGCTTCAGCCAGTAGTTTTCGGTTAAGATACCTTCTTTATTGTTAAGAACACGTGCAATAAATTCGGTTTCTTTGCCGTCAGGGAATACTAACTTATAGAAGTGTAAATAAACTTCTGCGTTCTTGTTAATCCAGTCTTTCTTTCTTAATTCTTCGATAGTTGCATATAATTTTGAGTTTTGAGGAATAACAAGAGTACCCTCTTTTGTATATACATCTTTCGGGAAGTAGAAGACGACTTCATCACCGATTTGGTGTTTCTTTGAATTGAATTTTTCAAGGAATTCAACTTCAAATACGTTACCTGCTAAGATGATTCTTCTCAGGTTTGTGATGTTTAATCTGTCAACCGCAATCTTAGGAAGTGCGTAGAAGTGTTCTGTTGAAATAAGGTATTCTGCAGGTTCTTCAGCAACCTGTTCTTCCTGCTCTTCAACCTTGTATTTGTCTTCAACGAGATTCATTTTTCTCATTAATTTAGCCAAAAGAACTGCAGCTTCTGCACGGTTCAGTTGTCTTTGGGGGTTGAGTTCATTTTCAAGCGGGTGGTTTACATATAAACCGTATTTAATAGCTTTTGAAAACGGGAATACACACCAATTAGGAACTTCTTCCCAGTCAGAGAACTGTTGAATCAATGTTGTATCAACATCGCTGTCTTTTGTAATGTGGCTCATAATAGAAGCAGTTTCTGCTTTTGTGATGAGTCTTGAAGGCTTAAATTCGCCGTCTGTATAACCGTAAATCAAACCGAATTGGTCAGAACGGGCGATGTCTTCATAACCGAATGTGCTTGTATTAACATCGGAATAGTTGGGAGTTTGAGTGATGGGAGCCGTGCTGAGACCTAAAGCTCTGAGTAACATTCCTGTAAACTCGACTCTCTCTACTGTTTCCCAGGGACGGAAAGTGCCGTCACCAAACAAATAAATGACGTCTCTTGTTACGACATCATCAATTTCACGATATGCCCAAAAATCTTCCGCAACGTCTTTATATGCACTTGCGGAGGCAACCTGGACACCCGTAAAAAGCATTAACACGCCAAGTAATAGCGTCATCAGACTTTTCTTAATCATTTTTACCTCACTTATAACTGTGTGTTTACTTGTCTATATATATTTCTATACTAGATTATATTTGAACATCGTCATGAATGCAACGAAAAAGATTTTTTTTCCACTAATTGAACTAAAGAATTTTATTTCAAACTTTAGTATTACTCCTTAAACCTTTTTATTCTGGCTAATTCTCGGTTTTTTCATGAATTGTAAAGTTTGATTAAGTATTAATTTTTATTGCTTATTTGAAGAACCCTGTTGTCTGTCAAGCGGTTTATTTTTAAAATATCAATTTTTTTTCGGTTTTTGTTTTATAATAATTGAAGGTAAGGTTATTATTATGAAACTCTCAGGACTATTTAAATCTGCAGCGAAAACAACTCAGAGCCAGGCTTTGGCGGCTGAATCACGTCAGCTATTGAAACAAAACCTCGGTGAGTTGAGCAAGTTTACCCAAAAAGAGCTTCCTCAAATCACCAAAACCCATGTTGATGCTATGACCGCTCTTGAACAACTTGGTCGTCAGGCTCAGGCTGCACTCAAAAACGTACATTAATTTTCTGCCCGAAAATTGCCAAATTCTTTTGCTTCTTTTGAAGCCGAAGATTTTTCCGTTTGACAATATTTCTTGATGTGTTAATTTAAGAGCAGAAGAGGAAAAAATGAGACGAAACATTATTAATTTGCATTTACACCATCATCATTTACATCATAACGTCCCGAGGGAGTTGTGGAATTGATGGTTGCGCAAAAAAATAATTAATCATAATTCTTTAAAAACACTTTCTCGGGCTTGCGATTAAGTGTTTTTAGTTTTTTAAGGAAGAATGATGAAAGTTTCAAATATAATATCGGCGCTGGGCAATAATAACAGTATCTACCCCCTTCTTGTCAGGGACTGCGGAATTGAAAATGTCGCAAAAGTAACAATGACCTATAAACAGAACAAAAAAGAGTCTGATTTTATCGCAAAACACGCAGCGAGAGAAAGAGCGGTGGAAGAATACGGAACGTCAGCCGTCTGGCTTGGAGGTGTGCCGTTTATCGGGTTTCTGGCGGATAAAATTATCGAGAAGAAGGGCTTTTCCTCTCAAATAAGTACAGAGCTTTTAAAAGATAACCCTTTGCAGAGCCTTGAAACAAACATTTCAAGATTTAAAAACTCTGCGCCAGATTTGGTTAAGGACTTAGAAAAGGTTTTAGATAACAAATCAGCCTTTAAAAAACTTCAGGTCGGCAAATTCCTTGCAACGACAATTATCCCGATAGCTTTGATGGGCTTTGTTCTTCCGAGGCTCAATTTTAACTATACAAAGAAAAAACTTGAGGAAACAAAAAAAGAGCTTCCCGTTGTTGATTTTCAGTCGGTAAAAAAACAGTCGGTTACTGCGTCCGCCGTTTCAATTAAATCTTCAAAGATCAGTTTTAAAGGGCTTGATTCCCTCCTCGGTATCTCAAACCTTCAAAAGATGATGATATTAGATGGCGGTCTGACCGCAGGAAGAATAAGAACCGCAAGAAACAAAGACGAAAAGGCTGAGGTTGCTTTCAAAATGGCGGGTATGTGTTATCTTAACTACCGCGCTCCAAAACTAATCGAAAAAGGGCTCAATAAACTAACTAAAAGGCTTTTTGGAATAAATACCGAGCTCGATACCAAGATTTTGGATAATAAAGAATTTATTTCGGCGGTCAAAAATAAGCTCGTTGAACTCCCAAAGAGCGATGCTCCCGAAAAAATGCTTGAATTTATTGAAACAAAACCCGATTCTCTCTTCTCAAAACTCGCTGAAGGTCAAAAGCTCGTTCAATATACGGCTGACAGAATAAGAGATCCGAGAAAATACGTCGATATAAAGAAGCTGAACGGCTTAAAAGAGGCGGTTGAAGGCTTTATGACGGATTCCATAGAGTCCGGCTCGGTGGAAAAATATGCCAAAAAAGCCCTCAAAGCAAAGAGTTTTAATGTTATTGCAAATGTCTTAATCAGCAGCTTCCTTCTCGCCGTTGCACTTCCAAAAGTTCAGTTCCTCTTCAGAAAACTCAGGACAAACTCAAACATAGAGCCCGGGATAAGGCTTGAAAATGAGAGGAAATAATTTTTGGTACAAAAAATTGCACCCTACGGCTTGAAATCGGTACGAAACTATTGATTTGTCGGGCTAAAGTAAGTAGGGTAGACTTTAGTCTACCAAAAAATTGATTTTACCTTACCCCGACTAATTTGATATAGTTTCTCAACTCTTCACGGATGACGGCAAATTCTTCGTCAGAGTAAGTTTTTTCGTTTTCAAGCGATTTATCCAGGATTTTTGAGGGCACAAATTTTTGAAGATAATACCTTTTTGCACCGTTTATTTGTTCTCCTATTTTCTCAAAATCTTCAAAACTCAACTGAGATTTAACAACAGTCGTTCTGAACTCATAATCAACCTTTGAGGACATAATTAAATCAACACTTTTTTTTAGGTTTTCTGTGGCTATTTCCGTTCTTGTAATCAAAGCATACTTTTCCCACGGTGCTTTTATATCCATAGCGATATAATCAAGCAGGTTTTCGCTGATTAATTTTTCCAAAACAGAAGGGTTAGTGCCGTTTGTGTCGAGTTTAACCTCAAAACCGAGTTCTTTTATTCTGATAATAAAATCTCTCAAACTGCTCTGAAGAGTGGGCTCGCCCCCTGTAAGCACAACTCCGTCAAGTTTTCCTTTTCTTGTGTTTAAAAACTCAAAAAATTCGTTATACCCGAAATGTGATTTAAGCGAAAAGTCGATTAATTCTGGGTTATGACAGTATCCGCAGGAAAAATTGCAGCCCTGCGTAAAAACAATGGCTGCAATTTTGTGTGGAAAATCAATAAGTGAACTCTTTTGAACTCCGCCGATTATGAACAACAGCAGTGCTCCTCAATTTTTGAGAGTTCAAAGGTTTTTCTGTTTCCGAATTCTGCTTTTTTACCCTTATTCCACTGTTTAACGGGGCGGATATATCCTACTATTCTTGAATATATCTCGCATTCTCCTCCGCATTTCGGGCATGTTTCGTGCTCACCTGCGATATAGCCGTGGGTTGAACATACCGAGAAGGTCGGCGAGAAGGTGAAATAAGGCAAATGATAGTTTTCGCATATCTTCTTAACAAGGTTTTTCATTGTTGTTGTGTCGTTAATTCTTTCACCTGCGAAGATATGAACAACCGTACCGCCTGTGTATTTAGTCTGAAGCGCATCCTGGTGATCGAGAAGTTCAAAGATGTCGTCTGTAAAATTGACTGGAAGCTGAGTTGAATTTGAATAATACGGCTCAGCGCTCTTTGAATAGTATTCTTCATCGTTTGCGCACTTAATATCGATAAGATTTTTCTTGTCGAGTTTTGCGAGTCTGTAGCTTGTACCCTCGGCAGGAGTAGCTTCAAGGTTGTAGTTGTTGCCTGTTTCTTCCTGGAAGTTTTCAATAACACTTCTCATAAAGTCCATAACTTCAACCGCAAAGGCTTTGCCCTCTTCGTCTCCGATTGAGCAGCCGAGCAGATTTTCGCATGCCTCGTTCATTCCGACCAGACCGATTGTTGAGAAGTGGTTTTTCCAATATACGCCAAATCTTGATTTAATATCTCTTAAATAGAATTTTGTATAAGGATAAAGTCCTGCATCTGTCAGTCTTTCAAGCAGTTTTCTCTTGATTTCGAGAGATTCTTTTGCGACCTCCATTCTGTCTTTGAGAACTGTGAAAAATTCTTCTTTTGTCTTTGTCTGATACCCGATTTTTGGCAGATTCATTGTAACAACACCGATTGAACCCGTGAGAGGATTTGAACCGAAGAGTCCGCCGCCTCTGTATTCAAGTTGTCTGTTGTCTATTCTTAATCTGCAGCACATTGAACGTGCGTCCTCAGGCTTCATATCAGAGTTGATGAAGTTTGAGAAATAAGGAATACCATATTTTGCGGTCATTTCCCATAAGCCCTCGAGCTCGGGGTTATCCCAGTCAAAGTCTTTTGTGATGTTATATGTCGGAATCGGGAAAGTGAATACTCTGCCTGATGCGTCGCCTTCCATCATAACTTCAAAGAAGGCTTTATTAATCATATTCATTTCTTCCTGGAATTCGCCGTAGGTTGCATCCATCATTTCACCGCCGACTATTACGCACTGGTCTTTGTAGTAGGAAGGAACGACCAAATCCATTGTTACGTTTGAGAAAGGTGTCTGGAACCCGACTCTTGTCGGTACGTTCATATTGAACACGAACTCCTGCAAACACTGTTTAACCTGCTTATAGTCAAGCCCGTCGTATCTGACGAAAGGTGCCAAGAGTGTATCAAAGTTTGAAAATGCCTGAGCGCCTGCGCTTCCACCCTGCATTGTGTAGAGGAAGTTAACCATCTGACCGAGTGCGGTTCTGAAGTGTTTTGCAGGTTTCGATGCAATCTTGCCTTCAACACCCGTAAAGCCTTCCGTCAAAAGGTCTTACAAATCCCAGCCTACACAGTAAACAGAGATGATGTTGAGGTCGTGGATATGAATATCACCGTTTTCGTGTGCTTCTTTGATTTCAGCGGGGTAAATCTTATTTAACCAGTAATTCTTGCTCAGAGCAGAAGCGAGATAATTGTTCAACCCCTGTATGGAATAGCCCATATTTGAGTTTTCGTTAACCTGCCAGTCGAGTTGTTTTAAATAGTCATCGACCATATCGAGCTGGGCATTCTTTGAGAACTCTCTCATTTTGTTGTGCTGTTCACGGTACAAAATATAGGCTTTTGCCGTCTGTTTGTACTCGGAAGAAAGCAAAACTTTTTCGACAATATCCTGAATTTCTTCGATAGTCGGTGCTTCGAGGTTAGATTTCTTCTCTTTTACAAAATCATTGACGATTTTGATAACATTTTTTGTGAGTTGTCTTGCTGTTTGCGGGTCAATTTCTTTGGTAACGTTTGACGCCTTACAAATAGCGTTGGTGATTTTGGCGGAATCGAAGTCAACGATTTTTCCGTCTCTTTTGATAACTTTCTGTTGCATAAATTTCTCCTTCAGTCGCGCAAAGTAACACATAGCGAGAAGTATTCCGGCTGTAACGGCTGCGGACCAGCGAGGGACTTTCACCCATGCTTTCCTCCTCAAGTAAAGAGTATTTTATCAAATTAAAAATACACGGTCAAACAACATGGTCTAAAAAGTACAGAAATATAAAATCTCTATATAACAGACATTTCCCCGAATTTGAGTGTATTGTGGACAATTTATAAAAACAATTTAAAGAACTTAAAAATAGGTTAAAAAACAGGTCGTTAGATTATTTGCGACTGATTTTAAAATTTACATTCATATTTGTTAAAATTCATATAATTATACTAGAAATTTTGAAATATAAATTAATAATTTGTCCGAGCAAATTTGCTATAATTGTTCAGCAAATTTGCGAGTGGCGCGTGAGAAAGCGGATTGTCGGCAGAGTGCGAAGGTGTTTTCTTTGAAACAAACACCATTTGTGAAAAGAAAAACCGAAGACACGTTTAATGCCGACAACCAAGCAAGGTGAGCCTTTATGACGGCTCGGATGACGAGGCGGCATAAGGCGACACTAGATTAGATAAGTTATTAATCAGCGCAAAACTGTCCCGAGCCGTCGTTCAGAGGATCGTTTTCCTGACCTTTTTGATAATATTCCTTAATCATATTTAATTCTTTTTCCGAACAAAAGAGATTTTGCCCTAAATTTGCCCTCTCAAAACAGTTTTTAGATACCCCGTTTTGCTGCAACGTTCTCGGGAAACAATCCTGAGTGAAGACAGGCTCGACAATATCATCAACCATTCTCGATTTCTGAAGCTCTCTCATCGAAAAGGTTTTGTATCCGATTACCATTGCGGCTGAAATAAAAATTATAATTAAAGATATAAGTAAAAATTGTTTCATGGTTGTTCCTATTTCTGTCTTGATTTTCTTGGATTATTGGCAACTCGAAAATGCTTTAGTTCGGCTATTTGAAATTCCTTTACGTAATCCTATTTTGATTATTGCTTCACGCCTTCAAGCCGTTCGCTTGCTTTTGCTGTTTGCAAAAGCACCGCTCACTTATTTCGGCGCTACTTCGTGTCTTCGCTTCGCACTACGCAAAATCAAAAAAAATAGCACAGGTCAGATTCGAACTGACGACCTCACGGGTATGAGCCGTACGCTCTCACCAACTGAGCTACTGTGCCATTAATTCTATTATCCATACTAAATTTATTTTTTCAAGTTATATTTTTTTCATCAATTTTAAAAGACATCTAAAATGTAAATTGGGCATTCCTGCCCAACAACAATTTTTTAAATATTTATTATATCTCTTATCTGTTCAATATTCTTTTGGGCTTGTTCTCTTGCCTTTTTTCCGCCTTCGCTCAGAATGTCTTTAACCTTGTTTATATCCTTTGCGAACTCTTCCCTCTTTGCTCTTATCGGTGCAAATTTGGAGTTAATGATTGCGCCAAGCTGCCTTTTACAGTCTGCGCATCCTCTCTCACCCTTCTCACATTCGCATCTGACCTGCTGAACAGTCTGTTCATCCGCAAAATACTGGTAATAAGTGAACGCAACTTCGCATTTATCAGGGTGCCCGAGGTCGGTTTTTCTTGCCCTGCTCCTGTCTGTTATTGCCATCATAACCTTTTTTGCGGTTGTTTCTTCGTCATCCGAAATCTTAATATCGTTATGGAACGATTTACCCATTTTTTGTCCGTCAACACCCTTCAACAGTGGTATTTGAGTCAGTTTTGGCAGGGGTTCATTGAAAAATTCGGTATTATAAATATTATTAAACCTTCTCGCTATATCTCTTGAAATTTCAAGATGCGCAAGCTGGTCATTTCCGACAGGAACAACATTTGCATTAAACATCAGAATATCAGCTGTCATCAAAACAGGATAGCCCAAAAGCCCGTAGCTCATCTGGGTTGTATTTTCACTTCCTGAAGTGTCATTATTTCTGATGATTTTAACCATATCCTTCAAGGTCGGATCTCTTTCCACCCAGTTTTGAGGGGTAACCATACTCAAAAGAATATGCAGCTGAGCAATCTGGGGAACATCAGACTGGTTATAAATCGTTGATTTATTCGGATCAATCCCGCAGGCAAGCCAGTCGAGAACGACATCGAGCTTATCCTGTCTTAAATTTTCCGTCTGATTATACTTGGTAGTGAGCGCATGCCAGTCAGCAACAAAGTAATAGCAGTTATACTCCTCCTGCAGCTTTACCCAGTTTGTCAAAACCCCTGCGTAGTGTCCGAAGTGCAGTTTCCCCGTGGGGCGCATACCTGATACCAAGTTTTTCTTTTCCATAAATTAACCTCTTTAATTTGATAAAAATATTATATTACAAATATGAAAATTTATGCTAAGATAGACTTATCTGTTAATCAGGTTAAGGAGAATATATGGCAGCGACAAAAAAATACAGCATCGGTGTGGATGTCGGTGGTACAAACATTAAAATTGCACTTGTGGATAAAACAGGCAGTATTGTTTATTCTGATACCGTTCCCACAAGAGCCGAAATGGGTTATGAATACACCATAAACAACATGAAAAAGGCTATTTCCGACCTCATCGCTCAGACAAAAGTTTCAAAAGACGACATTTCGGGGATAGGTTTTGGTTTCCCGGGGCAGATAGACTGTGATAAAGGCATTGTCCTTCTCGCTCCAAATATACCGGGGTGGGTAAATATCCCTATTGCAAAAATTATCGAAAAAGAATTTTCAATTCCCGTTAAGGTGGATAACGATGTCCGTTGTGCGGCACTTGCCGAACTCAATTATGGCGCGGGAAAAGGTACAACAAATATGATTTGTATTACGGTCGGAACAGGCATAGGTTCAGGCTTAATCATCAACGGCAAAATCGTCCGCGGTGCAAGTAACGTGGCAGGCGAAATCGGGCATATCAAACTTCAGATGCACGATGGTCCTCTTTGCGGCTGCGGTGATACAGGCTGTCTTGAAGCCTTTGCTTCAGGTCCTGCAATAGTTGCGATGGCGCAGGAATATATTCTGGGCGGTAAATCAACAAAATACAGAGAACTTGCAAACCCCGATATTACTCCCTATATAGTTGCAGAGGCTGCAAAACAGGGCGATGTCGTTGCAAAACGGATTTTTGAAGTCATCGGAGAATACATAGGTATCGGTTTAGTCAGTGTAATCAACCTCCTAAACCCCGAAAAAATCGTCATAGGCGGCGGTGTAGCCGATGCAGGCGAGTTATTATTCGGACCGATTAAGCGCACAATCGAGCTTCGCGCTATGCCTATACAGGCAAAAGCCGTTCAGGTTGTCCACGCAGAACTTGGCAACACAGCAGGCGTTATCGGTGCAAGTTTATTAATCGAAAACTAGAAAGCTAATGAGCATACATTTTTTCTACGGACAGGAATATTATTTTCTTGAAAAAGAAATTCAAAAAATGAAGTCTGAATATCTCAATTCAGACTTCATTACAATGAATTATAAAGTTCTCGATAACCCGGAGGGCGCGCAGCTCATTGAAGCCTGCCAAAATGCCCCTTTGATGTTCGGGGATATGCTCACTGTTATTCATCTTGATAAGTATTTAATCGGGAATAATATGTCCCTGACTGATGATCAGCTCGAAGCTTTTGAGTTTTCGCTCAAAAACGCAAATCCTCAGGTGCATCTTGTTTTTGTATGCAAAACTCCCTGGGATGAACTCAAAAAGCCCGATTCGAGGAAAAAATTCTATAAAATTCTTACGAAATATTCAACCACAAAAGAATTTGCGTTTTATAAAACCTGGGATAAACAGCTCCCTTCCGTTCTGGCGGAAATCGGGAAAGAAAACGGACTGAAACTCAGCCCTGCCGTTTGTTCATATATAGTTGAGCAGATGGGAGTAAACCTAACCACAATTTCAACCGAGTTTTCAAAACTCGTGAATGCAATTTACCCGAGAACCGAGGTTGAAATAAACGATATAAAAACTTATTGTTCGTCTGCCGAGGATATTTTTGAGCTGGTTGATTTGCTTGCGCTCTCAGACAAGGATGCGGTGCTTAAACAGTATAATGCGCTGACGGAAAAGAAACACCCGCTTGAAATTATGGCATTTTTGCAGTCGGGGCTTTCAAAATATATTTTTATCAAAACTTATGAAAAACAGTCCTCTAACTCGGAAATGGGTTCAAAACTCGGGATTCATGAGTTTATTGTGAAAAAAACGAGGGAAAAACTCGCCAAAGTCTCTTTGGATAGACTGTTGAATCTCAAAAAGAATTTGACAGAGGCAGAGTATAAATATAAGACAGGTCAGACGCTTTTGCCTGATTTATTGATAGAAATGACGTTGATGAGGTAAAATGAGCGGGATTTTTGAAAAACATTATGATTATCTTCTGAACTATTTAGAGGGTGCAATTCAAAAAGACCACCTCTCGCCTTCGATTATTCTCGAGGGCTCGGATGTCCTCACTCAGTATGCGCTTGCGCTTGAAATAGCAAGAAGGCTGAACTGTATTGAGGACGGGAATAAAGACTGCAGGTGCAGAAACTGCAACTGGATAAGGGAAAATAAACACCCTGCGGTTAATACGGTTTCTAAGATAGACAATAAAACAGATGACAAAATGACTGTTATTTCAGAGGAGCAGGTTAAAAATATCCTCGATACCCTCATTAACCCCAGTGATTTTCACAGAGTTTTTATTTTTTGTGATGCGCAGATTAAGCCTCCTACGGCTATTGAAGAAAAAAGGCTTAACCATTTTCGGGTTTTGGGCTTTAACACTCCCCAGGAGGATACAGAAAAAGGAACTTGGTATCCGAGCGGGCTGAATTTCGGTTGTTTTGGGGATACGGCGGCAAATTCCATGCTTAAATCAATAGAAGAACCGCCCGAAAGAGTTACTTTTATATTTTTAACGGAAAACAGAAACGATTTGATTTCGACTGTAATTTCCCGTTCCCAGACCTTTATAGTGCCTGCGTTTGAGCGGGAAGAGTATGATTTATCATTTTTCTCTCAGGTATTAAATAATTATCCTTCTTTTTCTTATTCTGAAGCGATTCCGTTTTCTCAGGCATTGCTGAAATACCAGAAGGACAGCGGTTATACGATTTTTTATATCCTTGACTGTATGCAGCAGTATATAAAAGAGCTGATTAAATCTAACCTGAACAATGAGCCGTTTGTGAAAAAGGGGTACAGGGATATTGAAAAGCTCGAAGAGTTTAAGAAAATGTCGGATGCTTTTATAAAAGACAATGTTATTTATGAAAATCTTTCTTTGTATCTGGCGGGGAAATAATGTGTTGATTTTAGTCAGAGATGTTGTAGAATAGAAATATAAGCAAACGGGGAATTAGCGCAGCTGGTAGCGCGTCTGCTTCGCATGTAGAAGG
>JAFXYZ010000053.1 GCA_017541465.1 bacterium | reverse complement strand
CATTTTTTTTCTGGGAAGCCCTTGCCGAGACGGTGGAGGGCTTTTCTATTTCTTCACTCTGAAGAATTGAGACGATTGCGCCTTTGTACAAAAACGAGGTGGTTAAAAAAGCAAGTTCCCTAACGGCAAACGGAGACCCGCGATAGCGGGGCGGAGTTTATTTAGGGACTTGGCATTTTTTAAGCACCGTACCCGAAGAATGAGACATTAAGCCTTAGATATGGGCAAAAATGATGCCTGTAGAGTATGCGACCTACTGAATAAAATCTCTTAGTATCCACTTTGCCAGTAGGAGGCTGATATTTCCAATATAGACGAAGGATTTGACAAATCTGTCTCACTGAATTTTTTTGAATGATAACAAGCCACACTTATAACACCGTCTTTCAGCCATTTATTAACTTCTTCTATGTTTGTTTTTCGACTGTAATCAATTTCGCCGCAATACTCCTCTTCTTGCAGGTTGTATAATTTGGCAAAGTCAAGAGGATTGCCTTTCGAATAACTCAAGTCGAAAATTTCATCTGGATGTTTGGATTCAGATGATTTGAAATAACGAAGAATTAGAATGTACATAATCCTTTTGTTTGGTTTTCTTTTAACGAGCAAAAGCTCAGTGTTTATTCAATTCTGCGAAAATACTATTTTTTTCATTTCCTGTTGTTTCAAATGTTATTTATTTCCTTCTACCTGATGTTTTAGATTCAGGGTGGCGGTTGGGGAAGACGGTGGTACGGAGCGAAGCGGTAGCGGAGCGACATCTTTCCGAACTTTCGATTTAGGGCGGCGGTTGGGGACGATGGAGGCACGGAGCGAAGCGGTAGCGGAGCGACACCTTTCCGAACTTTCAACTTAGGGTGGTTGGTGGGGGTTGATGGTGGTACCAGAGCGGAGCTTTGCGGAGCGACACCTTTCCGAATTCTCGACTTAGGGAGGCGGTTGGGGACGATGGTGGTACAGAGCGGAGCGACACCTTTCTGAACTTTCGACTTAGGGTGGTTGGCGGGGTAAGAGGTGGTTGACAAGACCGAAGCGTTAGCGGAGCGACTGCCAATCTTAAATATCGTAAGTATTTACGATAAACTGTTTTATGTCCTCAGGTAGACGATGTAAGTAATGCTTTTGAAGGATTTCCCTGAATTTATAAGGGGCCCATGTACCTGCATAGGCCGCTACATAAGAAGCGATTTCTTTTTGAAGAAATGCTTCGTCGGTAAATGCTTTGTCTGTTTCAAAGAAATGCTTCTCAGCAAACCAAAGAAGTCTGCGCTCATCGTTTTCTTCGTATGGTGGAAAGTTTTCACCATCATAGAAATAGCAAAATTTAATCATGGTGTTTGCTGTTAGTCGACGCAAAACTACAAAATTCTGATTTATGCCTGGTCTAAATTTAGGGTGGCGGTTGGGGACGATGGTGGTACTGGAGCGAAGCGATAGCGGAGCGACACCTTCCGAATACTCGACTTAGGGTGGTTGGTGGGGTAAGTGGTGGTTGACCAGAGCGAAGCGTTAGCGGAGCGACCTGACCTGAATTTCGGGGTGGTGGTCGGGGGTGACGGCGGCATTGCCTGAGCGT
>JAFXYZ010000052.1 GCA_017541465.1 bacterium | reverse complement strand
GTAAAAAAAAAAGAAAACAGAAAAAGATTTATCAAAACAAGTGTTTTTACTGCGAGCATAACAAAATCAGCACTGTCTATTGTCCAGACGGAGTGAATAAACCAGTTTACCGAGAACGCGCAAATACCGGCAAGAAACATCTTTCCCAAATTGCCAAGGTAATTTTTATATGAAATATCTATCTTCCTGTTTACTAAAACAGCTAGAATAACCGCGTTTATTAAGGTTACAAGCGAGGTTGAGAGGGTAATTGCACCTATACCCAGTTTATCAACGAGTGCCCAGTTGATTAAAAATTTCATCACAATTGATGAAAATGCTATCAAAAACGGGGTTTTTGAGTCATTAAACGAATAATATATTCTTGTTAAGGAATCTCTCAGAACGTAAGGCAATATGCAGAAGGAAAGGAAGATAAGCGCCTGAGACACCATATAAGTTGCGTTTGAATCGAACGCACCTCTCTGGAATATTAACTGTACTACGTCTGACGCAAGAAGTATTATTCCGAACATTATGGGAACAGCGACGAAGTTCAAAAGCCCGACACCTTTGTCGAAATATCTCTTTATCTCGCCGTTATTGTGTTCTGCTGCGAGTTTTGAGAAGATAGGGAACAGAGGAACGAGGAAGGCGGTAACCAAAATTCCGACAGGAAACTGGAAAATTCTGTTCGCGTAGCCGATAGCCGACCAGGCACCATCCTGAAGTCTTGATGAAAAGAACATATCAACGTAAACATAAATCTGTCCGACCGTTGAACTCAGGATAGCAGGGAACAAAAGCTCCATTAACTCTTTGAAACCTTTATTATTCCTGATATTGAAATTCGGCTTTATCCTGAAGCCCAGCTTGTGTATGACGGGAAGCTGCGCCGAAAACTGCAAAAACGCACCTATGGTTGTTGCTATCGCAAGAGTCTTACCTATCTCGTCATTCTTTACAAGCGCTATCATAACAATTATTGCACTGCTCATCAGTAAGGGCGATAAATTCGGGAGTAAAAATTTCTTAAAGGTAATCAGAATGCCGTAATAAATACCTATAATTCCGCCTATCACAACAACAGGTGTCATTAACCTTAAATGCATGGCCGACAGACCGACAAGGTCATCGCTTCCGCCCGATACTATAAATCTCATTATCGGTTTAGAGTAAATAAATATAAGCACCGCAAGTATTAAAAATACAATAAAGGAAACAGTTAAAAAGGTGTTGAAGAGTTTATTAACCTTTTCTTTATCCTCCTCGGTTTGCGCGGGAATCAGTTTTGCAAAAACCGCAACAACGGCGCTGTGAAAAGGTCCTCCGACACCGCCTAAGAGAATTATCGCCAGGGCGGGAATCTGGTAGGCATAAAAATATGCATCAGAGACAAGCCCTGCGCCATAATAGTTTGCGATGCAGATGTCTCTTATAAAGCCCATCATCTTCGCTATTATTATGACAACGGCGATAGAACCCGCCGCACGAAATAAATTTCCCTCTTTAGACATCTTCACTTCCCTTTATTTCGGTGAAGATTTTTATGTAGTCGTTGAATTTCGTTGTGTCCTCTTTTGCGAAGTATTTAACCTCGTTTATCCCCTTTTTGAGATAGGCTGAAATATCCACCTTAACCTTTTTTGGTGTTTTATTTAAATCAATTTCGAGAGTTTCCCCGTTTACGGTCAGATAAAATATTTCCGTCAAATCGTTGTGTTCTATATAAACCCAGGCTTTCGGAAGCTCTGAGTAAAAAATCTGAGTTTTAACCTCTCCGTTTGCTCTCATAATCTCGGGGCAGGTGGTCAGTCTTATATTGGAATAATAATGGTTTAAAATCTCATCGTAGCGGTAGCCCTTTGATGCCATTTTGCCTGCTCCCCACTGGCTCATGCCGACTCCGTGTCCGAAGCCGCCACCGATGAATTTATAGACTATATTGTGTCCGTCATCTGTTTTTTCAATAAAGAAATTTGCGCTCGGAAGCGCTTTTCCCTTATTTTTAAAGCATCTTCTTATCATAAGCTCTTTTGAGACCATATAAACATTTTTATCGGTCATGATTTTTATGAACATGACCTTCCCTGAAACACCTCTCTGAACGACTTCGATGTCTTTTAAATGACCGAAATCTTCACTGTCATATAATCTTGGTGTTACAAAACCCGTTGTCGATAGGTCTTTCACCGTTTTTTTTAAAACTTCTTCAAACTCCTCCTCAGTCCATTCTCTTGTCCACCTGAAATAAGGGGAATCGTTGTCAAAGGTTTCGGGGTAAGATGAATAAAAATCTTTGATTTCCTCCTCCGTTGTGAGTTTCAGTCCTTCTGTGTCGGGTTTTCCGAGCAGATAGTCTTTTGGCTCTGAGGGGAAAATTTTGGTTAAATTATCAGAAAAAGCGTTTTCATAATTTTCGCTGTGCCCTCCTGCAGTTGAACTGTAGAGTGCAAGTATCGGTTCATCTTCTTTTGAGAGGGCTATTATGCCCATAGTCTCAGTGATTGCTTTATCCGAGAGTTCTTTTTCGGTTGCCGCACCGAAATAAACCTGAGAGGCTACGGAATCCGAGACATCATATTCATCCTGAGTTTTATATTTTGAAGCTATTGTATAATTTCTAGCGGCGACACTCTGGGCTTTAAGAGCCTCTAAACCGAATCTTACGGGCATTTCATTAGGAACAACCGCTCTTAAATAGGCTTCGAGTCCTAAAATATTTATACAGTAAAATTTAGGCATATCCTGAGTTTTGACGAGTTCAAAGATACCTCTGTATCTTGCCTGTTTTCCGTTTCGCTTTAAATCTTTTATTTCGATAAGCTGACCTGATTTTGAGCGGATGGTTATTCTGTCCGAAAGCGGAAAGACCATGCTCGAATTTTCGGTTGAGAGTTCAAAATTGTTGTTTTTTATTTTGAATCTTAAAATTTCATCATTATCTTTGCCTGAATAAATTTGTCCTGACTGCGTATCGAGAACTTCAAGGTCTGACGCGTTATTAAATTCAATGGTTTCATATCTGTAGGTTACAAAATTAGTGTCCGATATTGCAACTCTGACTGATTTAATATCACTGTCCGCAAAGACTGACTGGCAATTAACCAGTATAAAATACAAAAATATAACTAAAACAAATATCTTCTTCATCACATATCCCTCACTTTTTATTATATAGCAAAGGATAATATATGTCACAAAAAAAATGAGCCATTGGCTCATTTTTATATATTAATTATGCAGAAATCAACATTTAATCTGAAGCTATGCTTCTTTTTTATTGTTAATCATATCCTGTAATTTAGAAACGAGTTCATCGCCTTTTGCCTGAATATCACTCATAATTCCGTCAGCTTTTGTCTGAATTTCGCTGACTGTTGTCTGAGCTTTTTCCTTCAGTTCCGCTGATTTGTCTTTAAGCATTTCTCTTGTTTCTTCGCCTGACTGGGGTGCAAGAAGAATACCTACTACACCGCCTACAATACCGCCGATTACAAAACCTGCTACAAATTTTCCTACTGACATTGTTTTTTCTCCTTATCTTTACTTTTTAAATAATTTAAATCCGCTTAAAAGCCCGTCAATAAAACCGCCTTTTCCTTTTAAATTTCCGAGCATCAAAGCCCCTGCTCCAAGCATACCTGTTACTGCACTCTTTAATATGTTAAGGCTTGAATTTGAAGCTGTTGTCATCTTCTTAACATTTACAAGAGTTGACTTGAGTTCATCAAGCACAGGCTTTGCATCATCTTTATAAATTCTCGATATTTCCGTTAAATTAACAAGTGATTTGTGTAATTCCAAAAGGCACATCGAAACAAGATAGCCGAGTGCAACAAGAAATATAATAAATACCCAAACGAGTATCGTTAAAGCTATATCCAGATTTAGTGACATATTAACACCTTAATTCATTTCAAAATCTGATGTTTCTTTGGCTTTTGCTTTTGCAAGCTGTTTAGCCTTTATTGTTTCAATAAATTTCTGATATTTTCTCTCAAATCTGTATCTCAAAACATCGATAGATGTCAGAGCTTCTCTTTTTGTTTTTTCAATTTCGGGTGCGTGTTTTTCGACAAGCTCTGTTATTGTGTCGTTAACATTTTTTCTTGTCTCTTCACCTGATTTTGGCGCATAAAGAACGCCTGCTATCACACCTGCAACTACACCAACCAGTACACCGATACCGAAGCTGGCTGAATTTCCATCTCTTGACATATAGTCTGCCTCCATTCCTTATGCGAAAATTATACTATTTTTTTTTAAAACTTGCAATTACTCTTTTTAATAACACGTTAGTCAAAGCCTTTGAGGTTGCTTATGGTGGTCTTTACGTTGCCCTCTGCCTTAAAATCTTTGGGGTTGAGAGTAAGTGTAATTTTATCCGCAACAATGGTTCTTGCTCCGTTTTGAATTTTTGAGCGTCCCGAGAATAAGACTTCATTCATCTTATTTGTTGATTTAGAAGGGAATACCGATGCCTTCGGTCCTGTTGCGATAAAGTCTTTGTATTCTACTCTTGTGCTTCCGCTTGCCGTTACATAGTTTCTTTTCTTATCATAGAACTGAGTTTCCGACCATACCTGAAGCCTGTCTTTTCCTTCAACCATAATATCTGTATAGACATTTCCCGTTCCTGTTGCCTGTTCGGTTCTGTTGTCATAGACAAGATGATTAGCCTTTATTGTGTTATCTTTTTGTTTAAGTATTGAATTACCTATTAACTGAATTTTTTTGATGTCGTTTTTGCTGTCAAGCTCAAGAACTGCTTTATCAGAGAAGGATTCAATATCTTTATACATAATGATGACACTGCCGTTTGCGTGCATTGTGCTTGTTGTTTTGTTAAATTGCTGGTTGTCTGCCGTTACTATTACTAAAGGTTTTCCGTTATCCGTTACCGTTGTCTGGGAATTTTCTTCGGCATAAATAATTTTGTCGAGAACGGACATTTTTATTATATTTGCTTTTATTTCCTGCTTTTTTGCGCCGTTGACTCTGTAAGAATATGCGTTATCAACGAATTTAACATCTTTTATTTTTTGTGTTTTTTCGTCAATATTTACTTCGGCTCTTGGTGAAGCGAGGTTTATATCTCCGTATTTTACTTTGACATTACCTTCAAGCTTGATTTTATTTTCTTTATCTACAAATTCCTGTTTGTCTGACTGAACTGTGAGTTCCTCTGCTATAACAGCTGCGCTTAATAATAATATTGCCGTAAATAAAATAAGTATTTTTTTCATATTACTCTTTCTTTATAAATAAAATAGTGTTTTGGTTCTTCCGTTTATTTTGAAATCGTCAAGTTCGGGTTTTAAAACCGCTTCCTGACCATAGATAATAACCTCACCCGGTTTTTCTACTCTGACGTTGCCGACTGCAGTAATATCCGCTTCTTTACCCTTCCAGGTAATTCTGTCTGCTGTAATATTTGCGCCGTCATGGTGAACAAAAACAACGTCTTCGTGAAGATTTATGTGTTTATCTTCAGTTGTATAAGTTCCTCTCTTTGCTTTGAAACTTACAACAACCTTTCCCTTATCGTAAAAGTTTCCGATAATATCCGTCAGAAAAACAATGTTTTCGGCATTGTCATAGTGCCCTGTGTCAGCGAACAGTTCCCAGCTCTTAACACCGTCTTTTGTATCGGTTACATACAAACCTTCAATATTGACTTCTTTGTTCTCTGTAGGATTATCAGAAAATGTTTTGTTAAAATTCTTGGTTATAATCCCTGCGGACAAAAATGCCCATATAATCGCTACGATTATAACCACAAATATTGACATGTATAGTACATTAATTTTTTTCATAACACTTCACTAATCTAATCAATAAATATTATCTTATACACGCATTTAAAATGCAATTGTTCTTTAAATAATTTTATTGCATAATACACTTATGAACGATATTTTCTCTGAAAAAGATTTAAAAGAAGAAGTTTACAAATGCTCAAAATGCGCACTCTGTAAGCAGGTCTGCCCTGCCTATGAGAGAACAAAAAACGAAACTCTTCTCGCAAAAGGCAGATGTATTGTTTTAGGCGAAATTTTATCGGGCAACATAAAACTTAAAAAACGTTTTCTTTCAACCTTTAAAGAGTGCAGGGGCTGTAATAAGTGCAAAAGTGCATGCCCGAGTGAAATTGATATGGAAAAAATCTCAAATACCGTATTTGTGCTCTATTATAAAAATCATTTTATTCAGAGATACTTTTTTGAAATTCTTTATAAACTTTCTAAAGGCAAAATCGGTTTCAAGATATAAGAAAAATTCGGCAAACAGAGGAACTTGTCTGCCGAAATTGCGATTAGTCTAAGTAAAAGGTTATTATTAATGGTTAAATGCCGTAATTATATGGTATTCTGAGGTTGTTATAATTCTGCTTTATTTGTTGCGCCTGAACTCTTGCAAACTGCTCCTGAGCCTGCGCCTGTTTTTTCTTCATGCTGTTGATAGCGATTTTATCTCTTATGTTTCTTGCAACTGCAATTCCGATACCTGAGGCTAAGGCTATTCCTAAGTATGTCAGGTATGCAAGAGCATTGACTTTGCAGGTGGCTTTAAATATTTCGGGGCTTACGGTTTTTGCTATTTTGCATCCCTTTATTGAAGCCATTCCTTCTTCGATAAGCATCGGGAGGAAGCTGGCAAAAGCGAGTTTTCCCGCATGCTTTTTAACGAAAGTGGTTGCCTTATCAACAGGTGTTTTTGGCTCTTCCCCTTCCATTTTAGGACGTTTCCAGACTGCAATAAGTCCTATCGGAATTGATAAAAGACTTGCGCCTCTGCATGCCTGAAGGGCTTTCCCTATCCTGCTTGCGTTTGCGTTAAGCGCATGTCCTGCTTCGTGGAATACGGTTAAACCGAGTTTATCACCTGAAAGTACAACGGTTTTTGTATGAGGAAGATATGCTGCATTTTCACCGCTTTGGAACATGCTTGTCATAAGCGAACTTACTAAATCTTTTGATACATTTGGAGTCCCCTTTAATAATCTGTTTCTCGATAATTCTTCCTTTATAACCTGTTCCATTTCTCTTGCGCCGGCTTCTGTTGTTGCATCGATGATTTTTACTCCTTTTTCAAGAACTCCTTTATCTTTAAGCGCATTTTGAACTGCTGATGTAACCTGCTCAAAACTGTCTTTATTTTCTTCGCAAAGACCTTTAATTCTGTTCATAATGTGTTTATTTGGCATTTTGCTGACTGAGTTTATCCCTGTTCTTGCAACACTTCCTAAG
>JAFXYZ010000051.1 GCA_017541465.1 bacterium | reverse complement strand
TGTCACGGGGAAATGGAAAGACGATATTGACGTAGTATTTATGCTTGGTGATATTTTCCCCAATGATATAAAGATAATTCTTGATGCCACTCCGGAAATCGTACCGATATATGCTGTAACGGGAAACCATGACAGTAAAAATCTCCTTGATGCTTATGACAGGCTTAATCATATAAGCGGTAAACGGATAGAACAGGATAATTATTCTGTTACAGGCTTATCGGGGAGCATACGATACAAGCCAGACAGTTACTTTTCGCTTATATCCAACGAAGAAAGCGAGAAGATACTTTCCGATGTCGGACATGCTGATATACTCATAGCACACGATATGCCCTGTTTCAGTGCCCCAAAGACGATTACAGCATATTCAGGGCTTACAGGCATAGGAAAGTATATCATAGAAAAAAAGCCCGAAATCGTCCTAAACGGGCATACACACGAACCTTGCATTAAAAGGTACAGGAATACGATTATACGCTGTATTTACGGCGTTGAAGTATTTACCATAGCGTTTTGACGAAAGGAGCAGAAACAATGAAAATTGATGTGCTAACGCCCGTTGATGAAAAATCAAGAGATGAAGAACGCTGAATATTGTTGATAATTCCGTGTTTATACAGGACATCTTTGCTGTATCATGGTATAATATAACCATCTTAAATGAAAGGAAAAGTCATGTATAGGACGGGTAGTGCCAATGAAGAAAGGAACAGGAACGAATATGAATGTAATCGTTAATTGTGTTGATGCAGAAGATTTTAAAGATTTTCTGTCAGAGCTTAATATCGGGGTATCACAGATAAACAGATGTACTTCCGATAACATTTATTCAAAGTTTACCCTTGACGGCTATATCAATGATGAAACAAGAGATAAGATTATAACTTATCTGCGTGATAAGGAAATGGACTTTTCTACGGATTTTAGGGCGGGAGATGATGTTCTTTACTGTGCCAACCGTGATGAAGAATTTAAGTTCTTTTATATCATTAACGAAGAAGACAACACTATTGACAGCAGCAGCTATGACGAGCTGCCAGAGTGTATTTCGGACTTGTGCAACATTAAAGAATGGTTCGAGTTCGATGCAGTTGACCCCGAATTTGACGATAACAACAAATATATATCGTTCCTTGCCGAATTAAGCGATAATTTGTATGATTTTATTCTCGTACAGAAATTCGGTATTGACGGGTATTATCAAAATAGCGAATATTATACCGCAGACATTTACGTTGATATATACGAAGATGGCAGAGTATTGCTTGATGCTTCCGTAAGAGAAAAAGAGGGTGAAGAATATCTCAACGGAAAAAGAGAATATGTTTGGCTTGACAGCCGTGAAGCAGCATTTATCTACAACGAAGTATTTGCAGGCAGGCACGAAGAACTTGACGAGCTTTTCAAAGAAATGCACGAAGACATGGAAGAAGAAAGGTAACAAACGCCACTGTTATTTCAAGCTTGACAATGGTACGATACTTAGCTTTGACCCCAAC
>JAFXYZ010000050.1 GCA_017541465.1 bacterium | reverse complement strand
TTCATCAAGACCATACTTCGCCTTTAATTCCGATAAAGACATATTCATAAACATATCGGAAGTAAGCCTTGCCCCCGCTGCCTTTACCATAAGAGCGGACTTGATGTCGATAAGGCTGTTAAGCGTAAGGTCAGCCTTTAAGTCAAGGTTAAGCCCAAGTGCTTCGTTTAAGTTCTTTTTAAATTCTTCCGAGTTTATTTCCGATTCAAGAAGTTTAAAAGCTCCGATGAAACGCTTTGCTTTGTCAATGCGTTCTTCCTGCTTTACTATATCATCCTGTAATCTTTTTTCTTCTTCTCTCGCAGCTTTTAATTTTTCTTCGTACTTAAAGCCGTCTATCTTCTGTACGTTTCTTTCAAGGACTTTTATTTCTTCCACTTTTGCCTTGTGGACGCTCTTTAAATTGTTATAAGTATCTTCTGCCTGCTTTAATGCCGCCTGTGCATCGTTAACAAGGTCTGCCCGCTCCCTGTAGGACAATGTTATATAGTGATATACATTTCCATCTTTGCCCTGCATTTCGGGAAGATTATCCCTTTCGGCAAGCTTATTGGCTACATTAACAGTATTAAGGCTTCTGTTCTGCAAGCTGTCGATGAAGTCAACATATTCTTCGTTGCTTCCATCAAGCATAAGGGTTCTGTCACTTACGCCATAAAGCCTGTTTATCTCCTGTAAGACAGTAGACGCTTCGCCCATTCTCGTAATGACGTTAGCCATTTCTTGATTTTCTACTTTTTCGACAACGCCTGCATCTACCTTAAATTCCATGTCGTAGACGTTTTCTTTGATTTTTACGGCATTTTCGTAAGATGTTTCATGTGTTATGCGATGTATGATACCTTTTTCATCGTACTTGGTTATGACCTTTTCCGATGTTTCTATTTTTTTTTCGTACTGTTTAAGGATTTTATTCCTTACGCTTTCATCGGTTACAAGAGTGCCGCCGACATATACATCTGTGCCATTTACAATTCTTGCTACCTGTATGCCTTCGGTTTCCCTAACAGATGTCTTACCGCTTCTTATAAGTCTTGAAGCATACTGTACCGCTTCGCCCAATACAACATCCGCTGCCTGTGCCGCTGCCAAGCCGTAATATCCAAATTCATTTTTTACTTCTTTTCCCGCCTGCTCGCCATATCTGTTATATCCGTATTCGTGATTCTGATTTTCTATCCTTATGTTGCTTTCGGTTTCAAACTGTTTTAGAAAATCTTTTCCAGACATTTCAACGCCGTTCACTTTCAGCGTTTCGGGAACTTCAAAAAGCTTTTGGTTAGTGTCGCCGTAGGCAGACGGAGACCAACAGATACCATCGGCATTATGGTCTTTCGCATAGTCGATAAAAGTAAGCATATAGCTTTCATCGGTAAAACCGCCACGTATATACTTCTGCGATAAGTCTTGATTCATGTCGGTGTGCATTTTGGTAAACATATCGTCTATGGCTTTATCTATCTCCTTAGCCGATTTGTTCATTGATGCTCCGCTCCGACCTTTATCTATGCTGAATATTAAGTCGGCTGTATGCTCTAACATAGCCTTTTCTCCTTGTCCTTACTTTCCTAAAGCTTAATTCTTATGTCCTGTTCCTGTCATTAAAAATCATGTCTTAAATCTCATCCTGTAACAAGTTATAGGATGAGATGCGGTTTGATTAAAATTCGATGTAATTTGACGTGTCAAGTATGTCATCGTTGCTCAATAAATCGCCCTTTTCTATCTTTTCTTCCTGTTCTTCATCTACTTCATTTTCTTCATCAAGCGACATCTCATATTCTATTTCTTCTATCTCCAAGGTTTCTTTTGCAAAGATGAAATCTTCGTCTTTTACCGCCATGCTTAGTTCATTGTTCTCGCTTGATACGAAAATCGGGTCTTGAAAGCTTAATATGTAAACCATCTTTTCCTTCAAGTCAACCACGTAGAAGTCAGCCAAAAGCGAGTGGTTTTTTTCTTCGCCGTTCAAAAACCTTTCGCTGTTCCTTGTAACCATAATCTTGAACAGACGTCTGAAACGGTCTTTGAAAGTGGTATCACCGCTATAGTCTATATACACAAGACCGCCTTCGGAAAACTCT
>JAFXYZ010000049.1 GCA_017541465.1 bacterium | reverse complement strand
GTCATCAAGCGACAGTGGCGCAGGCTGCAGCGAAGCAACAGGCGACAGCGTTGAAGCAGAAGATGCTCCTACACTTTAATACAAACGGAAAAATATAATAACAAACAGAGGCTGACCAAAAATCAGCCTTTGTTTTTATTTACAGGCAACAAAAAAGAGGGAAGATTTAATTCCCTCTTTTGAGTTATTAACTTAAACTATTATTTTAAGTCTTTATATGAACCCTTGAACAAATCGCTGTAGGAAGTGTGCAAAAGTTCATGTGCCTTGTGTGAACCGGGCTTTTCAAGATATTCATTATACAATTTCTTGATGTCAGGGTTGTCGTGAGAGTTTCTCAGTGTCAGCTCTTTATCTTCAGTGTATAATGCCTGCGCGCGTTTAACCTTAATCGTTGCATCGTTGCAGCTGATAGGCTGACCGCCGCCGTTAACACAACCGCCTAAGCAGGCCATAACTTCAAGAATGTGGAAATCAGCAGTGCCGTTTAATATTTCCTGAAGTGAATTTTCAGCTTCCTTCAGAGTTGAAACAACTCTGACTTTGACTTTTGTGCCTTTAATATCAAGAACGGTATCTTTAACCTTAGAGTTCTTATCAACACCTCTCATTGTTTCAATGTCAAGGTTTGTAAGATTTTCACCTGTCAGCATATTGTATGCCGTTCTGACTGCAGCCTCGGCAACACCGCCTGATGCACCGAAGATTGTACCTGCTCCGGTATATTCCCCAAACGGTGAATCTGCTTCAGCTTCTTCCATATCTTTAAGGTCAAGACCTGCGGACTTGATGAGGTGTGCAAATTCCTGAGTTGTCAGAATGAAGTCTGTGTCATACTGTCCGTTTGTCATAAGCTGAGGACGTTTAATCTCTGCCTTCTTCGCAGAGCATGGCATTACGGAAACAACGACGATGTTGTCTTTTGTATAGCCTTCTGCTGCCTTAGTCTTTGGAAGCATATCTTTGATAATTGATGACATCATTGACTGAGGTGATTTGCAGCTTGAAAGGTGATTAATGAGTTCAGGATGCTGAGTTTCAACGTATCTTACCCATGCCTGGCAGCATGAAGTAAAGAGCGGAAGGTTTTCACCCTTTTTAAATCTTTCGATAAACTCATTTGCTTCTTCCATAATTGTTAAATCAGCAGTGAAGTTTGTATCGAAAACCTGATCAAACCCGAGTTTTCTCATAGCACTGTAGAGTTTGCCGATTACGTTAGTACCAACGGGCATGCCGAACATTTCACCTATCGCGACACGAACAGCGGGAGCAACCTGAACAACAACCTTCTTTTCGGGGTTATTGAGAGCTTTCCATACACCGTCAATTTCGTTATTGATTGTGATAGCGCCTGTCGGACAAACAGCCTTACACTGACCACAGAAGACGCAGTCAACTTTGTCCAGTGCCATACCGTTTAAAGGCTGAACTCTTGTTTTAGAACCTCTGTTAGCGAAGCCCAAAACCGAGTGTCCCTGAAACTCTGAGCATGCTCTCACGCAGGCACCGCAGAGAATACATTTGTTGGGATCTCTGACGAGTGCCGGGTTGCCTCTGTCTATCGGGAGGTATTCCTCAGGTCTCTTTTTAACGTATTTAATGTCTTTAATGTCATATTCTTTTGAATATTTCTGAAGTTCGCAGCTGCCCGAACGTTCGCAGGTTGTACATTCTCTGTCGTGGTTTGCGAGCAGAAGTTCGAGAACTGTCTTTCTGATTTTTCTTACCCTGTCGGTATTTGTAAACACCTGAGTACCTGCCTCGGGAGGTGTTGTGCAGGAGGAGTTAATCATAACTCTGCCGTTAGGGTATTTGATTTCAACCACACACATTCTGCAAGCGCCGAACTGAGTTAAATCGGGGCGGTAGCAAAGTGTCGGAACCTGAAATCCTGCTTTTCTGATAACTTCAAGTAAATTCGGTTCGTTTGTGAACTCAACTTCTTTTCCGTTTATAAATAGTGTATTTGTCATATTGCCTAACCTTTCTTAATTGCCTTAAACGGACAAGCATCGTAACAAGCTCCGCATTTAATACATTTCGATTGGTCAATCTTGTGCGGATTTTTAACTGTTCCTTCGATAGCTCCGACAGGGCAGTTTCTTGCACATTTTGTACAGCCCTTGCAGAGAGTTTCATCGATTGTATATTGTTTCAACGCGCTGCAAACTCCTGCAGGACATTTTTTATCTCTGATATGAGCCATATATTCATCTTTGAAGTATTTCAAAGTTGATAAAACAGGGTTTGGTGCTGTTTTACCGAGCGCGCAAAGAGCTCCGTCTTTGATAGCGGCTGAAAGTTCTTCAAGTGTTTCTATATCTTCTTCGGTTCCCCGACCTTTAACAATCTTCTGAAGAATGTGAAGAAGGTTCTTTGTACCTTCTCTGCAGGGTACGCACTTACCGCAGGATTCGTTTTGGGTAAAGTTCATAAAGAATCTTGCAACTTCTACGATACAGGTATCTTCGTTCATAACAACAAGTCCGCCTGAACCGACCATTGCACCGACTTTAGCGAGGTTATCATAGTCCATCGGAACATCAAGATGTTCTTCCGTTAAACAACCGCCTGAAGGTCCGCCGATTTGAACAGCCTTAAATTTCTTGCCGTTTCTGATACCACCGCCGATGTCAAAAATAATTTCTCTTAAAGTAGTACCCATAGGAACTTCGATTAAGCCTGTGTTGTTTACTTCACCAGTTAAAGCGAAGGTCTTTGTACCTTTTGCATTTTCAGTACCCATTGAGCTGAACCAGTCAGCGCCTTTTCTGATAATAACGGGTACATTTGCAAGGGTTTCAACGTTGTTGATAACAGTAGGTCTGCCAAATAAACCCTTGTTGGCAGGGAATGGCGGTTTTGGTCTTGGCATACCTCTTTCGCCTTCAATTGATGCCATTAATGCGGTTTCTTCACCGCAAACAAATGCGCCTGCGCCTTCTTTGATGTGGATTTCAAAAGAGAAGTCGCTGCCCATTATATTTTTACCGAGATAATTTCTTTCTTCGGCTTCTTTAATGGCTTTTCTTAATCTCTTAATTGCAAGCGGGTATTCCGCACGAACGTAGATATAACCTTCATCCGCACCGATTGCGAAAGCGGCAATTGCCATACCTTCGAGAAGTTTATGAGGATCGCCCTCCATAACACTTCTGTCCATAAACGCACCGGGATCGCCTTCGTCACCATTACAAATCATATATGATTTGCCGCCTCTGTTAGCTGCAGCAAATTTCCATTTTAAACCTGTCGGGAAACCTGCACCGCCTCTGCCTTTCAAACCTGACTTGAGGATAGTATCGATAACAGCGTTGGGATCATTCTGGATTAAAACCTTAGCCAGGGCTTCATATCCGTGAACCGCAAGAGCTTCATCGAGGCTTTCCGCGTCTATGTTACCGCAGTTAGCGAGTGCCGTTCTTGTTTGTTTCTTATAAAAATTAATGTCCTCGTCATATTGAATACGTTCTTTTGTTTTAGGGTCAACGTAGAGAAGTCTTTCAACTACCTTACCGCCTTTTATGTGGCTCTCAACAATTTCTTCAACATCTTCAACTTTAACTTTTACATAAGTTGTTTTAAGTTTGGGAATGCCGACCAAAACGCCCTGTTCACAAAAACCGTGGCAGCCTGTCGGGATAATTGTTATTTTGTCCTGAGCGCTCATAACGCCTGTTTTAACGCCAAATTCTTCAAATTTTTTGATAACTTCGAGCGCACCGTTTGCAACACAGCCCGTACCTGCACAAACAAGGACTCTCAAGCCTTGCTTTTCAAGTTCAGACTGAACTCTTTGTTGTTCTTTTTCTATATCTATATTCAATGTTGCCATTCTTATTCCCTTTCCTGCTTAATAATGTCATCGAGAATAACCTTCATAGCATCCGTTGTCATCTTGGGATAAACCTGTTCATTGATAACAACAACCGGTGCAAGACCGCATGCTCCGAGGCAGCTGACTGTTTCAACGGAAAACATTCCGTCTTCAGTTGTATATTTGCCATTTTTAAGATTAAAACGTGAAATAACCGAGTTATAAACAGGCATTGAACCTCTGACGTGGCATGCCGTTCCATCGCACATTTTGATAACGTATTTGCCTTTCGGCTCTAACGAAAACTGTGCATAAAAAGTTGCAACACCATAAACAGTTGCGGGCGAAAGTCCTTCCATCTTCGTTCCTATGTAGGTCATAGCTTCCATCGGAAGATAGCTGTAAAGTTCCTGAACCTTCTGCAAAATTGCGATGAGGTTAGTCTTTTTACCTTCATAGGAGTTGATAATTTCATCGACTTTAGTCAGATTGATGCTTTTTTCTTCAACCATCGTAACTCCTTTTTTCTTTAAATTCTTTAAAACAATATTTAATAATTATTACATTGACATATTTCAAAATCAACAATAACTTCATGATTTATTAATTTAATAATAATTTTGTTTTTTAGAGGCTTTGTTATATAATAAGAGGTTATGTTTCACTGGTTTAATAAGAATAAAGAATATTTAAGCTGCAGTTGGCTCGAATACGGCATATACTTTTCTTTTAACGGACTGTATCATTGTTGTATGTTTTCCCATTCTCACGAAAATGATTTTCCTGTTTCGCTGCCAAATGCTAATCTGACCTATAATTTTAAAGATTTTTTTAATAAAAAACAATTAATAAGAAAACAACAAAGAAGAGGAATTATAAATAATCGTTGCTTAGGGTGTTTTTCTTTGGAAAAAAAATTTTGGATTCCCGATAATAAAATAAGAAAAATAGCAATCGGAACAAATACTGCCTGCAATTCCTGCTGTATATATTGTACAACACCGGAAAAAAGGAAAATGCTAAACAAAAGACCTGACATTCCGATATTTGAATTTTTCAAAAAAGCAATAAACAAAGATATGATTACTCCGGAATGCGAAATTGAATTTGGCGGCGGAGAACCGACTCTGATGAGGGAATTTGAGGATATTATGAATTATCTTCTGGATAAGAACTTTAAGAATATTAAAATTCATTCCTCGGGAATAAAATATTCCTCCGCCATAGAACGAGCTTTAAAATCAGACTGCTGCGAGCTGGTTATATCTCCCGATTCGGGAAACAGAGAATTATATAAAAAGATAAAATTAACCGATAAATTTGATGAAGTCTGGGGAAATATTGAAAAATATAATAATGCCCAAAATCAAATAAAAACTCAGGTACAGGTTAAATATATTATTATTCCGAAGATTAATGATTCAGAAGAAAACATTGAAGAATTTTTTAATCAAATTATCAAATATAATGTCAAACTTATAAGACTGGATATTGAAACAAATTGGTTTATCGAACATAATAACCCAAAAGACATCTCGCAAATTTTAAATACAGTTAAATTTTTTATAAACAAAGCAAGAAGTCTGAATATTAAATACTGCAATAATGCGACTTTAGATGCCATAAAAAATCAGTATAGGGATTTATATTCCTCTTTTATACAGGATTAACCAAAATATTCTGAGAGAATGACAAAATTTTCCGTTAGTTGTATGATTAAATTGTGAGCAGTGCTGGAGTTTTGTATGCCGCATTTTTTAATAAACTCTGAATGTATTAAAGATGGGGAAATCGTTATAGAAGAAAAAGAGCTTTTTAACCACCTGACGAGGTCTTTAAGGCTGAGAGCAGGGGAAAAAGTCCTGTTTCTTGACGAAAACGAAATTCAGTATGAAACCATTTCCAAAAATTTCAGCTCAAAAGAGGCGGTTTTTGAGATAAAAAACCAGTATAAATCAAACAGGAAACTCAATTTTCATCTTGCCCTGGCGCAAAGTGTACTGAAACAGGATGCGCAGGGAAGCGCAATTCAGAAGGCAACAGAACTGGGGGTTAAGGAAATTATCCCGCTCTATACCGACAACTGCGCTCTGAAGGAAGATTTTATAAAAGGAAAAACCGACAAATGGCAAAAAATCGCCATTGAAAGTGTCAAACAATGTGAAAGAGCTGACATTCCGAAGGTTAAAGAGCTCTCAAACCTTGAAAAAGTAATAAAAGAATACGATAATGTTTTTGTCTTCGCGGAAAAATATGCTGATTTAACCTTCAGCGAATATTTAAAAGAAAAAAAGCCCGAAATTAAAGGCTCAGTGCTTGTCATCATAGGTTGCGAAGGCGGATTTTCGGAAAGGGAATTTGATTTCTTTAAAGAAAAAAAATTACCTCTGTTAACACTTGGCAATTTGATTTTAAGGGCAGATACCGCCTGCGCTGTTTCGCTTTCAACCGTCATAAACACTTTGAGGGATTATGGAATATATTGATGCAATAAAAAAAGACGATATTTTAAACCAAATTATCCCTCTTTTAGAGGGCACTGAAGCCTGTCTTGTTGGCGGTTATATAAGAGATTTGATTATTTACGGCACTAAGAGCGCAGACAGAGATATAATAATAAAATCAGATAATACAAGGGAAAAAGCCGAAGAAATCGCGAAAAAATTAGGGTTATATTTCGTTCCGCTCGATGAGGAAAATCAAATCTACAGGCTCATCTTTAAAGATAAAATCAATTATATTGATATTGCTAAAATGCTCAATAACAGCTTTGAAGAGGATATTAAAAGGCGCGATTTTACCATAAATGCTATCGCTTACGACCTTAAAAACGAAAAAATCATTGATTTAACGGGCGGAATAGAGGATATAAAAAACAAAAGAATAAGAGAAATTGATAAGCAAAATTTTGTCGATGACTCTCTTCGTATGCTGAGATTATTCCGTTTCATCTCAAAAACAGGCTTCAGCGCTTCAGATGAGCTTTTTGATTACATAAAACTAAACCACAAAAGAATTGCAACCTGTTCAAAAGAGAGAATAAATACAGAGATTATGAAGCTCTTTGAGGGTGATTACAGCGCGCAGACACTTTTAAAAATGGACGAAACGGGGATGCTGGAGTTTCTGTTCCCTTATTTAAAAGAAATAAAAAAAATTCCCCCGAACACTCATCACCACCTCGATTTATTCCACCACTTAATTGAAACCGTCAGCCAGATTGAAAAACACATAAAAGAAGAGAGCCAAGAAATCAGAGATTATTTCTCTCAGACAGATTTTGGCGCAACCAACAGAATTTCGCACCTTAAATTTGCTGCATTTTTCCACGACATCGGAAAGCCCTCAACCTGGACTATTGAACCCGAAACAGGACGGCATCGGTTTATTAAGCATGATGATGTCGGCTCAAAGCTCATTATTCCGATATTAAAAGAGTATAAATTCTCTAAAAAGCAGATAGATTACATAAAAAGCATAATAAAATACCACATTTACCCTTCTGCACTTGTCCATGACAGCGAGCGGAACGAAAAAACAACTATGAGATTTTTCAGGAAAACAGAGGGCTTCACCCTTGATTTAATTAAAATAGCAAGAGCCGACAGGCTGAGCGCAAGAGGGGAAGCCGTCAGCGAGGAAATGGTTAAAAATAATCTTGAAAAATTAGAAGAGCTCAAAACTTCTTATCTTAAATCAAAAGAGGAAATAAAACCCTTAGAAAAACTCCTCGACGGCTTTGAGATTATGGAAATTCTGAATATCGAACGGGGAAAAGAGCTCGGACGAATTATCTCAGAGCTCAAAGAAGCGCAGATTTCAGGCGAAGTAACCACAAAAAAAGAAGCAACGGAGTTTATCAAAAAACTTAACCAACCTTTAAAAAATCAATGATTTTATCGGCATACTGCTTCGATTTGATGAGAGAAAAGCCATCAAGATTAACTGTTTTTTCTTCTTTTCTCTCTAAAATAACAATCCCGCCTTCGTTTAACTTATTCTCTGTTTTGATTATATTGAGCGATTTTTCGTATAATTCTGAGTCATAAGGAGGATCAAGATAAATAACATCAAAGGTTTCGAAAATTTTAGAGAGCAATTTAACCGCATTTCCGTTTAAAAACACCCCTTCAACCCCCAAAATTTTGGCATTTTTCCGTATTTCAAGAAAAGAGAGCTTGTCTTTTTCAAACCCAAAGACCTTAAACCCTCTCGAATATGCCTCAAACGACATAATACCGCTGCCCGAAAACATATCAAGAAACATTTTTCCTTCAAAATCCATCATCGTTGAGAGGGAATTAAATATACCCTGACGGACTTTTGATAAGGTCGGCTTGATGTTTGCCCGGTCTATAACCTTAATTATTCTTGAATTTAATCTTCCGCCCGTTATGTTCACAGCTCAAAAAACTCCTCATTTTCAAGAAGCGGAAGTTTGTTTTCGCTTCGTATCTGCGCGCAAATGTTTGTCCATTTCCCGAAAAACCCTTGCGAATAGTGGGGTTTAGTATTCTTATAAGAATAAATATATAATTTTTTCCCTTCTTTTTCTATCCTCTGCACAAGACAAAAACTGCCCTCAATGCTGCAGCCAAGCCCCATAGATTCATTTTGGGTATAGAGAGGTTTATAATATTTAAAATCAGAATATTTTTTCTTAATTTCAATCAGATTATTCCATAATAGTTTATCAGCGCCGATGTCCAGGGTTTCCACCCTGACCTTTAAAGATTCAGCCTCTGAACCCTTCGGGGTAAAGACCAAAACAGAGCCTTTTTCGCTTTTCGCTTCGTTCTTTTCCCAACCGTCAGGAAGTTTAAAGATTATACCCTGCGCAAAAGCAGAAGAAAAAAGCAAGGAAAAAATTAAAAATGTCTTAAATATATTCAAAAACATCTTTTTCCTTTGCTTCAACGATTTCAACGGGGCAACCAAAAAGAATTTTCTTAAACAGCTGAACGGCGCATCTTTCAGAGTTAAAATGCCCGATGTCAATTATCGTCATTCTCTTTGCTGCCTGCGCTCTGTGGTATTTAATGTCGGCGGTTATATAAACATCAATTCCGCTTTCATCAAGAATTTCGATGAATTCATCACCTGCGCCCGAGCAAAACGCAACAGAGTTAAACTGAGCCTTGTTTAAATTCGCGATTTTGAGCTGAGAAATTCCGAAAACTATCTTTAACCGCTCGATTAAAGCCTTCATATCTTCGGGTTTATCTGTTTTTTTATATTTTACAAAATCCATTAAATATTCAATATCGGGAAAACCGCAAAGCTCGGCAAAGCACTCATTCACCCCGCCCTTTGCTTTATCGAGGTTCGTGTGAGCGCTGTATATCGCGATTTTATGCTGAATTGCCTTTGTTATAAATGAAGGAGTAATTGATTTTATCGGTGAAAAGAACACGGGATGGTGGGAGAGAATAAGCCCGCAGCCACTCTGAACCGCCTGCTCAACAGTATTTTCGTTCACATCAAGCGCGCAGAGTATCTTATTTGTCTCTTCTTCAAACGGCTCAATCTGCCAGCCCGAATTATCCCATTCGTCAGCCTCATCTGAGGGCGCAAATTGTTCAATAATATCAATTATTTCCCTGATTTTCATTAAAAATCCTCTCGAAAATTTTATCCGCTATTTCAGTTTTTAACCCTCTTGCGATTTTTTCAACACCCTTTTTTCTGTCAACAATATAAACTTCGTTGTAGTCAGAAGAAAATCCCGAGTTTTTGGCTGAAATATCGTTTGCAATTATATAATCACAGTTTTTGGTGTCAATTTTCTTCTTTGCGTTTTCGATTAAGTCATCACTTTCCGCGCAAAAGCCGATGACAGTCTGATTTTCCTTCTTCTCTTCACTCATTAATTTTAAAATATCAGGGTTTTCAACGAGTTCAAGGATAAGATTTTCCCCTGTCTTTTTAATTTTACCGTTTTGCTTATTTTTAACCCTGTAATCTGAAACCGCAGCCGCCATAATCAGAATATCAGAGGTTTTAAACTCTTCTCTTACGGCAGAGAGCATCTCATCGGCGCTTTTAACGTTTATGATTTTTCCGCTGAAATCAGAGACAGGAACAGATGTTATAAGGGTTACATCAGCCCCAAACTTTTGAGCGCTCTTTGAAAGCGCAAGCCCCATCTTGCCTGAACTGTAGTTTCCTATGTATCTGACCGCATCAATATCTTCTTTTGTACCGCCAGAGGTGATTACGACTTTTTTACCCTTCAAAAATTGTTCGGGCAAAAGAATATTTTTAACGGTTTCAAAAATAACGTCTAAACCTGCAAGCCTTCCTTTTCCGTTATCTCCGCAAGCAAGAAAACCGCTCTCAGGCTCAATAACAACTACCCCTCTTTTTTTGAGGAGCGAAATATTATCCTGAACCCCGGCGCTTTCCCACATCCCCGTATTCATACAGGGCGCAATTACCATCGGTTTTTGAAACGCGCAGGCAACCGAAGTCAGAAGGTTATCGCAGATGCCGTTTGCGATTTTTCCTATTGTGTTTGCCGTTATCGGGGCAATTAAAAATATATCGGCTTCCTGTGTGAGCGCGATGTGTTCTGGCTTATAGTCCTCCACCTCAAACTGTTCAAAGTTTACTTCGTTTTGCGACAGAGAGCGCAAAGTAACCTCTGTCGTAAATTCAAGCGCATTTTTTGTTACGATTACTTTAACGTTTGCCCCTTCTCTTTTGAACATTCTGATAAGTTCGGGGATTTTATATGCCGCAATAGCGCCCGTTATACCTATTAATACAGTTTTGCCCTCAAAAAGCATGAATTATCCCTTCTTTGACTCATAAATCTTTTGCATCTCAGAGAGTGCATTTTCAATGTTATCATTTACAACACAATAGTCAAAATGTTTGCTCTCTTCAAGCTCGCTTTTTGCGATGGAAAGCCTGCGCTCAATAACCTCTTCGCTCTCTGTATTTCTTCCTCTCAGGCGGTGTTCAAGTTCATCAAGGGAAGGCGGAAGAATAAATATTGAAACAGCATCAGGTATCTTTGATTTAACCTGACGGCAGCCCTTAACCTCAATTTCCAGAAGGACATTCTGACCTTTGGCAAGTTTCTTTTCAATAAATGCTTTGCCCGTTCCGTAGTAGTTGCCGCTAAACTCGGCGTGCTCAATGAAACCGTCGTGTTTTATCATTTCTTCAAACTCACTTTTAGAGATGAAAAAATAATTAACTCCGTTCTCTTCACCCGGGCGGGGCTGACGGGTTGTATAAGAAACAGAAAAGATAATATCATTGTTTTTCTTTAAAAACTCTTTAATCAGAGTGCCTTTTCCGACACCCGAACAACCTGCAATTATGAATAGTTTGCCTGCCATTTTTCGCCCTTTGTTTTTATCAATTATACTTTAAACGGGCAATTTTTTCCACCTTCTTTTTAATTTTTGTCAGGCAATTCTATAATCGGTAGACTAAAGTCTACCCTACTATGAACTCACAAAAAAAGAGTGAGCAATTTTTTGCACCATTTAAACTACCACGGATAATCGTCTTTGATTTGCCAGCCGTCAATGGCAATTAATGCTGCACAATATACACCCGTTGTTGAACAATTTTCTTTTATTTCGTCTCTTGTCAACATCGGTATATCATGCAAGCCAACTGGTTTATACCCGCTTTTTGTAGTTTCGGTATCTTCAAATCTTAATAAGAAATTAAAAATATCTCGACCAATTTTGTTGGGCTTTCTTTGGCAGTTTATATCCGTAATAAGCCAAACATGGGAAGAATCTCCACCTGCCCATAAATATATACAACTCCCATCATTCAAAACAGCAGAGGTGTGTGTTTGTAATAAATTTGTAAATTGGTTATCAATATTACCATTTGGAGAATAGACTGTATCCGACCAACATTCATTTGATGTAGGAATACATTTTTTTATAACTTGAACATACGGAAATAAATATTTTTCCGCAAATTTTTCAGTTCTTTCTTCTGTTGTGTAACCTGTTAAATCCCAACTCGATATATCTCCATAATCAATATTTGCCCTATTAATTGCTTGAGCATATGTTGAGTATATTTTCTTCAATTTTGTTGCAGTTTGTTCTTTCTGATATTTAGTAATCAAAGTCGGAACGGTTATTGCGGCGATTACACCAATTATTACAAGAGTTATTAATACTTCTGCTAAGGTGAAACCACTATTTTTGCTATCACAATGATTTAGGAATTTTTTGATAGAACTTGAAAAACTACGAAAGTTTTCTTGCCTACTTCTTTTCCAAAAGAAGTAGGGGGGGGGTAGGAACGAGTTTATTTTTTAAGTTAAACATATAAAAACCTCTCTTAATTCTCTGATTAAATTTATAATACCACAATTTCTTAATTTTTAACATCTTGGATTATTGGCAACTCGAAAATTGTGTACTCCGCTTTTGAAAATCTTCGATTTTCAATCGCTCCGACAATTTTCTCGAACACACGGGCTCGCTCGGACATTCTG
>JAFXYZ010000048.1 GCA_017541465.1 bacterium | reverse complement strand
TCTTGGATTATTGGCAACTCGAAAATTGAGTACTCCGCTTTTGAAAATCTTCGATTTTCAATCGCTCCGACAATTTTCTCGAACACACGGGCTCGCTCGGACATTCTGTCCTCGACTCCGCCCTAGCCAAAATCCGCTCCCAATTTTGTAAATTTTTAACATTTTTAGTGTTGGGCAGGAATGCCCAACTTACGTTTTTATAATCGGTAGACTAAAGTCTACCCTACTATAATGTTATCTGTAAATATTCGTATAATTCCAATATGAGCGGTAAACTTTTTTGATATAGTCTCTTGATTCCGTATAGGGAATATTTTCTATAAACTCATCAAAATCAGAGTATTTTGCGTTTTCAACCCACTTCTTAACGGAGCCGTTGCCTGCGTTATAAGCGATTACAGAGAGTAAATCATTTTCGTTAAAATGCTCATCCAAAAATCTCAAATAGCCGCAGCCATAAGAAATATTTGATTTCGGCTCCGATAAATTCTGTCCTGAAGGCTCAGGAAGATTATACTTTTTAGCAACGAAATCAGCCGTCATAGGCATTAACTGCATAAGCCCGAGCGCACCCGATGAACTCTTTGCTTCAGGGTTAAAATAACTCTCCTCTCTTATTAAAGACATAACAAGAAAAGGACTGAGCCCAAATTCTTTTGAGGAAGAATTAATATCATCAACAAAGTATTTAGGATAAGCCAGCAAATAAACAACATTGTCAAAATGAGGTTTAACGGGCATTTCTTCAATGCCGTCTCTTGCAAGCACCATAGAGCGCTGAATTTGACCGCGTTTTAGTGCAAACCAGCTTTCAACAATTTTATTCCCGAAATCAGCTTCAACCCAAACCTCGGTATCCCCGAGCTCAAGCAGGGTATTTATGAGTTTTAAATCTTTAATATCAATGTTTGAATAACTTATGGGAAAGTCAATTTCATAGGGTTTTGAGGGAATTTGTCTGTTATCGTCAACCCTCCAGGCATTTTTAAGGTTATGCGAGAGGGTATAGGTTCTGAAGGCATAATAGTTATCCGGGTAAAAGTTCATAATCTTTGAGAAATATCCGTTAGCCGCCTGTTTATCATTATTTTTTAAGGCAATTTTTCCGAGCCAGTACATCTGACGCGGAACTGCTGTGCTTTTAGGGTAGTCCTTCAAAAACTTTTCACCTATAGCCTTTGCTTTTGAATAGTTCTTTTTGTTATAGTGATACCAAAACTCCTGCCAAATCGCCTCAGGGGCATAATCACTCTTAGGGTAATCTTTTGAAAGTCTGTTATAAACAACGATTGCACTCTCGCCGCTCAGTGTCTGCGCATATTTAAAGAGAACAAAATCCTCACCTTTTGCCTTAAACTCGGAAACCTTATTTAAAATATTCCTCCAGGTTTCCTGTTTGGGACGTTTCGGGAAGGTATCAGCATAGAGATTATAAACTCTTTCAAGAATATCGTTATCAACATCAGAGGTGTATTTTTCAATACCAGTCTCTATTTGCTTTTTCGCAATCGTCTTATTATCAAGGTTCATATTTGAAACCGCAAGATATGCCCAGGACTTTTCAATGGGAACTTTATAGAAATAAGAAAGCGCCTTATCAAACTTTTTATTATAAAAATACACTTTTCCTACCGCGAAATCCTCATCAGCCGTGAGTTCATTCCCGAACTGAGAGAGTTCCTCCGCGCTGTTAAGAGAATTTTTTCCGTTCGGCATGCCGTCTATGTATTCAAGAAAATACTTCTTCGCCAAATTTTTATCGTTATTTTTTTCAATAAGCCCGAGAAAATATCTTGCACCGACCGAATAATCATTTTTATTGGAGGAGTTATATAAAGATAAAAATACCTCTTTTGCCTCATCATATTTCTTTTCATAGAACAAAACCTTTGCGAGGTTATAGGTAGCAGAAGAATAAAAAATCGATTTTGGCGACATTTCAAGAAAAGTTTTATATTTTTCCTCTGCGGTTTCATAATTCAAAAGCCTGTCCGCACACTGCGCCTGTCTTAAAATTGCAAGACTGTGAAGCGGTGAAAACCTGTTTACCTTTGAAAAATTATAATATGCGTTCTGATAATCACCCTGATTAAAGAACTCTATCCCCTGTCTGCATAATCTGGGGTTATCGGCAGAAATTTTGTCGTTATACTTTAAAACGGAATACCCTGCCGCGCAGATTATAACCACAAATATTAAAAACTTTATTAAACCTTTTTTCATTTAAAAATCTCTTAACTACACATTAAATCTGAAGTGAACAAGATCACCGTCCTGAACGACATAGTCTTTTCCCTCAAGTCTTGTCAGACCTTTTTCTCTTGCCGCAACATAAGAGCCGCAGGCAACAAAATCATCATAAGCGGTGATTTCCGCTCTGATAAACCCTTTTTCAAAATCGGTATGAATTACCCCCGCAGCCTGGGGAGCTTTTGCGCCTGCCGTAATTGTCCAGGCATGCACTTCTTTTTCCCCTGCCGTTATAAAAGTTCTGAGGTTCAAAAGGTGATAAACGGACTTAATCATCCTCTCTATCCCTGAATTTTCAACACCTAAATCATTCAGATAGGCTTTTGCCTCTTCTTTATCAAGCGCAACAAGTTCGGCTTCTATTTTAGCCGAAATAACTACGACCTCGGCGCCATGCTTTGAAGCATACTCTCTGACCTTATCAACATAAGCATTTCCGTTCTTTAAATCAGCCTCTGAGACATTCGCGGCATAAATTACGGGTTTTGTGCTCATCAGCTGACAATGTTTTGCAAACTCAAGTTCTTCATCTTTAAAATAATCATTTACGTTAATAAAAGATGCCCTTTCAAGAAGCTCATTAATCTTCTTTAAAACATTATATTCAATTACAGCCTGTTTATCGTTTGTTTTAATCTGTTTAGAGAGTCTTTCGAGCCTTTTTTCGATTGATGCCATATCCGCAAGAGCCAACTCTGTGTTTATGGTTTCAATATCAGAGATAGGATCAACCTTACCTTCAACGTGGACTGTGTTTTCATCATCAAAACACCTTACCACCTGAATAATAGCATCAACTTCTCTTATATTGTGCAAAAACTGGTTTCCTAAACCTTCCCCTTTGCTTGCACCTTTAACAAGCCCTGCAATATCAACAAACTCAATAGCTGTCGGAATTACGACATTTGTTTTAACTAAATCTTTTAATATATAAAGCCTTTCGTCAGGAACCTGAACGACACCGACATTCGGCTCTATTGTGCAAAACGGATAGTTTGCGCTCTCTGCGTTATATGATGAAGTCAGCGCATTAAATAAAGTCGATTTACCGACGTTTGGAAGTCCTACAATTCCCGCTCTCAGCATTTTTTACCTCTGAAAAATTAATAATAAATCTACAAAAAAACAATAAAACAAAAGAAGAGGATAATCAAGAAATCATGCTTTTAATTTTACATCTTTGGTTAATTTAATTTCAAAGACAGTTCCCTTCTGAATAAAGGCATGCTTACCCCGTTTAAAAGATGCGCTTATAGGGGAAATTGCACCGTTTGCGCCTAAGGTAACAACGCCGACCGCTCTTGGTACGACACCCAAAATTCCGACAACGGGGTATCTTTCCACTTTTTTAGCCGCCTTAACCATTTTTCTGTTGAATTTTACCCCCCTGCTGTTTGATTTTTTGAGGTTTGAAACGTACTGTCTTTTTCCCTTAACCTTGCCCCCAAAAGCTCTTTTATCGTCAATTTTCACAACAGATGCTGATATTTTATAGAGATTTCCTTTATACGCAAGTTCATCTATTTCAACCCTGACAAGCCCGCCGTTTCCGGTCATCTGAGGAAGATGAGCCTCTGAAATTTTTCCTCTGAACACTGCCCCCTGAGGGATAGTTATACCGTTAAAATTCACCTCTTCAAGGTTTGAAAAGGTTACGGTGCTCCCTTCTTTATATCTGTCGGATAAGGGCTGGGCATTTGCAACAAAGAACCTCAGACCGCTCTTTAATATTTTCACCTCGCCCTTATAGTTTTCGGGGAAATAAGGAAGATTTGAAGGCTGAGCCTTTGGCGGGTTAGGGACATCAAAATCAGAATCATCAGGCAGGTCCGGAAGTTTCGGAAGTTTTATCCTGTCCGCGTTTTGCTCGTTCAGTTCTTCAATATTATACTGTTTTCTGACCTCGTCATCAAAAGAGGTATCAAGCTCATAGGAAAGAGCCGATGAACAAAACAAAAATAAAAAGATTAACAGACAAAATATTTTCCTCATAAAAAATATTTTATCACATTTTTACATTATTTGTTTATCTTATTATCCTGTCCGATTAAATTTTTATAGGAACTGAGGGCGACTTTTACAAGAGACTGTTTTTCCTGATAAGCACGGTATAACTTAACAGCCTGCTGACCTAACAGGTTGAGCGCTGCACCGGTTATAGTCGAGAACACTAAGTTCTTTGGCGCGCTGAACATTCTGACCGTACCAAAAATATATGTTCCGATACCGCCTATCAAAGGAATTGCCGTAGTCAGAGCCGCTTCGACTTTTTCATCTTTAGTCTTTCCGCGCGCAATAGCATAAGCGCCAAGTCCGACAGGACCTAGCAAGCCGAACATATCAGTCGGTGCAGAACCGATTTTTATTTCAGCTTTTTTAATAAAATAGTCATCCATCTCTAAATTAGAGGCTGAATTGAGTTTGCCCGTCATAGAGTGAATTGATTTTTTAATTTGTGAAAACTCTTTTTCGGAAATTATGCTCTGGGCTTGCTCCGAACTGCTTAACCCTTTGAGTATGGTCGAAATTCTCTGAAGAGTACCCTGAGCCTGCATGCCTGATTCGTTTAAGACCTCACGAAGGCTGTCTATCTCTTTTTGGATAACATTTACTTTATCGGGGGTATATTTACCGTTTTCGGTAATACGGGAGGATAAATCATCGAGGAATTTACCCATTTCTTTAATAATAGCCTGTCTGTCAGCGCCTTCTGTTGCGCCATGGCACTTTCTGAATTTTTCCGCACCGTCATGCAGATATGCAAGACATGTTCTGCCTTCTTTATCGTCCATTTTTAAGATGTCAGAGAGTTCTCTTAACCCGGAGCGAATTGATTTATATTCGTGCTTTACGTTATTTGTGAAGAGTTTGCGGGCAGAAGAAATTTCTTTTGCAAGTTCTTCCCTTGTATCTTCTGTAAGCTCAACCGTTATATAGTTTTTATACTTTTTGAGGTTAAAGACACCGCCTTCACCGACAATTTTGTTCCACTGGCGCTCAGGCAGGTCTGAAAGCCCTTTTGCTCTGAATTTTTCTCTTAAAATTCTGGCATCCTTTGAAAATCCGCCTTCATAATCAGATTTGAGAGTCATGACCTCAGAACCGAGTTCTTTGAGCCATTCGCCTAAGGTTTGGCTTTTTCCTTTTATGGTAATAACTTTTTCTAACTTTTCACCACCCTCAGAGAGAGAAGAGGAAACCATATCCGAAACCTCTGCGCTGAAGTGTCTCATAGTCCTTTCAACGGTGTCATATCTTCTGTCAAGCTCGTTTGTTGCAATATTGCCGAAAACTCTTCTTAACCAGTTTGCAAATCTGCTTGTGGGTTTTGTCTTTTCGAGAAGTTTATCAACACCCGAGTCTCTTACGGCAACAGTATTTGCGGAGAGTTTAAAGACATCAAGCACCTTCTTAAACCCGCGTGAGAGCACTGTTTCAACAGAACTCAGGAAGGTTTTTGTCTGACCTGAAAGTTCGCTTGCCTGGACTTTTTGGGATAAATCAGAATATAAATCGGATGACCTTCTGTAGATTCTGCTGAAAGCACCACCGCTCAGAAGTGCCATAACAGTAACAATACCGCCTGCCGTCAGTGCAACTCTTTTTGCGGTGAGCTTATTTTTAGCTTTAATATCCTCTTTTGGCTGCTGAAATCTTGAATAAAAATTGTCTGTAAGCGGAAAATCTTTATAAATCGAACTCAGATAAAACGGCTGCGAAGAGTCAGCCTGAGTGTTTTTCTCAGACGGGTTTACACCAAAGGCTATGTTTACCTTATTAACTCTGTTCATAGTTCAATTTATTCAGATACTTACAACCACTGTAAATAAAACCCGAAAAGAAAGAGAATTGCGCTATTTAGCTCACTTCTACAAATTTCTTAACACCTTCTTCAAGAAAATCGAGAGTATCTTTATCCTGCGCTTCAAAATAAATTCTCAAAAGCGGCTCTGTTCCGCTCTTTCTGACTAAAATCCAGCTTCCGTCATCAAAAATGTATTTTGCACCGTCAATAAAATTTCTGTCTGTAATTGTTTTACCCGAAAACTCTTTAAGATTTAAAAATTTATCCAACACCTTCTGCTGTTCGTCATTTGAAGAAAAGGAAAAATCGAGCCTGTCAGAATAAAACTCAGTTCCGAGAAGATTTCTTAACTCCTCCTGAAGTTCAAAGAGCTTTTTCCCCGAATATGCCATGGCTTCTAAGATAAGGTAATCAGCCAAAATTCCGTCTTTTTCGGGAATATGACCTTTTATGCTCAACCCTCCCGACTCTTCACCCGCGATAATGACATCTTCATTTCGCATTGCTTCGCCGAGCCATTTAAAGCCTACGGGGGTTAAAATAACGTCAACACCCGTTTTCTTTGCAATTAAATCGAGCATGGAGCTTGCCCCTACCGTTTTTGCAAGTTTTCCCGAATAGCCCTTATTTTTTACGAGGTGCAAAAGCAAAATTGCTATTATTTCATTTGCGCTCACAAACTCACCTTTTTCATTAAACACCCCAAAGCGGTCTCCGTCTCCATCGTTGCTGAGGCCTATCGAATGGTTCTCTTTGCATAATTTCTTTAATTCGGGAAGATATTTTTCCTTCGGATCGGGCATAAATCCGCCAAAATTAACGTCTCTTATGAGATTAAGCGAGGTATTTTTGATATGGTATTTATTCATAATCGTTTTGACGACAAGTGCGGCAGCGCCGTGGTGTCCATCATAATTGACATACAAATTTGCCTCTTCAATTCGTTTGAAATCAATTATTTTCTCAAGATGTGCGATATATTCCTCTTCAAAAGAAATAAGATTAACCGGAACAGCCTCACCAAACGGTTCTATGTTCTCCTCCGTGTTATAAACAATTTCACGGGTAATTTCGTTTGTCGCAGGCCCGCCGTAATCCGGTATAAACTTAATCCCTAAGTATTCGGGTGGATTATGTGAAGCGGTAAACATAACGGCATTAGAGTTCATCCTCTTTGCACTGAAGGCAATTACGGGTGTCGGTACAATTTTATCAGAGAGAAAAACCTTTATCCCATAGGCACTAAAGAGCTCAGACGCATATTTTGCGAACTCGGGAGCCAGGTTTCTCGGATCATAGCCTATTAGCACGGGTTTTCTTACTCCGAAATGAGAATAAACATACTGACCTATCGCCTTAACAACCCTCGCGACATTCTCATCGTTGAACTCTTCGCCGACAACTGCCCGCCATCCGTCCGTACCAAACTTTATCTTTGACATATTTTACCCCGGTTTTATATCACAAGATAATAGTAATAAATAAATATCTCTCTTGCAAGAAAATTATCTTCTCAGTAAAGCTTTTATAACATCTCTCGCATCATCTCTGAGCGCACGGCCGAGACCGGATAATTTGCCCCCGAAAATACCTTTTAATTCGCTGAAGGTTTCGCCCACATTATATCTGGTCCAATGACCTGATTTATTAAAGAGTTCTTTTGTATATTTCCATGCTTTTCCCGTTGAAGAAGATACAAAATCAGTAACCTTCTGCCCTGCGGATTTAAAAGTTCTTTTAAGAAATTTATCGCCTGAATTAGGGATAAATGCCTGATTTTTTCCGTAAAAAGTAACCAGCGCAAGAGCAGGAAGCGAAAGAGTAACAAGAGGAGTAATATCTTTTGTTTCCCTGTCAAGAATAATTGCAGCACGAGTCATTGACTGATTGACATTCTGCGTCAAAGAGGCAAAATGCGAGTCTGCACTGTATTTATAATCTTGCGGAGGAGATACTATCATAGAGTACTTTCTTATTTAAAAGAAAAGAGGCATGTATCGTGCCTCTCTTCTTAATACTTTTTTTATTTATTATGCCTGAGGAGCTTTTTTGGTAACTTTTTCAGCTGCTTCCTGTACTGCATCTTTAGCCTTCTGAATGTCACCGGAGTGTTTTGCCGCGAAATCGTTTACGGCATTACCTACTTTGCCGAGAGCTGATTTAACGGTATTTACGACTCTATTGCCTGCTTCGGGGTTAACATCAAATTTGCCTTTCTTTGTTGCATATGCAATAGCTGCGATAGCACCGCAGACTGCGAGGATAGTCAATAATGCTTTTTTAAGGAAACCGCCTTTTTTCTTAGGGGCTTCACCTACGGGAGTTGATGCAACTGCAGTATTCTGAAGAGTGTATGCCTGCGGTTTTGCAATCATTTCCTGAAATCTTGATGTAGCGTCAACATTTCCAAAACTTACCGGACTGATATTCATATAAACCTCCTAACTTACTTCTTAATTAGATACTCCTATAAAACACGTGAGAAATCTTAATTGCTCTTTTGGTTTTCCAGGTTTACAAATTGTTACATTAATAACACACATTTTTTTTGTTTTAAATTCTCTCTGAGAATAATTATAGCATACCTTTTCAAAAAATGAAGCATTTATATTGTTAAGATAAAGACAGAATTGAAGGATTTGATATATAATAAAATATCGAGATGAGGAATTATGAAATCTGAAGAAAATATCGACTTAAAAGTTACTCAAGACGGACTAAGGTTTTCGGGTATATATTCATTAAAAATCAAAGATACAAACAACAGAAAAAGAATGTATGCGTCTTTGGTTATTATCAATTCGCTTGCTAATTTCTTCATGCAGCAGCATCTTAAAGTATCAAATACAAAGAACATCTATAAGGTTGCAAAATTAAGTGAAGAATATGAGATTACCGACCTCTATGTAAACAACTGGAGAATTGATGTCAGACTTGCGATGCCGGGAGAGTGCTTCTATATTCCCGTTTCACACTTTGAAAATGAAATTCTTCCTGATTTTTATCTCGTTGCAACAATAGACAAAAACCTTCAGACACCTCAGTTTATAGGATATGTATCGCCTAAGAACCTCAAATATGAGAAATATAATAATTTATATTACAAATCGGGTTTTGACGAATTAAAGGACATGTCCGACCTTCTTCAGGAACTCAGAGAAGAAAACACTGTTGATAACAGTGAAAAAGACCATAAATTCTTTAATACGAAAATTCTTTCTTACCTTGATGATGAAGCCGATAACTTCACAAAACAAAAACTCCTTCATCACCTTCTTAATTGTCCCGTCTGCAGAACAGAGTTAATCAATTTCTGCGGGTTTGACATGATTGCAACAAACCTTGAACACTATAACGATTTATTTGAAGATGAATCTCTCAATATAATCGGTGCTCTCAATGCTCAGGATGATGAGGAAGAGGACGAGGCAGCAAAACATCAGAGAGAACAGGAAGAAAAAGAAGAAAGAATAAAAAATTTAACAAAAGAAAAAAATGATGTTTTAATAGACGGCTTGTTTGAAAACACTCCGAAAGTAACTCCCCGGAAGCCGAAAGAGGAGGGAACTCTTGAAGAGCCGAAAATTGAGCTTAAACCTGACGATAATCCTATTAAATTAGGTAGTGAAGATTCTCTGTTTTTGCAGGATGTTCCTACACTTGAAGAGACAATGCTTCAGGGGCAAAATAAGCCGACAGAAATAAGATTTGAAAAGGAAGAAGCCCCCAAACAGGCTCCCCCTGTCCGTCCGTCACTTGCGGATTCTCTTAAAGATATTCCCGATGAAATGTTTAATACGGAATATGAAAATAAAAAAGCCATAAAGAAATCAACAGGCGAACACAGGGCAACTGAAGGCAAAACGGAAAAAGTCATAATAGATTATGACGAATTCGGTCAGCCCATTTACGGAGAAGAAAAATCGGAAGATTACACAATAGTTGAAGGGGAAGGGGTTGATACCTTTACAAAAGAAACAAAGGAAAACCCGGATATAACGGATACCTTCACAAAAGATGACGGTGTTATTGAAAGCTCCGGGGAAAATGTTTCAGAGGAATTAATATCCAAAATACCTCCTCAGTCAACACAGGAAAAGCCCAAAAGCCACCTTCTGGTTATTGCACTTATAGGTGTTCTTGCGATTTGGGGTATTTATTCCTTCCTGATTGCTCCAAAATCAAGTAATACGTCAACCCCGACAGATATTCCGGGTGAGTTAGGCGGAAGCGGAATGGAAAGTACAATTGTTAAAAACATCAACAATAATACAGGGTTTGTTAAGCTGAAAAGCCTTAACTGGGTTGCCCAAAATTCACTTTTGACAAACCCGGATTTCAGAAGCTATCTTCAGATAATCGACAAGAGGTTCAGAGCAAAATTTAAACTGAATACAAACAGTATTACTCAGGCGCCTTACAGCAACAATGTTGTTGTCGAGGTTATTATCACACCCGAAGGTTTAATCAAATCTTCAAGAATTTCGCCGTCAAGCGGAGTTAAATCAATAGATGAAGCAATTATGCAAAGTTTAAGAGAAGCAACAAGTTCTATTCAGATTCCTGCTGCTACTCAGGAAGAGCTAAAGTTAGATGAATATTATGTTAAAATGGTCATAAAACTTTAGTTTATGTTATTATATGGGAAAAAGTGGAAGTAAAGTGCTGCAACAAGAAGAACAACAAAAGCTTATAGAAAAATTTGTAACAGAAAATGCATATTTTCAGGGCAACGAAGATTTGCAGGAGGAATTTTGCAAGGAAGCCTACAATAAAGCATATCTTATCCTCAGCACCTCTGATAATATACAGAAGGCTGAAAATTTTGTTTCAAAAATAGTTAATACAACTATGATTTCCATTCTGAAGCAGAAGCAGAGATATAAAAAGGCTGAAGTTACAGCTTCTAAAGAGGATACTTCCCCGGCAGAAGAAAAAGTATCTTTCAGCGAAGGTGACAGGGTTATTAAATATGATTTTCCCGATCCCGTTGATACAACAGAAGATATAGAAATAAAAAGAGAGCTCCTGCAGAATATTACCGACACAGTCTGTATCATTCACAAGGAAATTCCGAGCAAATTATTATATGATATTTTCTATTTAAGATATTTAAAGAAAAAAACACAAAACGAAATTTCAAAAGAACTAAACATTCCTCAGGGTGAGGTTTGTAAGAGATTACTTCACTTATCCAAGCTGATAAGTGCATACCTATACAAAAGATAATAGCGAGAATATAAATTATGTTATGTTTTAAATGTAAAAACGAAATACCTGATGACGCACTAAGATGTCCGCACTGCGGAATAAAAGTTAATATGTATTGTCCTGAGTGCAATACATTAAACCGTTTTGGCTCAAAATACTGTATCGAATGCGGTACAGAGCTTTTAAAAGTCTGCCTTAACTGCGGAAGCAACAATTTATATTACTCTAAAAATTGCAGAAAATGCGGTGCTTCGCTGGAGGAACACGAGGAGGTTATAAACGAAACTCCTGAAACAAAACCTGAAGAAAAAATTGTTGAAGAGGTTCAGCCAAAAGCAATGAGCCTGACTGATTTTATCAACTCCCAGAAGAAGCCCGAAGCAGTAACAACACCGGAAGAAACTAACCCGACAATAGATTTTATTGATATTGATTCAAAAAAGCAGGAGCAGGAAAAAATTGAAGAAGTGCCCGAAAAGACTTCGGAGGAAATAGTTTTTCTTAACCCTCAGGAGAAAAAGGAGGAAGAACCTCAGAGCGAAATTCAGCCCTCTATGCCTGCCGAGCCTGTTCAAAAAGCAGAGCCCATTCAGTCAGAGCCTTCAATTCCGACACCTCCCCCTATCAGACATGGATCAAATAAAATACAGAGCTGCATAATGAAGTCACCCGGTGCAGGGAAAAGTGTTCAGAGCAAGCAACCTCAAAAACCAGTAAAGCCCGCAAAACCTGAGGGTGGTGGCGGTTTCTTCGGTTTCGGAAAGAAAAAAGCTAAGCCGGAACCCGAACCTATAAGAGATGTTATTTTAGCACCAAACAGCGAGGAGGATATTCCTCTGAATACAGAGCCTGATATTCAGCCTGATTTGGAAATTCAGGACAGTCCTCTGGAAATTCAAGACAGTCCTCTTGATATACAGGACGGCACTCTTTTAATTCAGGATAGTCCCCAGGAAACTCAGACAGAACTTACTTTTCAGGCAGTTGTTGAAGAAACCTCAACAGAAGAAAAAAAAAATCTAGAGAATAATAATTTTAAAGAAGAAGAGCAAAGCGACCTCGTTTTTCTTTCTGACGATAATGAAACGGCAACGGAAGAAGAGAGCAAAGAGGAGGATTTCTTTGACACGAAAGTTGATGCAGAGATAAAGGACAGTGTAGAAGAAACGTTTGAGAGCCCTGAGACACCTCATATTCAGGCAAGTATAGAAAATTCGACTTTTGCTTCCGCGCTTCAGTCAACAGTAACGTCAATGACAACTCCTCCCTATAAAAATATCACCGCAATCACGGGTGACGGAGGGTTAGGCAAATCTGTTTTAATGAAGCAGATTATGGGAACTCTTTCCGAGAATTTTTCGGCAATTCAGTTATATGCAAGATGCTCTCAGTCAACCCAGGTAAGCGCACTCGGAGCTTTCCAGGACGCGTTTTTGACACTTCTCGGGCTAAGTACGTTTACTTCAAACAACATAAATGCGTTTATTAAGAGCAATAAATCCTCTTTAAAGCAGGCTTTCCCGGGGTTATCGGATAATGAAATAAGCGATTTCGTCAATTTCTTATACCCGAATAAATCTGACGTATTCTCAAATATAAACGAAAACAAAGGGCGGCTTTTCACTTTAATTGAAAAAGTTCTTACGGGTTTAGCCTCAAATGTAGATTATTTTGTTATAGCTATCGATAATTTTGATTTTATAGACGGAATGTCGTTTGAACTCTTAACAAAGATGATAGATACAGACCTTCTTGACGGCAAACTCAGGATACTTATTACATATCAGGAGGATAAGGCGGCAGAGGGATATTTCTATACAAGAAACGTCAATGCACAGACGGCAAAGACAGTACATATCAAACCGTTTACGAAGAGTGAACTCAAAACCTTTGCGCTTCAGTATTTGAACAATGACGAAAATCTTTTTGGTACATCAATGTGGGAAACTCTTTTAAACTTATCAAAAAATTCACCTCTGATGCTCGAAAACATAATTGCGTTTTTGTTTGAAACGGGCGTAATTTTTGTTGATAACAATGCGCTTAAACTTCAGCAGAGTAATCTGACTTCGCCAATTCCTTCCTCTGTTGAGCTTGTAATAAAAGAGCGGTTAAAATTACTCATGCCCCAGCTCAGAACGGCACTTTATACGGCTGCGGTACTGGGGTACAGGTTTGATAACCAGATTTTTGCGCAGTGCCTGAATTTAACGGATAACAGCACGAACGCAGTATTAACCCAGCTGAAAAATATTCTCTATATTGAAGATTTGACACCGTATTCTTCGACCTTCAGAAGTTATACTGTTTGGAAAATAATTGAACAGGAGGCAAAGGACAGCGGGGAATATGATAATATCATCAAAAGCACTATTGCACCCTTATCTCAGTTCATTTTCTCTTCACCCGTATATCCGATAACGAAATTTGAAAACTATTTCGATAAGAGAGAAATCTTTGAAAACCTGAATAAAATCGCAGGGTATATTTCTTACCTCGGGGATATAAATTTATATACAATAGCAAGAAAACACCAGCTGAAGGTGTTGAATAAGAGCCCTGAGGGTACTAATGAAGAGACGATAAATGCTGTTTATGAAGAAATAGGGAAACTGAACTACAAAAATTCACCTGCGGAAGCAATATCCTATCTTTCAAATGCTATCGACTTTGCCCAAAAGACAAACAATATAACAAAAGCAATAGACCTTTGCGGTTATCTTGTCAACAGCTGTTATATGACGGGAAATTACTATGGTGCCATTGAAGCGGTAGATTTGGTTATAAAGAATACAAACGGCGAAGTATCAGAGCTTGAGCTTGCTTTAATCAAAGAAAGAAAACTAAAGGCACTGTACAGCATCGGAAACTGCGAAGAAATCATTAATCTGATGACTAATGAAATCAGCCCGATACTTCAGGATTCAATACTTAAAGGAATAAAGGACAAGAATTTAAAAGAACTGGTTATGACCGCCTGGATAAATGCAAACATTATTCTTGCAAGCGCTTATGCTATGCAGGGCAATTCTATGTCCTTTGACACCATCGGGGAAATAAAGAACTATCTTCCCGCTCTGACCGTGCAGGAGGACTATTTCACGACAAAAACAATGCTGACGGAGGCTCTTGCCTTCACTTCGGCAGGTGATTTAAACAATTCAAGCCAGATTTTGTCGGGTATTGCAAACGCATACACACAAAACGAACCCGAAAGTGACCTTCTTTCAGAGTGGAACTTAATTAATCTGATTAATAAAATCTTAGCAGACAGTCATATTTCAAAAGAAGAGTTATTTGAACTGGCGACTTTTGCGAATAATTCCAACGAACATTTTGTCAAAAACATAATTAAGCTGATTTTGGGATATATTATCCAAAAAGACGGGAACAGCCAAAAGGCGCTTGGGATATATAATGAACAGATTACATATTTTGCAAAAGAGAAAAACGCAATAGGCGCACTTCTTTGCTGGTACTTAATAGCCCAGACAACTTTAATTACAGAGGATGCACAAAAAGCGCTAAATATAGCCCAGAAGGCTCTTGAGGTTGCGCAGGGACCAAAAATCAACAACTATAATTTCATTATCTATTTAAAGAAATTTATAGCAGAAGTTTATATTATAACCGGCGACTTAGAATCAGCTAAAATGCACTTAGAGCAGGCTATTTCCATAGCGCAGCAAAACGGACTGTTTTATGCACTGTTTAAACTTATGCTCTGCTATGCAAATTATATGGAAGAGAGCATAAGGCTTCTTTCATCAGGGGAGGCAAAAGCCGAAACGGCACTTGATGTAATTCAGGTACAATCTGAAGCCCTTGAAATAGCGAAGAAGCTGAACCTTCCAAATCTGCTCGAAGAAATCAAAAATGCGCAGGCCGTCTTCAGTACCTTTTGTAAACTAAATAACATAAATCCTAATATAAATACGGATAACCAGAATATAATTTAAAATCAAAAAACGGCTGAAGGAATTCAGCCGTTTAATTTATTATCAAGTTTAAAAATTATCTTTCGCAAATTACTCTTGCAACGTGAATGCCTGATGCCGAAGCCTGAATAAGACCTCTTGTTACTCCCGCGCCATCACCTATTGCAAAGAGGTTTTTAACTCCCTCTGTTTCAAGTTCGTTTGTGAGTTTTACCCTTGCGCTGTAGAACTTAACCTCAATTCCGTATAAAAGAGTATATCTTGAAGCTGTTCCGGGGGCAATTTTATCTAAAGCAAAGAGCATTTCCTTTATTGCGGTTAATTGTCTGTAAGGCAATACCAAACTCAAATCACCCGGGGTTGCGAATTTAAGAGTAGGCTGAATGATACTGCTCTTAATTCTTTCGGGAGTTGAGCGGCGACCGTCGAGCAAATCACCGAACCTCTGGACCAAAACCCCGCCCGAGAGCATATTAGCAAGTCTTGCAACGTGCTGACCATAAGCTATAGGTTCTTTAAACGGCTCTGTAAATTTTTCGCTTACGAGCAGAGCAAAGTTTGTATTTGCCGTTCTGAAGTTCGCATAGCTGTGTCCGTTTACTGTCGAAATACCGTTATAATTTTCCGCAACAACCTCACCATAAGGGTTCATACAGAAGGTTCTGACCTCATCCCCAAAGGTGGGGGAGTGGTAAATGAGTTTTGATTCATATAATTTTTCCGTAATAGGCTCAAAAACAGGAGCCGGCAATTCTACACGAACCCCGACATCGACTGCGTTATTAACCATACCGATATTGTTATCCGCAAACTCTTTTGTTAGCCAGTCTGCGCCTTCTCTTCCGGGGGCAATAATAATATAATCGGCATTTATTGTCTGGTTATCATTAGTAATTATCCCCTTAACCTGCTGATTTTCAACAATCAGGCTTTTTGCGGAGGTATTAAAAAGAATTGTAATTTTTTCGGAAAGATAATCCTGCATATTCTTTAAAACATCAAGGCTTCTTTCAGTTCCGAGGTGTCTTACGGGGGAGTGGATGAGCTTTAATTCAGCAAGTGTAGCTGCGCGTTCAATATCGGCAAAACTTTCCTTATCGGTACCGAAAACCTCATCAACCGCGCCGAATTTCAGATAAATATCATCCGTATATTTAATCAAATCCTCAACTTTGCTTCTTTCCATATAATCGAGAAGATGACCGCCGACATCAGGTGTAAGGGTAAGTTTTCCGTCGGAAAACGCACCTGCGCCTCCCCATCCGCAAAGAAGTCCGCACTTTTTGCAGGTAGGACATTTTTCATAGCCCTCTCTCAAAAGGCATTTCCTCTTTTCGATTTTTGTACCCTTCTCGATTAAGACGATTTTCCAGTCAGGTTTTAATTTCGTCAACTCAAGCGCGGTAAATATTCCGGCAGGTCCACCGCCAACAATAGCTACATTATACATATTCTTCTCCAAAATCATAAAAACCGGCGCAGGATTTTTTCGCGCCTTAACAAGTTTACTACAAAAAAAGGAGTGAAATAATTAAAAAAAAAGGAATTGTTATTATACTTAACAAAAAAAATATGCTAAAATATTATTATGATGAAAAAACAAAAATACAAATATAAATATAACACTTACCAGAAGAATGCAATCATTCTTGTTGTAATCATGCTTTTAGCAACGGCTTTTGCGGGATATACCGGATTTGTAAACAGTCAAAACCGCCCCAAACCCGTTGAAGATGATTTTCTTGCCCCGATTTCAGCTGAAGATGACAAGGAATTTCAGGATGTCAACAAGGCGCTTGACGACATTATGGAAAGAGAAGCCCCGACTACCTATAAAGACAGAAAATATTCACAATATAACTCTCAGTACCAAAAGTATTTAGAGGATAAAGAAAGGGCAAAAAACGACAGGGCAAGAAACCTCAGAAATGCTATGGAAGAGCGAGAAGCAAGGGAAAATGCAAGAAGGCAGAAGGAAGCCGAACAAAAAGAACAGTTAAGACAGCAAAAACTCCTTGAAGAACAGCAGAAGCAGGCTTTAAAAGAGTTTGAAAAAGCTCAAAAAGAAGCCGAAAAGCGGCAGCAGGAGGAGGCTAAAAAACAGTTAATCGAGCAGCAAAAAGTTCAAAAAGCTCTTTTGCAGCAGCAAAAGAACGAGGAGCAGAAGGTTATTAAGCTGAGCGCGGAAGATAAAGAACTCGCAAGACAAAAAAGAGAACAGGAAAGACAACAAAGACTTGAAAAAATAATACAGGAAAACCAGGTACAATACAGTCAAAAACAGCTTGATGACATAGAGAAATGCAAGCAAAGAGCAGAGCGCAGACAAACCCAGCTTGACAGAAGAAGAAATGCGCCCGTTAAGAGCAAACATAAATCTCTGTATGATAACATGCCACAAGAACAAAGGCCAAAGAACTATTGCGAAGAATGTATCTGATTATTTCTCTTCAGGTTTAGCTGCGCCTGTTTTGTAGCCTGAGAGCAGGAACGCAAACGGGAGACAGTGTACGGCAATTCTCGAAATTAAAGAGCCTTTTCCTATGTGGCTTATTGCCATACATAAATCGTCTGTATGAACGCTGTAATCCTCAATTTTTATTTTGTGATTATCTTTTTCATGGAAAAGTTTATCGGTGAACTTGCTGACTAAAGAATTACCTAAGTGCATGCCGAGAACAAGGCTTCCTATTGTTGCCGCAGATTTAATTATTGTTGAATAGGGTTGTTTTACTTTGGTTAAGACCTTAGTGGCATCGAGTATTTTTTCTGATACAGTCAAAACCCCGATGGGAGCTAAGATATTACCGAAGAACTGGTGAAGTCCTTCTTTATATTTATACTTCATGTTTTCTTTATCTGAAATACTGCCGCCGATTAGCCCTCCCAAAACAGAGCCTGCACCGATTAAAATGAGTTGTTTGTCGCTGTAGTGAAATTTTGAAAGCTGAAAATTACCGCCTTTTGCGGCTTTGTATAAAACAGCACCTGTCGTAAGCCCTGCACCGATTAAAGAAGCGGCAAGCACCTTTTTGTCGATTTTTGATGTTTTTGGCTGAGTGTTTTGATAAGCGGTATTTGTAACTTTTGCGACCTGCATATTATCTTACCTTTAAAAACTATTTATATAATGTATGAAAATTTTAAAATTTGCTATAATATTAAGATAATAAAAGGAAAAAATAATGATAGATACCCACGCACACCTCGATTCTTTTGACGATACAAAACTTAAAGAAGTTATAAAAAGAGCAAAAGATGTAAAGATAGAAAAAATAATCAACCCATCGGCTGAACCCTCAAATTTTGAAAGGGTTTTAAAAATCGCAGAGGAAAATGATTTTATCTTTGCTGCGCTTGGAGTACACCCTGAAGAGGTTGATAAATTTGAAGATGACACTTTAGATGAAATCAGACGGCTCTCAGAGAATAAAAAGGTTGTTGCGATAGGAGAAATCGGGCTTGATTATTACTGGACAACTGATACAAAAGAAAAACAGAAGGAAATTTTTTCCAGGCAGTTAGAGCTGGCAAAAGAACTTAAACTTCCTGTCATTATCCACGACAGAGAAGCGCATGAGGACACTTATAATCTTTTAAAGCTGGCTGATTTGGGTGATATAAAGGTCATAATGCACTGTTTTTCTGGAAGTGTTGAGTTTATGAAACAGTGCACAAAAGAAGGCTGGTATATTGCCTTAGGCGGTGTTGTAACCTTTAAAAATGCCGTTAAGCCGAAGGAAGTAGCCAAAAATGTTCCGTCAGATAAACTCTTAATTGAAACCGACTGTCCCTATCTTGCCCCAGTTCCTTACAGGGGAAAGGAAAATGAACCGTCATATATGCTTGAAAGCGCAAAATGTATAGCGGAAATCAGAGGAATAAGTTTGGAAGAACTCAATAAAATAACAACAAAGAATGCTCTTGAGGTATTTAAGTTATGAAGGAAAGACTTGATAAAATCTTAACCGACAGAGGTTATTTTGAGACCAAGAGCAAGGCTCAGGCATCCATTATGGCTGGCGATGTTAAGGTAAACGGCGAAAAGATTACAAAAGCAGGGTATATGCTTGAAGTAAAAGATAATACCACCTTTGAAGTCTCAACCATGCCGTTTGTTTCAAGGGGCGGATTTAAACTGGATAAAGCGGTAAAAGAGTTCAAAATCGATTTAAAAGATAAAATATGTCTTGATGCAGGGGCTTCAACGGGAGGATTTACCGACTGTATGCTTCAAAACGGCGCAAGGCTTGTTTATGCGGTGGATGTCGGCTACGCACAGCTTGCCTGGAAGCTGAGAAACGATAAAAGAGTTGTTGTTATCGAGAAAACGAACATCAAAAACTGCGCAACAGAAGAAATATACAGAGATGAAAAGAGCGAAAAAGCGCAGTTCGGTTCCTGCGATTTATCCTTCATCTCACTTACAAAAACTCTTCCAAACATAAAAGCACTTTTGAGGGAAAAGGATATTGAAATTGTCGCCCTGATAAAGCCACAGTTTGAAGCTGAGAGAGAAGAGATCGGCAAAAACGGGGTTGTGAGAGAAAAAACAACTCATATAAAAATAATAAACAAAATTCTTGATTTTGTTCCTTCAATAAATCTTTATCCTCAGGCGCTGACCTATTCCCCTATAAAAGGACCTAAGGGAAATATTGAATATCTTATTTATCTGACGGATAAAGACGAAAAAACGGATATAGAGGTTAAAGATATTGTCAATAAAGCCTTTGAAGAGCTTTAAAATAATCTGGGTTCATAGGTAAAGTTTATTGTTTTATTTTCGTCAAAATGTTTTTCAAACAAGGCTTTTGCATTTCCGCGAACGGGTTTTGCGCGTTTTCCGATTTCCCTTAAATAAGGATTTTGCATCTTATTAAAGTATTTAACTACATTTACCAGATTATAATTTTTCTTTAAATCAATTACTTCGCCATCTTTTTGAGTTTTGATACACTTTGCAAGTTCTTCATACCCTTCACCCTTATCGTAGGCATCAAGAAGGGCGGTTTTATCGACAATAAGACCTGAATAATGAATTACAGGGATTCTTTCGGGGGCAGTTCTGTTTGTGATATAGTTATCAAGCAGAATTTCGATTAACTCAAACCCGTCAACCTTAGTTTTTACGAGCTGGGCTTCATTTTCCGTTATACCGCTCAGAACATTCATAACCTGCATATGGCTAATCGGGTTATTTTTCCCTGAAGGGAGGTAATTCCTCATCGCAGAGGAGTTCAGGGCAAAAATATCAACCGAAGAATCAATTTTCTGAATCTCAGAGAGAATTGTGTCCGTTATAAAATTCGCGAGAGGATTTTCGCCGAGCCTTATGTCTTTATCGGATAAAACACCTTCTTTATTTGAAATAATTCTGTATTCCGGCCTTAAATCATTTTTTAAGAGGTCCTGATAAAATTCTCTCATTTCTTTATCGGGAGCTGAGGATGAGTTCATAACGGGAATTTGCTCATACTTTAAAGATAATTTACCGTTATCGTCAAAATGAAGTTTTAAATTGCCGAAATAGTGAAAATCTTTTGAAAGTGCAAAGACAGGGACATTTTCAACCATCTGAACACCGTTTTTGTGTTCATGCCCGTCAAAAACAAAATCGACATGTTTTGTTCGTTCTATTAAATTCTCCGCAAAATTTACACCTGTATGAGAGAAGAAAACAACCGCACCATTCGGGTTTTCCTTCTTAAACTCATCAATTCTTTTAATGCAGTCGTCCATTGTTGCTTCATATTCTTCAGGAATAACCTGTTTTTGCGCCAGATTGATATTGTCAATAAACTTTGCTCCTGCGGTGTTCTTGCTGTAATATGCCAGATTAACGGGTGAAACACCTAAGAGAAGGACTTTATGAAATACTCCGTCTTTTTTATCGTCCTCAACCTCTATCACTTTAGAGTTTACAAGTTTACCTTCATCAATTGATTTTTGAAAAACAGGGGAATTATTCAAATCGAGGTTTGTATCAATAATAGTGGTATCTTTATCCATCTTCTCAAAGGTGTCAGAGAGGAGAACAGCACCGCCGTCAAATTCGTGGTTTCCGGGGATAAAGAAGGTCTGAAGCCCTTTTACAGAGGTTTTAAGAGTATCGGTCATTTTGTTAAAAACATCAAGCTGAAAGAGCCCAAAAGGTTTTTCGGGGTTTGAATGATAGCCTTTTGAACCGCCGGAAATAAACCAGTCACCGCAAACCGCAAACAAATCGGCATTACCACGGCTGCCGTCCGTTGTGAGTTTTTCTTTATTGTCCTTGAAAGTTCCCAAAAACTTATCACAATCACTGATGTGACCGTGGGTATCTGAAACAACATTTATATTAACGTTTGCGGATTTAAAACTTACATTCATATCTGGTAAACTCTGAAAGTATAAAACATGTGAAGAATAATTTTTGCCCGAATATTAAGAGAATTTATCATTTTGAAATTTGGTGGTATAATCACATTATTAGTTTAGACAAGGTGAAAATATATGAATAAAAATCAATCATTAGGGATATGGATAGTGGTCGGACTTTTGGCAGTTGCTCTTATATCGATGCTTTTTGTCGGTCCCGTCACCACAACAGAGAATATGACTTATTCTGATTTTCTCGGTAAGGTAAGAAGCGCAGAAATCAAGTCAGTTGAGATAGAAAAGGATTCTCTGACGGCAGTCCCCTTTAATGATGAGATTAAAACGAATATAAACGGAACGGAAACAGTCACCTCGGCTCTAAGGTACAAGGTTATGATACCTCAGAACGACTCTAATCTTTACCCGATTTTAGAAGAAAATAACGTTAATATTTCAATAAAAAAGCAGGGCGAGTCCTCCTCGTTTATGGGCTTAGCGGGAATGTTCCTTCCTATTTTACTTATGATAGTTCTCTTTGTTATAATTTCAAAAATTATTCAGGCGAACGGCTCTCAGGCACTATCGTTCGGGAAAAGTAAAGCAAAGATGATGCTCGACAGTAAGGTTAAGGTTAAATTTACCGATGTTGCGGGTATTGATGAAGAAAGACAGGAGCTTGAGGAAATAGTCGATTTTCTTAAAGACGGTGAAAAATATATCAAGCTCGGAGCAAAAATTCCAAAAGGTGTTCTTCTCGTAGGCGCACCCGGTACAGGTAAAACACTGATGGCAAAAGCTATCGCAGGTGAAGCAGGTGTTCCGTTCTTTTCAATAAGCGGTTCAGACTTCGTTGAAATGTTCGTAGGTGTCGGTGCTTCAAGGGTTCGTGACTTATTTGAACAGGCTAAAAAACATCAGCCCTGTATCGTATTTATTGATGAAATTGATGCCGTAGGCCGTCAGAGAGGCGCAGGTTTAGGCGGCGGACACGATGAAAGAGAACAGACACTGAACCAGCTTCTCGTTGAAATGGACGGGTTTGACGAAAACACAAACATTATAATTCTTGCGGCAACAAACAGACCTGACATTTTAGATAACGCACTCCTTCGCCCGGGAAGATTTGACAGGCAGATTATGGTCAGCTTACCTGATATAAAGGGAAGAGAAGCTATTTTGAATGTTCACGCAAAGGGTAAACCGCTCGGCGAAGATGTAGATTTAAAGACACTCGCAAAACGCACTCCCGGGTTTACGGGCGCAGATTTGCAAAGCCTTTTGAATGAATCGGCACTTCTTGCAGCAAGAAAGAACAAGACGGTTATTAATAACTCTGAAATTGACGACTCTATAGACAGAGTTATTGCAGGTATTGAGAAGAAAAGCAGGGTTATGACCGATGAGGATAAAGAGATAACCTCATATCACGAAGTCGGACACGCACTTCTTGCAAAACTTCTTCCCGAATGCGATGACCTTCATAAAGTTACGATTATCCCGAGAGGCTATGCTTTAGGTATCACCTGGACAAAGCCCGAGGATAATAAGGTGCATGTCAGCAAGGCTAAGTTACTCGACCAGATTACAATGACCTTAGGCGGAAGAGTTGCAGAGGAAATTGTTTTCGGTGCAGATAAAATTTCAACCGGGGCTTCAAGCGACCTTGAAAAAGTAACGGATACCGTAAGAAAAATGGTTAATCAATGGGGTATGTCCGAAAAAATGGGCGCTATGACCTACGGGAAATCGCAGGAGCACGTCTTTATGGGCAGAGACTTCGGTCATACAAGAGATTTCTCTGAAGAAATTGCGGCAGAATTAGACAAAGAAGTTAAGCACATTATCGATGCAAGATACCAGTATGCAAAAGATTTATTAACCCAAAACCGCGATTTATTAGACGCTATCACAAGAGAGCTGCTTGAACACGAAACTCTTGATAACGATGATGTAACAAAAATTATTGAAAGAATAAGAAATAACGGATAGGAAAAAATTATGGCTTCAGTAATAGATGCAATAAGGACTTTAACAAATGACAAACTTTTAATACCAAAACTGGCGCTTTTGCTTGTTCCGGTATTGTTTTTATTTTTTATCGGCGAAGAAATTTTCAATTTCCCGGTTCTCGGCTGGGCAATCGCCTATTATTTTGTCGGCTATCTTATTGTTACCTTCCATAAAGCCATAAAAGACAGAGATTTATACTTCCCGAACCCTATCACCTCTGTTTATGACGTTATCATTCGGGGACTCGGCGGAATGCTGTGTATTATTCCGATTACGGTAGGTATTTTCTTCCTTATTTTATGGTTTGAAAATCTGCAAAATACTGTTGCCGAAATTAAATACCTGGCAATTATTTTTGCACTCCTCATATGGCTTGCAATAGTATTTGTCCAGCTTACGCTTTACGCAAAGGAATATAACCTTCTCCATGCCTTCAAATTTAAAACCATATCCGATGTCGGCGGAGAGTTTATGATTCAGATTTTAAAGCTCTTTATCCAGATAGCGATATGTATCGGTATTCCTGCATACTTTGTATTTCTTGCGGGAAATTCCGCCTTTGGTGAAACACCCTCAACTTTTGTAATCTTCAAATTATCTCTTTATGCGTTTACGACACTATTCTCATATCTGGTAAGCATACAGTTTTTAATTCAGCTCTATGAAGAATTAATCATCTCTGATGAGGATATGGACTACCTTCACCTCTAAAGAAGGCTCTTTAACTTCTTCAGCTGCTCTTTGATTTCGAGTGCTTTCTCGAAATCGAGGATGTTTGCGGCTTTTTTCATCGCCTTTTCGAGTTTTGAGATAATCTTTGGTAAATCTTCTTTTGAGATATTATTTTCGACCATTTCCTCCGCAATAATATCTTCAATGTTTCTGTAGCTTTCAACAAGCTGAAGAAGGTTGTTTTCAATGGGCTTTTTAATCGTCATAGGAACGATATTATGGTCTTTGTTGTATTGGAGCTGAATACTTCTTCTTCTGTTTGTTTCTTTAATGGCTCTGTCCATACTGTCCGTTATTTTATCGGCATACATAAGCACCTTTGAATCAGAGTTTCTCGAAGCCCTTCCTATTGTCTGAATTAAACTTGTATCAGACCTCAAAAAGCCCTCTTTATCGGCATCCATAATGGCGACAAGCGCAACCTCGGGTATATCAAGTCCTTCTCTTAATAGGTTTACCCCGACAAGAACATCGAAAACCCCGAGCCTTAAATCTCTTAAAATTTCAACTCTTTCTAAGGATACGACTTCACTGTGGATATATCTGACCTTAATTCCGTTTTGGGTAAGATAATCCGTTAAATCTTCAGCCATTCGCTTGGTTAAAGTCGTGATGAGGGTTCGGTAGCCCTTTTGGGTTGTCTCGTTTATCTCTCTCATAAGGTCATCAACCTGATTGAGAGAAGGTCTTACTATAATTTCAGGATCAACAAGCCCTGTCGGTCTGATTATCTGCTCAACGAGCTGAGAGGAGTTTTCCTTCTCAAAGTCTGAGGGTGTAGCGGAAACAAAAATCTTCTGCCCGACTCTGTCCCAAAACTCTTCAAATTTTAAAGGGCGGTTATCCTTTGCGCTAGGAAGCCTGAAGCCATACTCAACAAGAACATTTTTTCTTGCCTGGTCACCGTTATACATAGCTTTTAGCTGAGGAATGGTTACATGAGATTCATCAATAACAAGAAGGAAATCATCTCTGAAGTAATCGAGCAAAGTGGCGGGCGGAGTACCGGGGGCGCGTCTTTCGATTATTCTTGAATAGTTTTCTATCCCCGAACAATACCCCATTTCTTTAATCATTTCAATATCATATTTCGTTCTCTGGGCTATTCTCTGCGCCTCGATTAACTTATTCTCGGCTTCAAAGAGTTTTACCTGCTCACTTAGTTCCTGCCTAATCATCGCAAGGGTTGTATCCTTATCCTCGTCATAAGAGAGGTAGTGAACGGCAGGGAAAATGGTTACCTTATCAAGCCTTTCAACGATTTCGCCCGTAACAGGGTTGATTTTTGCTATCTTTTCTATCTCATCTCCAAAGAGATAAAGCCTTGTTATAATCTTTTCATAGGCAGGCATTATTTCGATTAAATCGCCCCGCACTCTGAAGGTTGAGCGCTGAAGCTCGAGGTCGTTTCTTGAATACTGGACTTCAACCAGATGTTTTAAAAGCGCCTCTGTGTCAATAATATCACCGACATTGAGAGTTATGGTACCTTTAAAATAGCTTTCGGGAAGTCCTAAACCATATATGCAACTGACTGAAGCAACTATTATAACATCTTTTCTGTCATAAAGACTTCTTGTTGTGTTGTGGCGAAGTCTGTCTATTTCATCATTAATGGTTGCCGATTTTTCAATATAGGTATCACTTCTCGGGATATAGGCTTCAGGCTGATAAAAGTCATAATAGCTGATAAAGTATTCAACGGCATTTTCGGGGAAAAGTTCTTTAAATTCGTTATATAACTGCGCTGCGAGGGTTTTATTGTGGGCTATGATGAGAGTAGGCTTTTGTATCTGCTCAATTACGTTTGCGATAGTGAAGGTCTTGCCCGAACCCGTAATTCCGAGCAAAGTCTGGCAGTCATACCCCTGATTAAGCCCCTCTACAAGCTGTTTTATAGCCTTAGGCTGGTCACCCGAGGGTTTGAATTTAGAAACGATTTTTAACTCTTTATCCATAACAGTATTTTAGCATAAGAGTAAATGGATGAGAAAAACTAATTCCCTCTCCTATGGGAGAGGGTTAGGGTGAGGGTTGATTTTACCTTCAAGAAATATCGACACTCATAGGTCGGTGCTTTAGCCCGACAACATTACCAAGGATAGTCGTCTTTAATCTGCCAAGAATCTGTCATTATTAAATTTGCACAACCATCACCATTTGTTTGAAATGAACAATTTTGATGTATTTGTTCTCTTGTTTGAGCAAAATTAAACATATTAGGCAAAAAACGCCCTTGAATTTTTTTATCAGCTGGATAATATATCCAATACATATAAATAAAGATATCACGACCAAGTCTATTAGGTTGTTTATCTCCATTGATATCAATATAGATTGCTAATGACCTGTGTGTTGTAGGTCCATAGTAATTATATCTGCCAATAACTGAAGTACCGTCTGTAAGATAGAATTTTAAATATGTATCATTAAAATTTAAAATATCATTATTAATTTTTTTTACTTCAATATTATCTTCAGTTATTGATTTAATTGGTTTTGAAATACTTAAATATGGAATTACATATTTTTGGAACATATATGAAGAAGTTTCAAAGGAACTTTCAGCAGGGGCATCCCAAGTCTCCATTGTTCCATAATCTTTTATTGCAAGTTGTACTGCCTGGTTAAATACAGAATATTCTTTTTTTAATTTTGTAACAGTTTGTTCTTTTTGGTATTTAGTGATTAAAGTTGGAACAGTAATTGCAGCAATTACACCAATAATAACGAGGGTTATCAACACTTCTGCAAGCGTAAATCCGCCATTATTATAGGGGGGGGGTAGTAGATTTAAGGTTATTATTTTTATACATGATTTTTCTCTCTTCCGTTTAAATGATATTAATTATAATATCATTTTTCCCAAGATTTGTAAAAAAATAACAATTTACGCAGACTTAAAATAATCGCAGATGAGTTTTTTCTTATTAGGGGACAGTTTTCTTGCTAATTTCTGCATAAAAGTCGGCTCTTTATGAAGTGCTTTTTCTCTTAAAACCGCTTTTTCAATTAAGACCTTATTATAGGATTGGGAAATTTTCTCAGAAGTTTTGATATAGGGCTGCATATTTCTGAGTCTGATTTTACACATCATTATTGACTCTTTTATGTTGTTCATATCTTCTTTTTTCATTAAATCGTCCTTTTTGCGTCTTTGATAGTTTATATTTTTTCCGTTTCCTGACACAAATATCATAATCAATTTTCAAAAAAAAATATTCCTCTAAAAAGTTTAAAAAAGTATTCATTTTTGTAAATAAAATGTAATAAAAGTATGATATAATTGAAAATATGGAAGAAAAAGAGATAAAAATTTTAATCGTAAGACTAAGCGCCCTCGGAGATGTTATCCACACTCTCCCCCTTCTGAGTGCGCTGAAGGAATTATACCCAAAATCAGTCATCGACTGGATAGTTGAAGATAAAGCCTCACAATTTTTGAGAAATAACCCTTTAATTAATAATCTTTTTGTCGTTCCAAAGAAGAAATGGAAGAAGAGAAAAAACAAATTTCAAAACTTTTCCGATTTTATCTCTATAGTAAAGCGCCTGAGAGAAACCGATTACGACCTCATTATTGATGTTCAGCAACTGTTAAAAAGCGCCGTTTGGGTTGGAGCAGCAAAAGGAAAAAGAAAAATCGCGCAGGAAGGCGGAAGAGAGTTTTCAACCCTGTTTTCAAACGAAATAATCAAAACAGACAGAAAGATTTTTGATATAAACTACCACGTTGTCAAAAGAAATCTCGATATAGCAAAATATTTAGGCTGGAGCGGAGCGGAAATAAAATTCCCGCTTCCCCCTTCAATTAACAGCGCAAAAGAAAAAGCGGATGAGCTTTTAAAAGAAATAAAAAATGAAAAACCGACAATTATTCTAGCCCCCTCCACCACCTGGTCAAACAAACACTGGAAAAACGAAAACTGGGCAAAGCTCATAAAAACCTTTTCGGATAAAGCTAATATAATAATTACAGCTTCTGCAAACGAAAAGAAACTCACTGATGAAATAATTTCAATGAGCGAAAAGGAAGTCATAAATTTAACGGGAAAAACTAATCTGAAAGAATTAAGAGAAGTTTTATCAAGAGCAGATATAGTCATTTCCCCCGATTCAGGCAGTGCACATATTGCCTGGGCAGTGAATAAGCCCAAAGTCATAACTCTCTTTTTCTCAACCTCCCGAAACAGAACAGCCCCCTTTGGTGAAAACTATTATTCCGTACAGTCAGATGAAGACTGTTCCCCCTGTATGAAGAGAAAATGCAGGTTTCAGACGGAAGAGTGCCGTAACAAAATTGATACCGAAAAAATAATAAATATTGTAAACAACATCTTAACTTGAATATTTGACCGTTGTATAATATCCATAAAACATAGGCACATACGGAAAAGATGTTATCTAATTTTAAGAAGTTTATAAAAACCATACAGCATATAGACAGGGGTATATATAAGACAGGCGCTGATTTTGCGGAGGTCTATGCCCGAAATGCCGCGCTTGAGGAAGAAATCGAGCAAAAAACCCGCGATTTGGCACAGACAAACCAGACAATTCTTACTCTCTCAAGTGTCTGGGATATGATGAACTCCCCGGAGCCTCTGGCGAATGTTCTCGACAAAATTGCGGACATTCTCTCAACAGATATGGACTACATCGGAATTATAGTCCTTAAAATTGTCTATGATGACAGAGGAAAGCAGAGTTTTACAATAAAATCTCTTTCAAAATCACGATTTACTTCAAAAATTGAAGAAATAATCGGGATGCCTTTTGTCGGCTCAAACCTGCCCTACAACGAAAATTCAAACCTCGTCAAAACAATTAACGAAAAGAAGATAAGAACTTTTCACAATATCTCGGAAACGGTTAAAAACCTTTTCCCAAACATCTCTGAAGCCAACACAAACACCATAATCTCTAATTTTATGGCAAAATCAGAGATAGTTATTCCGCTTTATAAAGCCAAAACACCCTTTGGCTGCGTTATGATTTATTCACCGAGGCAGGAAATAAGCGATATTGAAATGAACTTCCTCTCGCTGTTTTCAAAACAAATAGAGCTCGGAATTACAGTTGCAGAGTTGTTTGAGGAAATTAAGCAGCAGGCTGTTACCGATCCTCTGACACAAATCTACAACAGACGCTTCTTTGAAAGCAGTATTATCAAAGAAGCAGAGAGAGCCATCCGCCAGAAACAGCCGTTTTCTATCATTTCGCTTGACCTCGATTACCTCAAAAGAATTAACGATACTTACGGTCACCAGTACGGCGACATCGCAATCAAAGCTATTGCAGGCATTTTAAAGAAGGAATCAAGAGCAATAGATATTTATGCAAGAATCGGGGGCGAGGAATTTAACATTCTTCTTCCGGGTATTGATTCAAACGGTGCCTTGATAGCGGCAGAGCGTATCAGAAAAGCAATAGAAACAAAAGAGCTCGAAAAAATCGGGCATATTACCGCAAGTATAGGTGTCGCAACCTTCCTTGAGCACTCCGACAGAATTGATGAACTGATAGAAATAGCCGACCAGGCTATGTACAGAGCAAAAATGAACGGCAGAAACAGAGTTGAAATGGCGAAAAAAGAGAAAGAAGCAACCTGGCAGGAAACTGCAATCAACACCTTCCTAGAACTCGTCAAAGAAAATAAACTACCTGTCGGGCAGGAGGTTGTTGATCAGATAACCGAAAAATTAAACAGTGTCGAAAACAAAAAACAAAATACCCAGGAAATTCTCTGCTCTATAGCTGACATAATAGAGCAAACCTACAATAAAATGTATAAAAACGGAACAACGAAGTCCAAAATTATTCTTGCTTCAATTCTTGCAAAGAGAGTTAATCTTTCAAAAGCAGACACAGACAACCTCAAAATCGCTATGCTCCTTTATGACATCGGAAACATTATGGTGCCAAACGAGATACTGAACAAAAAATCAGAGCTCAGCGAAAAAGAAATAGAGACAATTCATACACACCCGACACTTGCAACACAGACAATTCTAGAGCCTGTTTCAGGGAATCTGCAAAATGTTATCGAAATAATCGAAAACCATCACGAACGTTGGGACGGACAGGGGTATCCCCATAACATTTCGGAAAACCAGATTCCCGTAACCGCGCAGATAGTCCTTCTTGTAGATGCCTTCTATGCCATGACACAGGACAGGCCCTACAGAAAAGCCTTTACTTTAGACGAAACCCTCGAAATAATCAGAGAAGAGGCAGACAAACAGTGGAACAAAGACCTCGTAAACGAGTTCGTCAGTGTAATTCAGGATGAGCAGGTAATCTAAATTTCTTCCTCGTCATCTTCAATAACGCCCATTGTATCCTGTTCTTTTGAAGCCATTTCAAGAAGGATATAGGTCATATAAGCGCCAAGTGCAACCGCCTTTGGATCAAGGTCTGTGTTATTTGCCGCTTCGATGATGGCAGAATTAATTTCGGGATTTTCGTCCTTAATATAGTGAATCATCTTCTTTCTCCAGGAATGGACATCCTGGAAAATCTCGGCAAATGCCAGACTTGACTGTTCTTCCGTAACAATAGGCAGCATAATCTTCCCTTTTACCTTTTACTTTTGCATTATAAATAAAATCAGAAGCTCTTAAATCATTTATTAAGAGTATTATAGACTAACTGCGGTTTTCGTTGGTTCTTTTAATAAGGTTAACCTCAAACTCCTGCATAGCTTCAGGACCTGCAAGCTGTTCAAGAGTTGCTCTGCGTGAGAAAAATTCAAATTCAAGTTTACGTTTATTGTCCAAAGCAGTACGGTAGAAAGCATCGAGAACAAGAAGCTGTTCTTTTGTAGCCGTTCCCTGCGCTGCGTTATATCTTTCCTCACGTCTTTTAACATTTTCCTCAGTCATCTTCAGCATTTTAAAAGTTGCAATATAGTCCATATACTCCTCAATGAGTGTTCTCTGGAGTTTTTCAACCTTACTCAGAAGGACTATCATATCAGAATCCGTGACTTTTGTATATTTATAGTTTAAATCTTTATCGTTGAAAGACAGCGAATGAAGTAGCTGACCGCTGATTAGAGCGGTAGTAGCGCTAATCGGATCACCAAGACCTGCACCCGCAATTTGTGAAACAGTTGAAAGCGGTTTGATTATTTTTTTAATAATTGTATCATTCGGCTTATCAGCATCGGGGTTTGAAAGTTTAAAAAGCGCAAATTTTATTGTTTCACTCTTTGAAGCTGCACCCACCCATAAAATCTGAATATCCTCAAACATTTCAGACTTTTCAATAGTAACCAGCTGACTGATTTCCTTTGAAATTTCCTTCAGTGAAGAATCAGCATAGGTCTTATTTTTGAGGTTATTCTTGTCGTAATAGGCATTAACCTCATTTTTCTTTGAGGTTAAATCAGTAACCTTATACTCTCTTTCAACATCGTAAGAAGTTCCGAGCCTGTAAAGAGGTCGTTTCGGTGTGGTTAAATCGTCAAGAGTGTCGGCATAAGCAGCATTTATGCCCAAAATCAGTGATAATAGAATTATTGTTTTTAAATATTTCATCATTAATCCTTCTTGAACGAATTATCGTTAAACAGTTTATTATCAAGCGCATACTGTGACAAAATCAAATCATCGACCGCCTTTTTCCCTGCAAGTCTTTCAAGCGCAAGGGAATATTTCTTTGCCTCCTCCTCAAGCCTTAACTCTTCAAGTCTTGTATCCTCATACAAAGCAGAGGATACGGCAATTTCGACCTCGTCCTTCTGAGCAAGGGCCACAGAATAGTTTTTGTTATACAAAATAAGCTTGTTTCTTGTGTCTTTCAGCTTGTTTAAAGAGCCTTTATAATTGTAATAAGTTGAAATAATAAGGTCCTGAAGCTCTTCTATCGTGCCGGCAAGCTGAATTAACTCGGTATCAGTCAGAACAGTTTCCTGCATATTCGAGCTGCCTCTGTTGAGATAGTTATTGGCCAACCTTCCGGAAGTAAACGCAGCAGACTGAACAAGCGCATTTGAACCCGTAAAGGTCGGAAGGAAACTCGCGCCATAGATAATTGCAGACAAAGTCTTTGCCATAATTGAAGAATGAAGTCGCTTTTGGCTGTCTGGAGTGTTGAGTTTATTCATTGTAAACTTAATCAGCTCATTATTGTTGACGGTTGAATCCCAGAGAAGTTCAATATCCTTAATCTCGTCCTTCTGCTGGTCAGAAACCAGAGTTTCAAGAAGCTGTTTATCCTTAACTATGAGTTCATCCTTCTGGTAGGTATTCTCGGGAGTTAATTTAATTCTGTTTTTCTCATCTTCATTGAGCTTCAGGCTGTATTCTTCAGGCTTGTTTGAAGAAGGAAGCGAAACCTGAGCGGACTGGGTTGTTTTCTTTTGCTGAGTTACCTTTGCCGATTTTGAAGACTTTGAAGAAGGAGTTGGAGACTGAGAAGGTCTTGTCAGTATAACAGGCTCTTTTTGTGGTGTAACCGCCTGTTCGGGCTGAGCCGGTTTTTGTTCTGTTTTTATTGTTTGTTCGGTTTGGGAAGTCTCTTCCTTCTTTTCTGCATAAGGATTTGTCTTTGGAACAGGAACAAAGGTCCTTATGGGGAAATAATCAACTTCTCCCTTAGCCGCCCCAAAAGCACTGTGAGACAATAACAAAAGTGATATAAATAAAACAGAACTAACCTTTTTCAATTTCCTTTTCTCCCTAAAAAATTTATACCACACACAAAAACTCAGTTCCAGAAAAAATTGAGAAAATTAATATTTTTAAACAGTCTAATCTAGTGTCGCATTATGCCGCCTCGTCATCCGAGCCGTCATAACAGCTCACCTTTTCTCACACGCCACTCACAAAATTCGCTTATCGCAAATTTTGTTCGGACACAAATGAAGCAGGCGCGAAGCCTGCTTCAAAATGAAAAAATACATCCTTTCTTTTAACTTATCTGACTATGAATATTGAAGTACATTTGAATAAATCGGGTACTTCTTTTCGTTTTTTGCTGTTTTTTCCATCATTTGAGGAATTGCGATAAGGAATACATACATAAATACTCCCATCAAAACCATTTGTGTTGTTCCGTCCAATAAACTGAATGTCATTTTTGTGTTTCCCCCTTTTTAACTGTCTGATATTTTTTTAATCGGACAGGACTTTTAAGACTTTAGATTTTTTCTTTAAATATTAATAAATGTTAAAAATACATTTAAACAAATTGGTGAAGGTATAATTTAGAAAAAAGGGGAAAATCAATGTACAGATACGTATTACCTATAGTTATGCTTTTAATTTCTAATATATTTATGACCTTTGCCTGGTACGGACATCTTAAATTCAGGAGCTCTGTTTTATGGCTTGTCGTCCTTGTCAGCTGGGGAATTGCGTTTTTTGAATACTGTTTTCAGGTGCCTGCAAACAGAATTGGCTATGAAGTTTACACCGCAGCACAGTTAAAGACAATACAGGAAATCATCACCCTGCTTGTCTTCAGCGGTTTTGCAGTTTTTTATTTAAAAGAACAATTCAGGTGGAATTACCTCGTCGGCTTCATTTTCATTGTTCTTGCGGCATTTTTTATATTTAAGAAGTGGTAACCTTCTTTTTTGAAAAAGAAATATTTTAAAATTTATCCCTTCGGGCAAACCCTCACCCCACCCCTCTGTCTTGGATTTTCTCCACGCTCAGTTTTGCCGTTGCTTTTTGCGTTCCGCAAGCCGCAACTTCAAACTTCGCTATCCGGAATTACATTCCGTCCGAAAATCCGCTCCCAAAGGAGAGGGAGAATGCTATACCCAGTCAAAGCAAAACAGAGATTTATTGTTTTTTACGCACTGAGTACAAAAATCGGATTCTATATAGGCTTTTGGCGAAAAATCAGAGATGTCGCTGCCCGTTAATCCCCTGTTATCGTCTGAAAGCAGAGGGCATGTAAATACACCGTTCGCGCTCACCGTTCTGCTCCTTGAACAGTCGGTATTCATTATAGAATAATCAATATTTTCGGCATTTTTATAAACCCCTTTCTTTAAAAGCGGAATGATTTTAAAGTTCAGATCCTCAACCTCAAACCCAAACTCAGAGCAAATCTTTGAAAACTCTGTTTTTATAACACTTTCATCTAAATCAAAATGATTAACGATAGTTAAAATCGGGTTAAAATCGTATTTATAAAGGCTTTTTACCGCATTCATGCTCTTTCGGTAGCTTCCTCTTCCCCTGATAGAATCGTTTGTTTCCTCATCAAAGTGGTCTATACCTACTCTAAAGATTATTTCGTTATCATTGTTCTTCTCATCCTCAACCTTTCTCAGAAATCTTGCTTTTTTATCGTTTATCATAGTGCCGTTTGTATGGATAACGACAGAAGAAACTCTGAGACACATCCTCAAAATAGTGTTAAAATCAGGATGAAGCATAGGCTCTGCGCCCGAGAGATGAAGATATTTAACCCCTGAGTTTCTGAGCTGACTGAGTGAAGTTTTTATTTTATCAAGGCTTATAAAATCTTTTTGAGGTTTCCGGGGAAAATCTATATAACAGTGAGAGCACCTGAGGTTGCAGTTTTTCATGGTCAGTACAAAGAATACTGACTCGAGCTCCTTCATCACAACAACCGGGGCTTTTATTATCGAATTATTCATATTTTTCAACCTTTCTTTTCTCTTCTTACAAAAGTGTTTTAACACTAAAGGTATTTTGAAAAAATTAGTCAGTTGAGCTAAATCAGGGTTAATATCTGAAAATTTATTTTTAAACCAACAGGAGTAAATCTGTAAAGTAATTTTCTTCTTCGCCGAAGGAAAAACATAAGGAGGAGGAAATTATGGCAAAAATAATCGAAAACAAAAAGGGAAGAAGATTAATCAGTTTGACAACGGATGACGTTATCTCTATCGTCCGGGAGTACCAAAACGCGGTTTTGGGAATAAAAAAATACTCCGAAATCAGAGAAGAACTGGATAAAAGAGATTTTTATCTTCCTGAAGAAATATAGACAAATAGAGAATATTAAAATTTAGTGGTATAGTATATTTTATAAACAAAAGGGATAAAATATGAAAAATATCACTATAATTTTATTAATAATAATTCTTCCGATAGCCGCGTTTATTTTTCTTGACAGAAACAGAGCAACCTCTGATATAGCGCTTGCGGACAATAATCAGCCGACCTTTATGCTCTTTACCTCAACCATGTGTCTTGACTGCAAGAGGGTAAAAAGTGAACTTGCTCTTATAGAGGACGATTATAAGGACAGAGTTAATATAGTCAAAATAAATGCGCTTGAAAAGAAGGGAGATACAAAAAAAATGGTTAAAAAATACGAGGTTACCCTAGTTCCCACTTTGATTTTTATTGATAAAGACAACAAAATCATCAACAAAACAGAAGGTTATATGTCAAAAGAGGATATGATAAAGCTCCTGGAGTCAATGCTGAATGGATAGTATTGTTCAGACACTTACAACATACCTCTCAACTGATAACGCGCCTTATCTGATTGTTTTGATGTCGTTTTTAGCAGGGGTTTTGTCGTCACTGTCCCCCTGCTCGCTCGGGATTTTGCCGTTAATAATCGCCTATGTCGGGGGAAGTGAAAAGAAAAACAATTCCGTTTTGTTTGTTCAGATGTTGTCTTTTTCGCTTGGTTTAGCACTCACAATGGGAATTATAGGCGCGCTCTGTGCTGTCGGGGGAAAGGTTTTAGGGAGTACAACCTCCCCTGTTTTTGTACTCTTTATCGCTTCACTTCTGATGATTTTCGGCTTGACTATGGTCGGCACAATAGAATTAAATATTCCTAATTTTATAAAAAAACTACCCCAGAACACAAAAGGGGGAATTTTCATCTATCCGCTTATAATCGGTATAGTGTTTGCCCTGACCTCTTCGCCCTGCTCAACACCAATACTGGCTTCCGTTATGGCGGTTGCGAGTTTAGCGAAAAATATTTATCTTGCGGTGCTTTATCTTTTCAGTTTTGCTTTAGGCGAATGCGTGATAATCATAATCTGCGCACTGTTTGCAAATGTAATAAAACAACTTAGAATGTTTTCTCAGCACAGCGAAAAAATAATGAAGCTGAGCGGAATACTTTTAATAATAACCGCTCTTTTCATTTACTATATGATATTTAGACAGTTTATATAATTTTTGTTGGGCAGGAATGCCCAACTTACGATTTATGTAAAGTTGTCAGACTAGAATGCAAAACTTACATTTTAATAATTTATTGCACCTTCACGCAAGACTTTGCAGGCACAACCTAAACCACCACCGCCGGGACAATAACCCTCATAATCACAACCATAAGGATATAATCCATTTTCTTTGATAACAAAACCAAAATAGTCTTTTCCTATTTGATTAGGCTTTCTCTCACCGTTTATATCAACAAATATCCTAGCGCAGTAATTATTAGAACCATGACTTGAGAAAGTGCAATTTTTCCAACTTTCATCTCTAGCAAACTGAAATATTACTTGAGTACCATCTGATAATACGAGTTTTCTGTATTCATCTGTATTCCATGAACCAGTATAATCACTTGAATGCCCTGTCGGGTATTTATAAATTCCTGTTGAAAAACAATCCGAGTTTGGACCGCAATCTTTAGAGTTTAATAAATGCTTTTTATATAAATTATACATTTCATCATTATCTTTTGTCCAACCTCCAACAGATGCTTTGGGTGTACCCTCCTCTGCAATTATTAAATTTGTTGCTTGCGCAAGAGTTGAATAGGCTTTTTTTAATTTTGAAACATATTCCTGATTATTTGTATTATTCATCAATGTCGGCACAGTTATTGCAGCAATAACACCGATAATAACAAGAGTTATCAGAACCTCTGCGAGAGTAAAACCTAACTCGTTCCCTCTCCTCGGGAGAGGGCTAGG
>JAFXYZ010000047.1 GCA_017541465.1 bacterium | reverse complement strand
GGTAGGAACGAGTTTATTTTTCAAATTAAACATTCTAAAACCTCTCTTAATTCTCTGATTAATTATTATATTATCAAATATTCCCGATTTTGTAAATTTATAACATACTTTTTGTTGGGCACGAATGCCCAACTTACATTTTTTGGTGCAAAAAATTGCACCCTACCGTGATTTACCTTACGTGAATACCCACACCCCAACCCTCTCCCAAAGGAGAGGGAGGTTTCACATGTCAATTTTTCAGACTAAAAATACTTTATTAAAATAAGAGGAATGAAGAGGGAATGAACTTTTTTTCTATAATTCAGGGGTTTGGAGAATACCTCAGAAAATTAAACGGAGCGCAGGATAACGGCTTTAATTTTGAAAGCGGTTCAGTCAGCATCTTCAATTACACCTCTGAATTCAAAGATTATCTTTCTTCAAACTACGGCGCAGACACTTCCATTTTTTCCTCAAACCTCTCTGATTTGATGAATATGGAAATAGTAAACGGACAATTTGTTGACAATTCGAGCATTTTTTCCCAAAACGGCTCTGTAAATTTACTGAACAACATTCTATCCGATGAAACCGTCAAAGCGGCTCTTGACAGTGACGAAAGCGGCGATTTGAGCAAAGACGAAATTAATATGTTCCTTAACTCTATCAGCGCTTCAGACAACAACGGGGAAAATATTTCCGTTGAAGATATTTTAGCTGCCGCTCAGTCAATACAAAACGGCGAATTTGAATTAAGCGGTTTAGGTGAAGGTATTACAACCCCCGAGGTTTCAGGCGAAGAAGCAGCAGGAACAACGGAAAAACCGAAGAAAACAAAATCCTCTCATCACCACTCCAAAACACGCAGCAGCAAAGATAAAGACGGCGGAGATGTCAAAGAAAAAAATCTCGATACGATGTCAAAAGCAGAACTCGGGGAAGAATTAACGACCGCTTCTTCGGGTGTTGCGGAAAAGCAAAACAAACTAAATTCCATACTAAGCGGTTCAGATTCAACTCTATCAGGGTTAAAGGATAATATAACAAACTCTTATCAGGCATATTTAGAGCAATTAAATCTGGTGAATAAAGACCTCGCAGGTCAGGTCGATTCTCTTCAGGGTACAATAAGTGCAAAAGAAAGCGAGATTGATGCAAAAGAATTAGCAATAAGCACGCAGGAAAACGCTGTTGCTGACTGCAAAAGTTCTTATGATAACGCGGTTTCAAACAAACAAAACCTTGAAGGTATTCTCTCTAAACTCGAATCCACCGACACGTCAAGAATGACAAATGAACAAAAAAATTCACTTGATAACAAAATCAAAGCGGTCAAGGAAAAACTCACAGAAGCTGAAAGCAACGAAAGAAGCACAAAAGCTGCGCTTGAAGAAGCTGAAGCTGCGCTCAAAACTTTAGAAGAAGAAAAAACAGAGCTCACAACAGGCGAAAACGGGCTTGATAAATTAAAAGAACAAATGTCAGCACTGGAAAGCGAAGTAAACACTCAATATCCTCAGGTTGGTGAACTTTTAAGCGAATACAACAAAGCAAAAGAAACTTATGAGCAGGCAAAAGCAAGTGCAACAGAGAGCGCAAAAGCAGAATTAAAGACGGCAAAAGACTATGAAACAAAAGTCAAATCAGCATATCAGGATGCAGAAAACGAAGAAAACGAAATAGAATACAGCCCTCAGTGGTATAACAAAGAGTTTGCGGCAAAAGTAGCCCAGCTCGGCAAAAAATACGCAAAGAAAATGGACACAGTCGGAAACTGCCTGGTTGGTGTTGCAAGAGCGATAAGAGAACTCTTCGGGCTCAAACATACGGCACTCAGTCCGCTCCCGAAGGCATATCTTGCTGCAGAACAGTTCAGAAGCGATCCTCTTCTCTCTCAGCACTTTAAAGAGGTTAAAGTGTCAAGAAGCGAGCTCTCAAGCCTCCCAGCGGGTGCGGTTGTTGTCTGGAACAAATCCGAAGGACACCCCGCCGGTCATATTTCAATATCACTCGGCAACGGCAAAGAGGCAAGCGACCATATCCAAAAGCAAATGAACAGACAAAATGCTGAATATACAGTATTTTATCCTGTCTAAAAAAATATTAAAATATTTGTAAAATTAAATAAAAAACATGGCAATTTTTAATCTTCAGTATTCTTTTTATATGTGTTAAAGCGTGATAGGTTTCTATGTCAATTAATTCGGTAAATACGTACTATAAACCAATTACAGACGGGCAAAAAGCCTCCTCCTTGTCTGACAAAAAAACTGCTTCGCTTAACAATAATAACAACGAAAAAATTGACCTTAAAACCGTATCATCAAATAACGTTTTAGCATATCACGCATCTTTTAACGGGCTCGGGGATAAATTCAAAGAGATGTCTAAGATGAGAGCAGTCAGCAAACACTTAGACGCAAAGGGCAAAGAATATTTCAAACAGCTGAAAGCAAGCGGAGTTCTGAATAACACGAACTCAAACGACAGTTCGAGCGTTCTTGATAACCTCTACAGGATTTCAACAACGGAAAGACTTCAGGGAATATCAAAAGAAAATATCCTTAGAGAAACCGTTAAACTGCTCGCTAATCCTTACTCTATTTCGCAAAAATTCGGCGATTTACCGCAGGAAATTATCCCGAAAATCGAGCAGGAAACAAACTCAAAAGTTCCTCAGGAGGCTTATAACGTAAGCTCTGCAACCTGTTTTGCAACAAGCATAGAGTTTAATCTTGCACAAAAACAACCTGCAGAGTTTACAAGAATGGTCGAAGGCTTAACCTCGCCCGAGTACAGTGTTAAAAAACAATTAAAGGTGTCAGACCTTTCTCCGAACTATACGGAAGCCCTTCACGAATTAAATCAGTTTAAAACAGAATATAAAATAGAATCCGACTGGAACACTTTAACGGTAAATCTGAAGCCCGACAGAAACGCAATAGTCAGGGCAAGAGTTCAAAACTCCTACAAAGACGAGAATGAGCGCTCATGCGTTGATGTTCTTATGCAGTCAATGATTATGAATCTCGGTTCTCAGCATACTTATGACGCTTTAACAGACATAAGAACAGGAGAGTTGAACCCTGACAGCACAGGTTTAACAAACCAGGAGGGCAATTTCGCAAACAAAATTCTCGAAGGCAAACACAAAATCTCGGTAATTTATCAGGACCTCGATGCCAACGGCAGACTGGTTTCACACTATTACGATACGGATACAATCAAGAACCACATTGACCAGGCGCTTGATTCGGGGAACAATCTCATTGTAGGATATACTATTCTCGATGATAACAATACTGTTTTAGGCGGACATGAGGTCACTCTGACAGGCAAAACAGTTCAGGATGGCAAAACTTATTATATCTGCAACGACTCGGATGATGAAAACCCTGAGCCCATATTGATGGAACAGGAAAGTTTTATCCCGAAAATCCACCACGCAGATTTGCCTGCGGAAATTTTCTCGGGAGTTGAAGAGGAAGCCAAAAACCAGTGGAAATATGAACTTCAGGCAATGAAGGACGACTGGCTGAAATAAATCAGAGTTCGGGAATTGAAAACTCGCATCCGCAGTATTTCTGGCGGTAAAAATTCTCTTGTTTTGCTATCTGCATTGTCTTTAAGAACCCGTCCTGTTTTTTAAAATCAAGCTCTAAAAAGGTCAAACCATACTCTTTTGCGGCTTTGTTTCCCTCTAAAAATATGTTTTTTGAATTTTTATGAGGGCTTATGGTGAGGGTTGTAGAAAACTTTTCAATATTATGTTCCTTTGCCGTCTTTGCAGCTGCGCTCAGGCGGTATTCAAAGCACTTCAGACATCTTGCCCCGCCTTCTTTTTCAGCCTCCAGCCCTGACACGAAATCGTACCATTCTGAAGGCTCATTTGCCCCAATAATCAGTTCCAGCGAAAGTTTTGTAGCATACCTTTTGAGCTCGTTTAAACGTCTTTCATACTCTTCAGGAGGGTAAATATTAGGGTTAAACCAG
>JAFXYZ010000046.1 GCA_017541465.1 bacterium | reverse complement strand
TGGTGGATAAGAACTCTTGAGTGCGGAAGAGCCATTCTCTTACCTTTTGTACCTGATGACAAAAGGAACGCACCCATAGATGCAGCCTGACCTAAGCAGATAGTGGAAACATCGGCTCTGATGTGCTGCATTGTATCATAAATAGCGAAACCTGCGGTAACACTTCCTCCGGGGGAGTTGATATAAAGCATAATGTCTTTTTCGGGGTTTTCGCTGTCGAGCAATAATAACTGCGCAACGATTAGGTTAGCAACCATATCATCAATAGGTGTGCCCAAAAAGATAATTCTTTCTCTTAAAAGTCTTGAGAAGATGTCGAAGGACCTTTCTCCTCTGCTTGATTGTTCTATAACAACAGGTACAAAACTCATTTTCCTTTTACCTTTCTATGTTATTTCTTTTCTACACTATCTACATATTTTACGTTAGCATTTTCAACGAGCAGTTTCGTAACCTTCTGGCTCAGAATCTGCTGGTTAATTGAGTTGATAAATCCGGGATTTTGTCCCATTTCCTTCATAATATTTTCTGTTGATGTACCGTACATTCTTGCAAGTTCTTCCATCTTCGCTTCAATATCCGAACCTTCGATGTAGATTTTTTCCTGTCTTGCAATTTCCGTTATAATCAAAGTTGTTTTAATTCTTGTTGTTGCTTCAGAAGTGAGCATTGCATAGACTTTTTCATGTCCTTCTTTTTCGAGCATTTTATTGAAGTCCTGTCCCTGCATAGTCATTCTCTGCTGCATTTCACCGTACATAGCCTGAACTTCTCTGTTAATCATTGAAGGCTGAATGTTAATTTCGGTTTCGTTGATTAATCTGTCATAAATCTTGTCTGCAACTCTCTTTTCGTTTTCCATTTTGGCTGCATTTTCAACATACTTGCCGATGTCTTCTTTTAAAGCGTCAAGGTTAGGGAAATTAGCAACTTTCTTGGCGAGTTCGTCGTTGATTTCGTGAAGAACTCTTTCTTTGATGCCGTTTAATTTAATCTTAAACTCTGCATCTTTTGACTGGAGTTTTTCATCGTGGTAGTTGTCGGGGAACTTAACGTTAATGGTAAATTCGCTGTTTAATTCTCTGTCAACGAGTTGTTCGGCAAAGCCTGCGATGAAGTTGCTGTGAGCGAGGTCTAAGATATAATTTTTTGCATATCCGCCTTTAATCTGCTCACCATCTACATATCCGTCAAAATCAATGTTTACAAGGTCTGTTGTGACTGATTTTCTGTCCGTAATGTCTTTGAGTTCCGAGTATTTTTCAGCTAAAATCTTTAATTCTTTGTCGATAACATCATCGGGGTTTTTGTATTCCTCAACCTCGACTTCCATTCCCTTGTACTGACCGAGTTTGACTTCAGGTCTTAATTCGAGTTTTGCAGTGATTTTTAGTGATAAATCATCGGCAAACTCATATTTTTCAACGTTTGGCTGAGAAATAATATCAAATTTATTTTCTTCGATAGTGGTTTCAAATACGCCCGGGAGAATGCTCTGGAGCACTTCCTTCTGGATATTATCGATACCGACATACTTTTCAACCAGATTTTTCGGTGCTTTTCCGGGTCTGAAGCCGGGGATATTTACTCTTTCGCCTAATTTTTTGCATGCCTTGTTATATTCAAGCGTTGCGGTCTCAGAGCCGATTTCAATATCGAGTTTTACTTCGTTATTTTCAAGTTTTTCAATAGTTACAGTCATTTTTAATACCTTTAATTACATTTTTACATCATGAAAACATTATAAAACAAACATAAAACAATTACCAGACAAATTGAAAAAATAGTAAACATAGACTAGTAAGAGAAAAAAATATTCACAAGTGCGTGTGATTATGTTATTATAGGTATATCAAAAGGAGAAACACCATGAAGAAAAATTTATCTGTTCTTGCTTTGTCTGTGCTTATTCTTTCATCCTCGGCAGCCTTCGCTACTGCTATGGGCGGATATGATGCGGGGCAAATGAACAGCCAGTATATGATGGACATAAGAAGTTTTGATTTCAGAAAAGAAAACTCAAAAAGAGCTCAGCAGATTGAAACTCCAAAGCCCGTTCAGAGAGTTGATGCAGGCCAGTTAAACAGTGTTTCTTTTGTTAACAACAGAGTGTTCAGCCAAAAAACTCTTCAGAGCATAGTCGCAGAGTTTATAGGCAAACCGATTACCTCTGCAACAATTATGCAGATGAGAAAAAAGATTATGAAATATTACCAGTCCTACGGCTATTATTCCGCCGTAGCGATTGTAGAATCGGAAAACCCTGCGGATGGTATAATTACCTTCAGAATGCAGGAGGGTTCAAAAGACTCTATCCAGATTGAAGGGCTTGACTAAAAACCTCCTTAAAATTGATATTTTTGTTAAGCGCAAAAATTTTTTTTATGCGGTTTAATTCGGGTATGAACATAAAATTTTACCCAAACCTTCAATATATTCAGAGTTTTTCTTCAAAAAAACCTGAGATAAAAAAAGCCGACGACATACAAAGAAAGACAAGAACTGCTTTCCCGTTCTTCAGTCCGAGTTATGCCGACGACTATTATCCTTCGTGCTCTCTTATGTATAAAGCCCCGAGTGACAAAAAAGCCGTTGAACATTGGGATAATTTACACAGACTCGACCGAATGGCTGCGAGAATGGTGGATATAAGAAGAAACAGATGGGAAAACCTCCGTGGCAGAGATAATTTTACCTCAAAGTTCCTGGAAACATATCTTGATATTAAAAAATATGGTTTGGCGAACTGTGAAGAAGCCGCGACCACGACACTTGCAAGCCTGCTTGCAAACGGCTATAAAAACTCTTTTAAGTGTTCCCTTCGTCTGAATACGGGTATATATGAAAAGGGCTCGAAAGATCCGAAATTTGTGGTAAAAGACTTAATAGACCATGCCTGCGTAATATCAACAATGGATAAAAATCCGAAGAATAAGAGTGAATACTATGTCCTCGACTCCTGGTGCGGCTTTGCCGATTCCATACACGGCGCAAAAGCAAGATATAAACAACTTATAGATGTTAAAAAGTTTGAAAAATCAAAACAAAAAACAATAAATAAGTTCATAAACCAATATAAAGACAAATACAAAAATTTCGACATAAACAATTTTGAAGTCAGACAGCATATAGGCTTTGACATCAAGGAAATGGCGGATGATCTCGATAATGAAGCCGTAAAATTATTATACAAAGAAATGTTCCCTTCGTTAATCTCAGAATAAAAAGAAAAAACCATGAAAATCTCATTTACCCCGACAATTAATATATATCAACAGTCTTTCGGGACAAAGAAGCCCGAGATAAGGAAGGCTGACGATATTCAGAGGAAAACAAGAGAAGTTTTTCCCTTCTTCAGTCCGAGTTATGCCGAAAATTATTATACAACCTGCAAAACGAACTATGATGCCAGACATTTAACTTCAAATCAGGCGAAAAAACTGTATGATTTAAGATGTGAACGCTACAAGGACCAGACACTCAGAACCCCGTTTACTACTGTACTTCAGAAAACAATAAATGACGTAAGAAAAAAAGGACTTGCAAATTGCGGGGAAGCGGCTATTATAACAATGTCAACCCTTATAGCAAACGGATTTCCAAATACTCACAGATGTGCGGTTGTACTTAATACTTCGCTTATAGACAAAAAGACGAAAAAGGAAGTCTTTTCAAGAGAATTTGATGTTGACCATGCCTGCACAATAACAACAATGGATACCAATCCGAGAATGGATAAGCCTTATATTGTTGTTGATTCCTGGAACGGCTTTGCAGATTCCACCTCGGGTGCAGTTACAAGATACATCAGGCAGCTCAATAAAACCGATATGAAAAAATATACCCAAAAAGCCATAAACGAGTATAAAGAGCAATGTAATGCAAAAAAGAAACGCTTTATAAACCCAAAAGACCTGGAAATTAAACACAACATAGATTTTGCCGTTATCGATTCCCCTGATAAAAAAGAAGAGAAGAAGATACAAAAACTCATCAGAACAAAGTACCCTGCCCTCATCGTTGAGCCCGAAGTCGGTTAAATATTATTTTTTTATTAATTTAGTTTGATAGAGGGGTAAAAACTTGCTATAATAATTGAGTTATGGCAGAGCAAAACGAAAACGAAATCACAAAACTTGAACAGGCTCATCTCGACTTTATCTCGACCGTCAGCCATGAACTGAGAACGCCTTTGACGAGTATCAGAGGGTTTGCGGACACTCTTTTGACCGCAAACGATAAACTGACCGATGAGCAGAGGACAAAGTTTTTGCAAATCATAAAAGACCAGTCAAACAGGCTCATAAATCTTGTTGAGAACCTTCTGACCGCTTCAAAAGTTAAACTGGGTGAGGAGGAGCTTGTCTATAAATCTGCTTCACCTCTTCCCTACATTGACTCCTGCGTAAAGATGCTGAGGCAAAAGTATCCTAATCACAAGTTTTCGGTAGAGAGCGGGAAAAATATTCTGCCTATCCTTGTCGATACGGACAAATTTCAGCAGATAATCATCAACCTGCTTGATAATGCAGCCAAGTATTCCCCCGAAAACACAACCGTAACAGTAAAAATATCCCAAAATACCAACGAAAATTATGTTCAGATAGATGTTACAGACTGCGGAAACGGTATCAGCGAGGAAAATCAGACTAAAATTTTTCAGAGATTTTCAAGAATTGATTCCCCTCTCACAAGAAGTGTTCAGGGAAACGGGCTCGGGCTCTTTATTACCAAAAACCTGACAGAAAAAATGAACGGCAAAATCTCTGTTAAGAGCGAAGTCGGAAAGGGTTCAACCTTTACCCTTGTTTTTCCCGTTGCAAACCCCGAAGATGCCTGTATGAAGAAGCTGAAGGAGTAAACAATGCTGCCGGTTAAAGTTGTTTTAATCCTTGATAAAAGAAGAGAGCAGGCTGTAAAGTATAAGAAAAACCTCGAGGGCGCAGGGCTGAGCGCAACCATAGAGAGTGATTTTGCTAATGCCCTCAACTCTATTAACAAACTCGAACCCGATTTAATACTTATCTCGGATAGCATTACGGACTCGCTCCCAGTTAAAGTTATTGAACAGATAAGAATTTTGACATGTAATACCCGTCCTGTTATTGTCGTACTCTCAAAATCAAACCATATACAGGATAAAATAGAGATACTTGACTCGGGCGCAGACGATTTTCTTAGTGAACCGATGGCGCAGGAGGAGTTTTTGGCAAGGGTTCATGCGCATTTAAGACGTAATTTTGAAGATAATCTGAGCGAGGTAACAAAACTCTTCGGGCAAAAAGTTACTCTGAAAATGTTAAAGAGGACTCTGAACTCTGAAAAGCCCTGGGCAGCTTTGTTGATTGATGTTCATAACCTTGACACATACAGAGAACTCTATGGCGAACTCGCGGGCGAAAAAATTCTTCAGACTTATGCCGCTATAATCAACGCGTCTATTGAAAAAGATGATTTTGTCGGAGAGATGGAGAATGAAAACTTTTTGCTTCTGACTTCGCCTTATAAGGCGGAAAAGATAGCCGCGTATCTGATTTATGCGTTTGATACGGTTATTTCAAAGTTTTATAATGAGCAGGATGCAAAGAGGGGCTTTGTTTTTCTTCAGAATGAAGATGAAGCCGAGAATAAGGTTTCGCTTGTTTCGACCAAAATCGGGGTTATTTCGAGCGAATACAGGCATTTTTCAAATGTAAAGCAGGTGCTCACAACACTTTTATCTACTCAGAAACTCGCAAAATATAAGGAGGGCTCGAATTTTATCGCAGACAGACCTCAAATCAGCGCGGAAGGAAGTATTGAAGAGAGAGAATATAATAAAAAACTTATGATTATTGAACCAGACGAGGCAATGTCTTTTCTTCTCTCTACCGCTGCTAATATCTATGGCTATGAAACCATGGTTTTAAGGGAATATACTTCTGTTTTTATGGCACTCAAAGAATTTCAACCCGCTGTCATTATTATTGATTCGGGTGAGGAAAAAGAGGAAATTGCGCTTGAATGCTGCAAAAAAGTTAAGTCTGATTTTGAACTTTTAAGAACCAACATAATTTTTACCTCGTCGGAGCATGATAAAGAAAGAATACTTTCGGCAGGTGCTGACTTATACCTGCCAAAACCCTATGAAATCGCATCAATTTTTGCTTGGGTGGCTAAGTTTACTAATGAATATAACGGTTAAAAAGGATAAAAACTATGAAAATTACTATTGAAAACAAATCTATTCTTGATTCAACCGCAGATTTAATCGCGGTTAATCTGTTTGAGGGTGTAAAAAAGCCCTCGGGTGCAACGGGGGCTGTGGATAAAGCCTTCCATAATGTTATCTCAAACTTCGTTATTAAACAGGAAAAATTCAGCGCAAAACTCGGGGAAATAATGGTTGTAACCGTTCCCGAGAATAAAACTTTTAAGAGAATTGCGGTGATAGGACTCGGGAGCAGGGAAAAATTCGGCTACGACGAGGTCAGAACACTTGGCATTAAACTCTATCAAAAGTTAAAAGTGCTAAAGAATGTTAAAAAAATCGGAACAATACTCCATGGCGCAGGAATAGCAGGACTCGACCCCGAAAAATGCGCTCAGATGTTCTCTGAGGGCTTGTTATCGGCAAGTTATGAATACAATAAATATAAAACCAAAGAAAAAGAACCCAAATTCAGCGAGCTTGTTTTCTGTGAAACCGATGAAAAACATTTTAAAGCTGCAAAAAAGGGTATTAAAACCGCACAAATTCTGGCAGAAGCCCAAAACAGCGCAAGGGATTTAATTAATGAACCTGCTATGTTTGTTACTCCACAAAAAGTTGCAGAACTCGCAAAATCTATAAAAGGTATAGAAACAAAAGTTTATAGCAAAGCGCAGGCTAAAAAAATGGGTATGAACGCATTTTTGGCTGTTGGTGAGGGAAGTGTTCACCCGCCTGAATTTATTCACATGAGATATACCCCGAAAGGCAAGCCCAAAAGGAAAATTGCGTTTATCGGAAAAGGGATAACCTTTGATAGCGGCGGACTCGATATTAAACCTGCTGCCTCTATGCTTACAATGAAGGATGATATGTCAGGTGCTGCTTCAATTCTTTCCCTGATGAAAGCAGTTGTTGAACTTCAGCCTAACCTTGAAATCCACGGAATTATTGCGGCATGCGAGAATATGCCTTCAGGCAGCTCTTATAAGCCCGGGGATATTCTGACTGCTAAGAACGGCAAGACTATTGAGGTGGATAATACTGACGCGGAAGGCAGAATAACACTTGCGGATGCGCTCTGCTATGCAGAAGAACAAAAGGTAGATGAAATAATTGACCTTGCAACTCTGACAGGCGCCTGCGTGGTTGCACTCGGAACCTTCGTAAGCGGTGTTATGGGAAATAATCAGGAACTCATTGACAGAATTATCGAAACGGCTTATCAGTCGGGCGAAAAATTCTGGCAGCTTCCGATGTTTGAAGAATATGGCAAGGTCTTAGAGAGTGATGTCGCCGATATGAAGAATACGGGCTCACGTTTTGGCGGTGCTTCGAGCGCAGGGGTATTTTTGAATAACTTTGTCAAGGAAACCCCATGGTGCCATATTGATATAGCGGGAACTGCATACCTCGATAAAGCAGGCGCAGACGGGGTTAAAGGCCCTACGGGTGTCGGTATTAAAACTCTGATTAACTATGTCAGAGGTTTGAAATAGTTTTGTCAGGCAGTGCCTGACCTACAAAAAAATCGGGTTCATAAATTAATGAGCCCGATTTTTTTTATTTACCACGGATAATCGTCTTTAATTTGCCACATATCACGCATAATTAATGCAGCACAATACATGCCTTTTTGTGATTTATTACAACAGCCTTCATATTCATCTCCCGTAATTTGTTCTCTACTCCAAGAATATGCCCAGGGGAAAAATCTGCCGACATGGTTTTGAGCCCTAATTGGGTCGATATGTTTTAATGTATAATTAAAAAAGAAAACATCACGACCAACTTTGTTTGGTTTCTTTTGTCCGTTAATATCTATAACAAAATTAGCAAGAGACTCATTATCATTTACTCCTGTAGCAACCGCAACCAATGTTCCATCATTCAAATATATTTTTGAAATTGTTGTTGCGTCTTGAGAACCATTTGTTCCATTAAGAGTTTTATATGTAAAAGAACAATCACCCTCAGTACTGTTTCCACAGTTTTTAGCAATTGCTACATATGGAACAACATATTTATTTAAAAAATGTTCTGAACCTGTATATTCAACACCATCTATTGTTACTGTATCACTTCCTTTATAGATTTCCCAACTTGTAGTTGAACCATAATCTCTTGCGGCAGTAGTTAATGCCTGCGCAAGTGCTGAATATTCTTTCTTTAAGCGAACAACCGTTTGCTCTTTTTGATGTTTAATTATCAATGTCGGAACAGTTATTGCCGCAATTACGCCGATAATTACAAGAGTAATTAAAACCTCTGCAAGGGTAAACGCATCTTTTTTCCTCCCTGGACGGGGAGGATTAAGGTGGGGTGAAATGTTGGGCAAGTATGCCCAACCTACACTATACCTCAAATTGTTATTATTATAGGGGGGGGGTAGAAACAGATTTATTTTTGAAATTAAACATAAAATTTCCCTCTCATTCTCAAAATATATATTATTATAATACCACAATTTTTAAAAATTTAACAACTTTGCCTATGACACCCCTCCTCAAATGAAAAGTGTTATTATGTAACACTTTTCATTTTTCCTCCCCATTAGGGGCGGAAGAATAATTACAAAAAATACTGATGCCGAATTTTGTAAAAATATAACATTGTCTTAAATTTATTCTTCATATATAATTGAATTGTAGATTAGCGGTAGGGTAGACTGTAGGGTAGACTTCAGTCTACCGAACACGATAAATAGAGGAGATTATATGAATATAGCACAAATGATGAAGCAGGCTCAGCAGATGCAGCAGAGATTAAAGGATGTTCAGAGCGAGCTTGATGCAACAGAAATAACGGGACAGGCAGGAAACGGTGCTGTTACCGTTAAATATGACGGACACGGAAAGTTTAAATCAATAAAATTAACCGCAGAAGCTATTAACCCCGAAAACCCGTCATCTGTTGACAGTGAATCACTTGAAATGCTCGAAGAACTGATTACTTCAGCGATTATGCAGGCAACAGACGAAGCTACAAAGAAATCCGAAGCCAAAATGAAGGGCATAGTTCCTCAGGGGCTTCACATTCCGGGGATTATATAGTCTGAAATGGAGTACACAAAACCTTTAGCCAACCTTGTGGAATATTTTCAGAAGTTCCCGGGGATAGGACCTAAGTCTGCGCAGAGAATGGCATTTTTTCTTTTAAAGATGCCGCTTAGTGAGGTGGAAAAGTTCGCTCAGTCAATGGTTGTCGCAAAAGAAACCATTAAATACTGCGAAACATGTTTCAATATGTCGGCTTCAAACCCATGTGAAATCTGCTCAGACGATACAAGGGATAAATCGACCATCTGCGTTGTTGCAGAAACCAAAGACCTTATTGCTATTGAAAAAACGAGAGAATACAGAGGTCAATACCACGTTTTGCAGGGGGTTATCTCTCCGATAGACGGTGTGGGGGCTGAAGATATAAGGATAAAAGAGCTTTTGGTAAGAATAACCGATGAGAGAGTAAAAGAGGTTATTCTTGCCCTGAGCCCTTCCGTTGAAGGTGAAGCGACCAGTTTGTATCTCAGCAGGCTCATAAAACCGTTTAAAATAAAGGTTTCAAGAATTGCCTTCGGGCTTCCCGTCGGCGCGGACCTTGAATATGCCGATGAAATAACTCTCGCAAGAGCTATTGAAGGCAGAAGAGAGCTCGATTAATATAATTTATCAAAAAAAGACAGGCATCGAAAAATAAATCATGCCTGTCTTTTTGTTTTTAATATATTTTATTCTTCGCCTTTAAAGCCCTTTACCATAGCTTCCATTTCGTCAAGAGAAGCATAAACACTGTGGCAGCCGCAGTCAACGTGGATAACTTCGCCCGTAACACCTGTTGAGAGGTCAGAAGCGAGGTAAACACCCGTTTTTCCGATGTCTTCTATAGTAACATTTCTCTTTAACGGTGCTTTAAGAACAGCGGTGTGGAGCATGTTGTTGATACCGCCAACGGCACTTGAAGCGAGTGTTTTAACAGGGCCTGCCGAAATGCAGTTTACTCTGATACCATCTTTGCCAAGGTTGTCAGCCAAATATCTCATTGAGCATTCAAGTGCTGCTTTGGCAACAGCCATAACGTTGTAGTTTGCAACAACTCTTTCTGAACCTAAATAAGTCAGGGCGAAAATCGAACCGCCATCTTTCATGTAAGGTCTTGCTGCTCTTGAAAGTGAAACGAGTGAATATGCGCTGACACCCAAAGCTAAATCCCAGCCTGCTTTTGAGGTGTTGATAAATTCGCCCGTCAAATCTTCTCTGTTTGCAAAGGCGATTGCGTGAACTACGAAATCCAGCTTTCCGTAAGTTTTTTCGTAAGCCTTAAAAACTTCTTCGATTTTTGCTTCGTCTGTGATGTCGCATTCCATAATTAATTTTGAGTTCATAGACTCTGCGATGGGGCGGACTCTCTTTTCCATAGCCTCGTTAGCATAGGTGAAAGCAATCTCTGCACCCTCGTCAAACATAGCCTGTGCAACTCCGTAGGCAATACCTTTAGTGTTGCTGACACCAAAAATAATACCTTTTTTGCCTGTCATTATTCCCATAATAACCTCTTTCTAAACTTTTTGTTCTGTTCGTTTGTTAAAATCTTCGATAAACCCTGTGTCAAATTTGACGCTGATATAGACATTGTCCTCAATAAGCCTTTGATAGAAGGGAAGGGTTGTCTTAACTCCGCTTATAGCATATTCTTTAAGCGCCCGATACATTCTTCTTATTGCCTGCTGACGTGTCGGCGCCCAGCAGATAACCTTGCTGATTAAAGAATCGTAATAGGGCGGAATCTGATAGTCCGCATAAACGTGCGAATCTACTCTTATTCCAAGACCGCCCGGGGCAATATATCCTTTGATAGTGCCTGCGCAGGGCATAAAATTGTTGTCGGGATCTTCTGCGTTAATTCTGCATTCGATAGAGTGCCCCGAGAGGTGAATGTCCTCCTGTCTTACGGAAAGCGGTTCGCCTGCAGCTATTCTGATTTGCTCTCTTACAATATCCACGTTTGAAATCATTTCAGATATGCCGTGCTCAACCTGAAGCCTTGTGTTCATTTCCATAAAATAGAAGTTTTCGTCTTTATCCAGCAGAAATTCGATAGTTCCGACACCTTCATAGCCTACCACCTTAGCAACATTAACCGCGGTTGAGACGAGTTTTTCTCTTAATTCGGGTGAAACCGCCGGAGAAGGTGTTTCTTCAACGAGTTTTTGGTGTCTTCTCTGAATTGAACAGTCTCTTTCGCCCAGGTGAATAACGTTTCCGAACTTGTCCGCCAAAATCTGAACTTCTATGTGGCGCGGGTTTACAAGGTATTTTTCGATATAAACATCGGGGTTTCCGAAGAAACTTTCGGCTTCACTTCTGCAAAGAGTGATGTTTTCTTCGAGTTCATCCTCTGAATTTACAATTCTCATTCCCTTTCCGCCGCCGCCTGCCGAAGCCTTGACGATAACGGGATAGCCTGCTTTGGCACAAAACTCTTTTGCTTCTTCAATATCTTCAATAATACCTGTCCCTGGGGTTACGGGAATACCGTTTGCGGTCATAGTTGCTCTTGCCTGTGATTTATCGCCCATTTTTCTGATTACATCACCGCTCGGTCCGATAAAACAAATGTTATGAGCTGTGCAAATATCCGCAAAATCTGCGTTTTCCGCTAAAAAACCATACCCGGGGTGGATAGCATCAGCGCCCGAAGTCAGCGCAGCCGAAATAATCGCCTGCATATCAAGATAGCTCTTAGAACTCTCTTTCGGACCGATACAGTAAGATTCCGTTGATAAAACGGAATGAAGGGAATCGGCATCCGCTTCGGAATATACGGCAACAGTCGGGATAGCCATTTCCCTGCAGGCACGTATAATTCTGACAGCCACTTCTCCCCTGTTTGCAATTAATATCTTTTTAAACATTATTATCTCCGTAATGGCAATATAAATGGAATATTTATGCCCAAATTACCTAACAATTTTATATTGAACGAAGGCTCATGTCAATATGGGAGATAATATAAACAAAAAGGGGCTTTTCGCCCCTCAGATTTGTTAATATTCAAATGATGCCGCGTTATCGCCCGATTTGAATTTCATAGATTTAATATTTAACTCATTTTTCATAAGCTCATAGAATATTTCGAGCATATTTTCGCACGTTGCGGGCTTTTTAACAACAACAATTCTTGCCTTGGGGTGTGATTTTGCAATACCTATATCAAACTCTTTCCCGAGCATAGTGTTTGAGGGTGCTCCTGAGAAAATTCCCTGCTTTTCATATACCTTTATGAGCTCGGGCAAAATCGGATCCTCCTCCTGCAAAACCGTTGCGTGGTCAAATGCCATTAAATAACTCCAGGCTATTTTTTTAATCTTGTTGCAGGGATATACAAAACCCGTTTTTTTATCAACTTCACCCTTAACCTCGATTTTTAAATGACCTGTGTGTCCGTGAAGATACTGCGCTTCCCCTTCGTAGTTCAGAAATCTGTGGGAATACTGGATGCTCAGTTTTGTTAATGAATTCATCATTTTTTGTGTCCTTTCTTGTTTTTCCAAATTCATTACAACCGCTAAAAACGGACTTTTCAATATTCCAAAAGCAGGCGCGGTAAGGGGGTTCAAATGTTTTAAAAATTAAAATCATTTATTCCTTTTGCTTCTTTATACATTCTGTATTTGCTTAACTGAGCATAAAACTCCGGAAACCAGAGCCTGATACAGCCATCGATAATTCCGACATCATCATAGTATCCTTCGTTTTCATTATTGAGGTATTGCGTTTTGTATTGCTTCATCATTGAAGGTGGAATTGAAGTTCCCCGAATTGCGTGGTGCATACTTTTGATTTTTAAATTGTTGAGCCTCGCTATTGCGCTTCCCTTCTGAACATCGCCCATAAGGTCGGCTTCAAGTTGTTCAATGCGCTCGAGGGTGGGCTTGTCGTCAAAAGTTTTGTTATACAGCCTTTTTTCCATGGTTTCAAGCACCTTAAACTGATTCGGCGCAATATTGACGAGCCTGCCGTTATAATAATTTTTCTCAATTTCGGCGCTCGCGCAAAGCGAAAACACGCACAATATTATAGCTACGGGGCAGAGTTTTTTCAGCATAACATACTTCCTTTAAAGGCTATGTTATGAGTATAATCAATTTTTTTTGCGCAAAAATCATTATCCCTGCTATATTTGAGGACAATTTTGAAGGGGGTAAAATGAAAACAAAAATTATACTATTGTGTCGAGAACGTATTTATAAAATTCTCTGTTTTGCTCTCTTGTAAGGTTTCCAGGGAGCTCCTGGCTTATCGGGAGTTGCTTGGGTTCAATTTTCATCTGTTTGCATATTGAAATAACCCTGTCTGTCCAGGTTTTGATTTCTTTGTCGTTCATCTTGCCAGAGAGTTCTTTTTTGAGGGTATCGAGAGCAAGTTCATCGGAAATTGCACAGACCATAGGCTTTGTTACCGCGGCAGAATAACTGTTTGGCGCACTGATTTTTGTGATTTGCATGTGAGAAAACCTCTTTCCTTAGACACGAAGTACTTTTTGAAATTTTAAAGGCATTCCGGCTTTACGGCTGCGGCTCAGTCGGGGAGTTCCACCCCGTTTCCCTTTAAAATGTATGTTTATTATACTTTAGTAGGACATGAAATTACAAGAGAATGTTAATTTTTACAAATCTTGGGAAATATGATATTATAATATGAAATATCAGAGAATGAGAGGATAGTTTTATGTTTAGTTTCAAAAATAAATCTGTTTCTACCCCCCCCTATAATAAATATTGTAGGTCGGGTTTACTAACCCGACAAAAATTATTTGTGTTATCAGATAATATGCAAATCCCTAACGGGTACAACCCTCACCCTAACCCTCTCCCGAGGAGAGGGAACATGTTTGCTTTTACCCTCGCTGAAGTGCTGATTACTCTTGTAATTATCGGCGTTATCGCCGCAATAACCGTTCCGAGTCTGATTAATAAAACAAATAATCAGGAATATGTTTCGAGACTTAAAAAAGCATATTCTGTTTTATCTCAAGCTACCAATTCAATTATCAGAGAAGAAGGTCCTGTTACTTCATGGGCAACTTCTCTTGATTGCATTTATAATTTATATAAAAAACAATTACCTAATATTAAAGAATGTAGGACAAATGGAGGAGAATGTTTTAAACCTGGTAATTATAAGAAACTAACGGGTGAAGTAGATATGGGGAATGATTGGAATCAAAATGTAGGTAGAAAATTTATATTGGCAGATGGTACACAGATACTATTTTGGAATCATGATCCTTCTTGTACTAGTCGTTGGGGGGATTTAGAGATAGAAGGAAAAAAATGTATTATTATAGGAGTTGATGTTAATGGACTAAAAAAACCTAATATGTATGGAAAAGATATGTTTTTCTTTAGTCTTAGACAAACAGGAGTTTTTCCTCTTGGTTGTACAACGGATTCCTGTAATGGCACAAATGCTTTTGGTTGCGCCTGCAAAGTTCTTCGTGAAGGTGCTATGAATTATTAATTTTTTATAATCTAATCCTTTATAATCTTTGCAATATCGGCGATTTCTTTTACCAAAGAAGGATTTAACTGCATATCCTTTTTTATTTCTTCAAGAGAGTGGATAATAGTTGAATGTTTTCTCTTTAAAAAATCCCCTATTGTATTAAGGCTGTCCTGCGTCATTTCCTTTGCAAAATAAACAATAACCTGTCTTGCCTTGACGAGATTAGAAGAACGGCTTGTGCTTAACAGCTCGTCTTTTGAAATTCGGTAGTATTTGCAAACCTTTTCCAAAATATCCGTCAGGGTTATCATTTTACTGTTTTCCGAATAATTAATGATTTTCTTTGTGTTTTCAAGCGTAATAGGAATATTGTTTATTTCGCTGTATGCACAAACGGTATTAAAAGCCCCCTCAAGTTCTCTGATGTTCTTTGAATACACCTGAGCCAGAAACTCAATGACATCGCGGGGAACAGGGATATTTGCGTCATTGCTCATTTTAATGAGAATAGCCATTCTCGTTTCAATGTCAGGCACCTGAACGTCAGTGATAAGCCCCCACGCAAACCTTGATTTCAGCCTGTCGGGAGTATCGGAAAAACTTTCGGGCGGTCTGTCGCTTGTTATTACTATCTGTTTTCCCGCGTTGTGCAAAACATCAAAGGTGTTAAAAATCTCTTCCTGAGTGCCTTTTTTGCCCTCAATAAGCTGAATATCATCAATCAGAAGAACATCAACATTTCTGTATTTATCCCTGAACTTTGCCATTTTTGCATTTGAGTCCGATTTTTTCCCTCCTCCGCCTTTTGCGAGAGAATCAAGAAAATCGTTTATAAACTCTTCCGTCTTGATATATTTGACCTTCAGCTTTGTATTAAAAATCACTTCATGCCCGATAGCCTGCAAAAGATGGGTTTTCCCGAGCCCCGAGCCCCCGTAAATAAAGAGCGGGTTATATTTTGCCCCGGGCTTTTGCGCAACCGCAAGAGCAGCATGATAGGCGAAATTGTTAGTCTGTCCGACAACAAAATTCTCAAATTTATACTTTAAATTGAGATTACTTGAGGACTGCATCTGCTTCAACCCGTCATACTTTGAAGGAACAAGCCTGTTTTCAAGGTTTTTTATAAAATCCTCGTCTTTTGTTTTCTTAGCCTGCTTCTGAAGTTTTTTATTGAGTTCTTCGCTGAAAATAATACGAAAAGCCACTTCTTGCCCGAGGGTTTGAGAAAGCGCCTTTACTATTGAATCGTGGTGTTTATTTATAATCGGAATGGAAAGGTTTTGAGAAGTCAGAACGGAAAATTCGTTGCTGCTGAACCCGTTCGGGACAAGGGGGCATACCCAGAGGCTGTAAGTAGGCTCCGGGATTTCATCCTTCAAAAGCAGCAGAACATCATCCCATGTTCTGTTTATATCAATATTCTCCATTCCTTTGTCCTTGATTTTTAAGTTAGTTTCTCGGTTTTACGGTTGATTTTAAGTGAAGTTCTCTCAACTGTTCTTCCGTTGCTTCTGTCGGAGCGCCTGTCATAAGGCATTTTGCGGCAGAGTTTTTCGGGAAGGCAATAACGTCTCTGATAGATTCCGTTTTTGCAAGCAAAGCAACAACCCTGTCTAAACCGAGTGCTAAACCTGCGTGAGGAGGTGTGCCGTATTTGAACGCATTAACCATAAACTCAAATTTCTTATGAACATCTTCATCTGATAAGCCGAGTGCTTTAAAGACACGTTTTTGAATATCGGGTTTATGTATTCTGACTGAGCCGCCACCAAGTTCGTTTCCGTTATAAACGATGTCATAAGCGATAGAACGGCAGTGAGCAGGATCGGTTTCCATTTTGTCGATGTCCTCAGGATTTGGCATTGTGAACGGATGGTGTACGGAAACATATCTTCCGTCCTCTTCCGAGTATTCAAACATCGGAAAATCAACAACCCACAACAGGCCGTGAGCATTTTCGTCAATGAGGTCAAGTCTTTTACCCATATATAATCTGAATCTTGAAAGAACATCAAAGACGACTTTCGGCTTGTCTGCGATAAAGAATACCATATCGCCTGCCTGTGCGCCTGCTCTTTCCTGAAGTTTCTTAGCCTGTTCTTCGGTCATGAACTTCAAGACGGGTGATTTAACCGTTCCGTCGGGCATATACTGAATGTTTGCAAGTGCTTTTGCCCCGAAGGAAATAGCGAGTTTTGTCAAATCGTCTATTTCTTTTCTTGAATAAGTTGCAATTCCTGGGATTTTGATTGCTCTGACTATACCGCCCGCGTTTATTGTATCTTTGATGATATTAAACTCTGATTCCATTATAATGTCTGTTATATCGAACAATTCAAGTCCGAAACGAACATCAGGTCTGTCCGAGCCGTATCTTTCCATAGCGTCATGGTAGGTCATAACAGGGAACGGAGCTTTGACTTCTGCCCCGATGACTTTAAAGGTTTCAACAAGCAGACCTTCAACCAGGTTAATAATGTCCTGCTGTTCAACAAACGACATTTCAATATCCACCTGAGTAAATTCGGGTTGTCTGTCTGCCCTTAAATCTTCATCTCTGAAGCATCTTGCAATTTGATAATATCTTTCAATTCCGCCGACCATAAGTAATTGTTTAAAGATTTGAGGGGACTGGGGAAGTGCATAGAATGAACCCGGGTGAACACGCGAAGGAACAACATAGTCTCTTGCGCCTTCGGGGGTTGTATTAATTAAAATCGGTGTTTCAACCTCCATAAAATCGTGATCGTTTAAGTAGTTTCTCATTGTTTTAACGAGGTTGTGTCTGAGTTTGAGGTTCTTTAAGGTTTCCTGTCTTCTCAAATCAAGGTATCTGTACTTTAATCTTAAATCTTCGTTTACATCGTCACTTTCAAGCTGGAAGGGAAGAAGTGCGGCTTCAGAGAGGATTTTTATTTTTGTCGGATATATTTCGACTTCGCCTGTCGGAAGTTCGGGGTTATAAGTGTCTTCAGGGCGCATCGAAACAACACCTTCAGCCTGAATAACAAACTCATCCTTTAATTTTTGGAATACTTCATAGACTTCAGGGTTCTTCTGAGGATCGGAAACAAGCTGGAAAAAGCCGGTTCTGTCTCTCATTTCAACGAAAATAATACCGCCTAAGTCTCTTACCGTATTAACCCAGCCTGCAACGGTCAGGGTTTGTCCTATATTCTCTTTTCTTATCTCACCGCATCCCTGCGATTTCATCGAGGTTTTCATTGTCATAATTTTTTCTCACCATTTATCTGTTTTAATATAAAATTAATTTAACTCAAACAAAAATATTTTTCTAGATTTTGCTTTTATTAATTCTTCCGCCTACAACTTCAAAAACGTTGCCGATAGACATAAATGCCGAGGAATCAATAGCATTAACCGTTTCTTTGAGTTTAACAAGCTCGAGTTTTGATACGACACAGTAAATCATTGTCTTGTCGCTTCCAGAATAACCGCCTTTTCCTTCAAAATAGGTTATTCCGAGCTTCATATCCTCCATGAGGGCATGCCCGACTTTTTCGGGCTCCTGAGTGATAATTCTGACTGCCTTTGACTCGTTAAAACCGTCAATAACAAGATCAATAACTTTTGAGGCAACGTAATAGGTCAGAATTGAATATAAGCCCTGAATCCATCCGAGGACAAAGCCCGCAGTGGTAAATATAAAAAGGTTTATAAAAAGAACGATTTCGCCGACCGAGAATCCGAGTTTTTTTGTGGTTAATACCGCAACTATCTCTGTTCCGTCCATAGAACCGCCGCTTTTGAGTACCAGGCCGACACCTGTTCCCAAAATAATACCGCCAAAGACGGAAATTAAGATTAAATCGTTATGCATTTCGTGAAGAAGGTGCTGGTGATGAAGGAGATTTGCAAACACCACGGTCGAAACCGAGAAGATAGTAACCGCATAAAGTGTACAGAAAACGAACTTCCAGCCGAGTTTTTTAAAGGCAAGAATAATAAACGGCAGGTTTATGCAGAAGGTTAAAATACCGAGGTAATTGCCCCCGAACTTCTGGTTCAGAATGTAGTCCAGAATCATTGAAATACCGATAACTCCGCCGTCAATGATTTTGTAGGGCTGAAGAAAACCTTCAATCGCCAGAGCGGCAATCATCGCTCCAATCATAATGAAAAAAAGTTTGCTGATTATTTTGCCCATTTTTTCCTCGTCTGATATACTATATAAAAATGATACGACTAACAACGGAAAAAATAAAGAATAAAAATTTCAACATAATTTCTCTCGGGTATAACTGTTATCCGAGAACTCTTTTGACCAGACACGGGCTTAAAAAAACAAAAGAGCAGGGCGAATTGACCATGCCTTTTGACCTCGCCGTTTTTGCCACAAAGGAAATTACCTCTAATCTGAGGTATGATTTTAAGTATTTTTTTGATGAGCTTGAGTATTCAAAAGAACAGGAAATCTGGCGAAAAGGAAAGGATAAAATCAGGTTCAGCCACGACACCTGGTTTAAGGAAAACAACCGAAAAGAGCTTATTGAAAAATATAAACAGAGAATTGAGAATTTTTATTCCGTTGTGAATAACCCTGAGCCCCTTTTGTTTTTGCAGGTTTTGGGTGATGATGAGGACGTCGCAAACGTTTATGTTCAGTTAAGACGACTGCGACAGCAAAACAGGTTTGTCTTTTGCGTTATTGATTCAAATAAGCTGATAAAAGATTTAGATCCGAGAATACGTGTTTTCCGCGCCAGTGCGCCTGAAGGGTATTTTGAAAACTGGTGGAAAAAATCCTGCTACACCCAAAAAGACGCGCAAAAGTATGAAGAGAAAATCATAGATTTTTGTATCTCTTCTTTTAATAACCACCTGTCAGCTTAGAAGGTGCTGTCTTTGATAGCTGTTTCTTCAACATCCCAGTTGTCTGAAGAAGGATTGCCGAGCATAACTTTTCCGTCATAGCGCAAAAGCAGTCTGAACTGGTCTTTTCCGTGATTGTTTTTGCCTTTTTGCGTGCTGTCAATATCTATCCAGACGGTTCTTGTGCATGATTTTGAATAAGATTCCGTTGTGCAGTTGTTTCCCACATCGTTTTTAAAAGAAACAGTGCCCGTTCCGCCGACATTCCAGTATGAAACACCATTAATCTGCTGGAAACTGGGGTTTTTCGTTTTTATGTCCGAAGAATCTGCGGCACAATTAAGCGAGCCTAAAGTTGTAATCTGGTTTGTAATCATTTTGCAGAGGTTTTCGGGTGTAACTCCGACAAAATAAGTAACAGGATCGTAGCCGAGACTAACCGATTCGGGATCTTCAGCCGCCATATCAACCGCATTTTGAAAATCGGTATAGGACTTTTTGTACTGCAAACCGCTTGTATCTGTAACACTGCTCCTGACAACAGGGATAACCATTGCCATAACAACTCCGATGAGGGTTAATGTTATAAGAACTTCTGTTAAAGTAAAAGCGGATTTTTTCAAGGTAAACTCCAATGCACTTCAAAATATATTAAGATTATAGCAAATTATTTAAATAATGCAAAATTAATTATTTTTCGTACTTCTTTGATTATGAACTTTTGTGAAGATAAAAAATGCCGTTAAATCAACTCTTTTGGCGATTTTTTATTTCGGTTTTTAATTAAAAAAGCAATTATTTATTAATTATATACTTTATATATATACCAAAACGAAATCAAATTTAAACCTTTTATACAACCACACACACTTACCTAACTTACTTACACACGAGGAACTAAAAAAGATTCCAGGGGACTTTTCAAAAGTCTCTTTTTTTTGCAATTCCGTACGGACGGAATTGCGGTTACGCAATGAGTCCGGGTAGCGAACAGAATGAGCCGACTAGGGCAAAGCCCGTAAGGCGAGTTCTTGTGAGCGTAAAGGAATTGCAATTTGGTTTGTTTTTGCAAGGCTGGAGTGAGCGAATGCGAACGAAACGCCGTCCGGGTGAAAAATCCGCCGGAATGGAGTTTTTTGTGAATAACAAAAAACGAAATGGAGTGCAAGGATTTTGAACTGCAAATAATCCAAGAGTTGGTAGGTTGGGTTTTAACCCAACAAAACCCTATTTTTCAGACTTCTTTTTAAACAGTCCTTTAATTTTATCTCCTATTGATTTTAAATCAATTTCAGGCTCGATTTCTTCGAGTGATGTTTCAAACGAATCTTCGCCCGAGAGTTCAAAAGAGTCGAGTTCATCTTCCTTCTTTTTCTTCTGCTTTCCTCTTCTGAAGTAGCCCAAATTACCGGCACCACCGTCATTTTGCATGTTCTGTGATTCCTGTATCATTGGCTTATTATTTGAGGGCATAGGACCATTAATTCCGAAGGACATAATATTTCCTTTTTATTATTAGAAAATACAATACCACTAATTATATTATATACTACTTTTGTAGAAATTGTAATCATTCATTTGTTGTATGCCTGAAACCTTTGTCCTGCGTAATGTTTTAAAACTCGAAAATTTCCCTTTGTCAAAAATAATTATTGCCCTAGTGGGTAATTCAAAATCAAAATCTTTAATAATATGCTAATCGTAAGTTGAAGCATTAATGAAAGAGGATAAAGGAGATTTTATGACTACTACTGAAACAAAAGGTATTTCGGTTTATCTTGTCGAGGACTATAAGCTCACAAGAGTCGGACTGAAGGCGATGATTAATGAGTTTGAGAACATTTCTGTTGTCGGGGAGGCGGAGGACGCGTACTCGGGAATTGACGGTATCAAATGTTTAAAGCCCGATGTTGTGCTGATGGACCTCGGACTTCCC
>JAFXYZ010000045.1 GCA_017541465.1 bacterium | reverse complement strand
GTTATCATTTACCTTCATGTCGCCCGTAGCAAAAAGCTGCAAATAGAATTCTTCTATTTCTTCGGGGTCGTCCTTGACTTCTTCATAATCATCGGGGTTCAAGCCCGCAAGCTCATACAGTTTCCTGTAGCCTTCGTCTGTACCAGATGTGAGATAAATTGATACATAATCAATGTCACCTTCTACAATTACAATGTCTTGATATTCAACTACTATATCGTTTATGTTTGACAATGCCATAATATTTTACCTACCTTTCGTAATCATTGTGAGCTTTGTTATTCTTTTTATTTTCTTTTTCGGGGAGTTCATAATATATTTCCCACGTTCTTTCCTTGCCGTCCCTTGAATCAATTTCAACTATCTGTGTGTATCCCGTCAAAACCGCATCTTTAAGATTTCCTGTATCAAGGCTGTTGCAGTATTCCAAAATCTGCTTTTCGACTTCTTCCTTTTTTCCGAAAAATTTAATCTTAGGCTGATGGGTAGCTGAAACAACAACCGAATCATATTTGTATTCAAGCGTTTCTAAATAATTAAGAACGCCCAAGTTGCTTTCTTCCGCAATAGCATCCTGTAGGGTTTTGTCATCAGCATTGTTCATAAGCGGTCTGCTAAAGACTTCTTTCATCTTTTCATCGGGAGTCTCGATTACACCCTTGAACTTTAGTACAACTTCCATAATGTTCGCTCCTTTCTTTTACAGTTCCATAGCTTGACTGTCCCTTACCTTGATATAGTCATCGGGAAAAAAGTCTTTTTCTATGCCGTCTTTATCAGTATATGTAAAATATACTTCTTCCTTTTCGCTTGCAAGCATCCAATAAGCAATTTCAAGTTCCGCATATTCAAGGTTCTGTGACATTCCCTTTACTTCCCCCGTCTCTTGATTTTTGCTTGTCTCCTGCCTTACAAAAGTTCCTTTTTCAATGGTGAAGTTTATCGTTCCCTTTGAATTGAATATATTAAAGGAATTTACCTTGTCAAAGTCAATGGATAAATCCTTTGCGGGAAGCTTTACGTCTAATACCATGATTATCTCCTTTCGCCTATCGTTCCCTGTCGGTGTCAAAGTCTACATACTTATCGTCCTTTTCCATTAAGACGAAGCTTAATTCACTGTCGGGTTTCTTTATTGTATCGCTCAACGAATCCACAAGGACTTCAAGCATATCTTTATGTATCTTCGGATAAACCCTGTTCGTTTCCGCATTTTCGGGAAGGTCTATTCCGTTCTTCATAAGCAAATCTTCAAACTGTGTCAAAAACTGCGATGTAAGGTTTTGAAGGTAAAGCGTCTTTATTCCGTTCTCGGTCTTTACGGGAGTGTCGCCCGTGTATTCGTCCTTATCTACCACGTCAAAGCCTTTACTGTTACCTATAAGGGCTTTATAGATAATCGGCTCTAACTTGACGGATAGCTGTCTGGAAAGTTTTAAAGCAAGGTCTTTCTTCGTCTTTCTGTCGTAACCTTCATAGTCCAACATGTTTGCGTGTACGCTTTCGGCACACCAACGGGATATTGCAAAAGTATCGACAACTGTATCATCAAGGGCAGCGGTATTTTCGCCAC
>JAFXYZ010000044.1 GCA_017541465.1 bacterium | reverse complement strand
TTTTCTTTTATCAGTAAAGGGGAAGGGGCGGTTTCCCTTCCCCTGCTTTAATTCCATATCACAGACAGTAAGGTTCATAATCATCAAAGCAAAGGTCTTTTACCTGCTCGCCCGCAAGTTCCGACACGTACTTTGTTATGATTTCCCGTATCTTTTCAGCCGTCATTATCTTTTCCGTTTCGTTATAAGCCCAAGGGCAGATGTACGGGAACAGAAGATAATTTGTATATTCATTATAGGCATAACGGACTTGCATCTGGATATTTTCTTGTGAGTTTATCATTTCGGCAAGGTAGCTCAAAACAACGTCTTCGTGGTCGTTTTTATCGCTATAATGCTCCATGAAGTCATTTATATTGCCGTATTTCTTAACAAAACCAAGGTATGTTGCGTTTTCATCATCAAAGTAAGCATTTAATATGTCGTCATTGGTTTCGTCAGCTTCCATATCGCAATAGTATGTTTCAATATCTTCAAGGAATAAATTTTCCGTTGATTCGTCTTTTCCACAGAAACGTTCCAAATCTTCAAAAGTAAGATTATTAAGCTTTTCGCATTTACTGTATATTTCGCCTGCGGTTATTCCGTACCCTTTTGCAAGGGAAAGTGTTACGTTACTCATGTTTTTGCTCCTTTTTGTTTTTATTAGTAAAGGGGAAAAGCGGTGTTCGGAGCTTTCCCCTTATTGCCTTATGTTACGCTCGGTTTTTTGGAATATCAGCCGTACTGTTCTACTTCAAAGCCGTCAAATTTCAGAGTTTCGCTTCTTCCCACAAGGTCGGAGAAATACTTTGTGATGATTTCTTCCAACTTTTCCTGTGTCAAGGCACGTTCCTGTTCGGTTAAATTCCAAGGATAGCCTGTTTCATATATAAGATAGGTGTTCTCATTATCATCACTGCATACTGTCATGTAAACATTTTCTTTTTGTTCTATCATGTACTTTAGGTATGTGGCAATACCACCGTTTGTAAGCCCTGTGTCGTTGTCCGTGATATAATCTTCAAGAAATTCCTTTATGTCGCCACATTCCTTGACGTAATCAAGGTCACATTCGCATCCGAGCCTTTCATATTCTTCTCCGTCTGCCATCATGTCATCAAAGTATGTGGAGATGTCGCTAAAGAAAGCATCTGCGGTCATCTCGTCCTGTCGGCAGAAACGCTCTAAATCTGCAAAAGTAAGGTCTCTGTAGTTCTTGTGAAAGTCTGTAAGGTTGATTCCGTATCCGTTGATACTGTAATATTTGGTACTCATAATGTTTTTCCTTTTGTTTTGAATTTTTTGTTTTTGTTTTGAGAGTGCGTGGGCTACGCAAAATCGTAGCCCATGATAGCCTTGCCCGATAAGTAACGGGCTTTGAAAAGTATTGAACCAAGACAGTCATTAGGTAGAAAGCCATTTTTCAATGCTTCGGCTATAGCCTTTGGTGTAACTATTCTTGACTTGATAAAGTCAAGGTATGTAATGTCTTTTCCGACCTTTATGGTCTTTTTGAAGTTCGGGTTTTTCATTGTTTCCGCTCCTTTGTTTTGATATATCTATTATACCACTCTAAAGAGCAAATGTCGTGTATAGATGCGAAATTATCAAGAACATTTTGGAGTAAGACCATATTCTTTGCGGTAGTTTTCGAGGTCTTGTTCCTCTGATTTTATATAGTCAATATATTCGTTTATTTTTTGATTAAGTTTTTCGATTTCTTCTTTATAATTCTCAATATGTTTGCTGTAAACTTTTATCCGATATTTGCAACCTTCGATATCTGCGTATTTATCTTTCGCAGATAATTTCAAGTTTTCGGTATTTTCTGCCTTTTGACTTGTAAGAAGATTTACAAAATCAATTTTAGGATTTAATTTTATTGTTCGGTATTTAGTAAAGCAAAAGGGCGTATTAACACCATATCTGCGTAAATCTTGTTTCCATACGTATTCTTCTGAATTTGCCACACGCCATGAATTACCATAATATGTCAATGTATAGCCTTCGTTTTCAAGCAGTCTGTGTTCTCTTAATGCGTCCTTCTTGTTGTTTGTAAGGACTTTGTAGATAGCTTCGTTGATTTCTTTTTTAGTTGCGGGAAAATACATAGTTTTTTCCTTTCTGCCTACGGCAAGGTTCTTGCCCTGCCGTAAGCCTTTGGTTTATTTTTTTGCGGAGCTGATTTTATACCGCTTTGTTTTCTTCGTAGTCTTCGTAATCTACATTATCGAAAGCGTTTTCAAGGCATATATCCCATCCACGAACTTCATCGGAGCTTAGTCCTTCGTCTCTCTCCCTGTTTTCCGTGTATTTCTCTAACACACGTTCTATATAAGCTGTATTTTCAAGGGCGGTTTCGGGAATATAGCCTTTTTCGACTTCATCTTTGATTTCGTACATTACGTCCTGTCTGTAATATACTTCCCTGTCGATTACTTTCATAACATCTTTAATCATGCGGAAAGATACTGTTGCTTCTTTTTCCGCTCCGTCTTTCTCAAAACAGAATGTTATATCATTCATGTTTTCGATGTCCGTGAGTTTTCCGTTTTTGAATTTCATATTGATACCCTTTCTGCCTGCGGTAAGAACTTTGACCTACCACAAGCCTGTTCCTTTCATGTTTTGATACTAATATTATACTATGGATAAGAAAATATGTCGTGTATAAAAGAGAATTTATCAGCAAAATTTCATAGTGCCTTATGTAACCTTGTCAGGTAAAATTCTTAAATACACGACATATTCTTTGAGGGGGATTTATAATATCTTATGCGGTTTTACAAAGTTTAATTGCGTATATGCCCGCTTGGTATGAGCCTTTTTCCCTACGCACTTTGCTTATCTTCTCTGCGGAAAGGTTGTCTAATACCTGTACTGTCGCTATCTCCCAACTCCTACCTATACAGCCGTAGTAGTCACGGTACGTTTGCATAGTCAGACCTTCGCAGAATGAAATACAGCCAGAGTAGATGCACGGGGATTTCGGAAAGATGTTCAAGAAATCTTCGTCAAGGTCAAGCTTGTCAAGGTCAACTACAAAGTCGATGAACCTTGCATTTTCGCCTTTTTTTGTTTTACTGTCACTTACTTCGACAAAGCCTTTCTCGGCAAGCTCGCCCGTTTCGTAAAGCTCTGCGAACTTTCTTATCGCCCTGTTTTTGTTTTCGATGTATGCTTTTTCTTTCTCGTTCCTACAGTCTTCCGTGTTGTGTAACCACAAATTGTTCTCGATGTAGGCTATCGTGTCGCATAATACCATAATAATTGCTCCTTTCTGCTCTGTTTTAAGGGGGACTACTATACTCTGTATTATTCCATATATCAAGACGCTCTCTGCATCTTAATCATTCTCATTCTTTTAAGGACATC
>JAFXYZ010000043.1 GCA_017541465.1 bacterium | reverse complement strand
GTATCTTTCACGGGTTTTAGCCAGCTGAGCAACGGTTGATGTTTTTTGTCCTATTGCAACATAAACGCAGATAACATCCGTATTCTTCTGGTTGATAATGGTATCAATGGCAATAGCCGTTTTACCGGTCTGTCTGTCCCCGATAATCAGCTCTCTCTGTCCTCTTCCGATAGGTGTCAGCGCATCAATAGCTGTTAAACCTGTCTGAAGCGGTTCACAAACCGATTTTCTCGTTACGATACCCGGGGCAACAATGTCTATAGCCCTGACTTTTTCATATTTAATATCACCTTTTCCGTCAATAGGTCTGCCGTTCGGATCGATAATTCTTCCGATTAACCCGTCACCAACGGGAACGGAGGCGATTTTGCCGGTTGTCTTTACTGTCATACCCTCTGAAATATGAGAATAATCACCGAAAATAACGGCACCGACATTGTCCTCTTCAAGGTTTAAAGCCATTCCGAGAGTACCCTTGCCGTCATCAAACTCGATAAGCTCAGTGTACATAGCATTTCTGAGCCCGTATATTTTTGCGATACCGTCGTGTACCTCAAGAACACTGCCTACGTTATTGACCTCGAGCTTTGTCTCGTAGTTCTTCAGCTTGTCTTTAATTATTGATGTTATTTCGTCAGGATGAAGTGTAGCCATATTTTTATCCTTTTATTAATTGTTTTGACATATTTTTAAACTTTGTATTTAAACTAAAATCAATGGTTTTGTCTTTTACTTCGATGATTAACCCGCCTATAATCGAGGGTTCGACCTCAAACCTCGGCAGGACCTTTGAGTTTAATTTGCTTTCGAGTTTCTGAATAATTGTATTTTTGTAATCATCCGATAATTCAACCGCAGATATTACGTTAGGACGTTCTATATTGAGCTCCTCGTCCATCTTCTTTGTATATTGAACAAGAACGGCTTCAAGAAGGTCTAACCTCGAATTATCGTTTAAAAGCAAAAGAAAATCAGTTGTAATATCCGATAAAATTCCGTCAAAGACCTGAGATAAAACACTTTTCTTATCGTCCTTCGAGATGACGGGGTTGTTTAAGAACTCTTTTAAGTGGTCGTTTTTAGATATTAAATCAACAATATATTCAAGCTCGTTTAAAACTTTTTCGTTTCTCCCGAGCTCTTTTGCAGTTTCAAAAAGAGCGTTTGAATAGTTCTTTGCAGGTTTAATTTTCTTTATATCGACCTTTTCCATTTTCTATATTTCCACCCTGTCAAGTTCTGATAGTGCTTCATCAAGGAATTTTGAATGCAGCGAGGGATTTTTCCTTAACTCTTCAACGACATTATCCTTCGCCAAATCAACCGCAGCGGTTGAAGTCATTGAGGCCAAGAGTTCATAGAACTTTTTCTCTTCAAACCTGATTGATTTTTTAGCCTGTTTTTCGAGCTTCTTTAACTCTTCTTCGCCTTTTGCTTCAATATCTTTTGAGATATTAACCGCGGATTCTTTTGCGTCAGAGATAATTTTTTCGAGTTCTTCGGGGAGTTGTTTTAATTCCTCCTCTGTATGCTCAAGTTCTTTCAGTGCCAGGTTTTTCTCGTTTTCTGATTTTTCAACAACAGTTTTAATCTCATCTCTCATAGAGATAAAGGCTTTTTTGATGTCTATTTTCTTAAAGACAATAACAAAAAGGACAACCATCAGAAGAAAGTTGAGAGTGTTTGAATATAAAAGAGTATTAAAGAGTTCCTTCAATTAGTCCACCCCTTTGATTTTATCCGCCGTAATGTTGTCTGTGTTGATTTCAGAGCCTAAGAGTTTTTGGGAAATTTCTTTTGAAATATCAACGACATTTGAAAGAAGCACTTCTTTGGACTTTTGAGCCTGATCAACGAGTTCCTCCTTCATTTTTGTGATATTTTCGTTGGTCTGTTGCTTTGCGTTTCTGATTTTTTCAGTGTTTTGGCGCTTTGCTTCGTTCGTTTTTTCGGAAATTATCCCTCTGCCCTCGTTTCTTGTAACCTCGAGCCGTTCATTCTTTGAATCGGTATTTTCTTTGATTTTAACCTTCGCGCTTTTCACCTCTTCATAGTTATTTGAGACATAAATCTCTCTGTCCTCCATTATTTTCATAACGGGAGCATAGAAAATTTTGTTCATTATAAACGTGAACAAAATAAAACTTATTGCCGCTATAAAGAAGGTTGCATCAAATTCCATTGTTTAATCTCTATACAATACCTATTAATTTCATAGAAATGAAGAGTGCATAAAGTGCGCAGGCTTCAGAGAGTGCAGCACCCAAGAGGAAGAAACCGAATGCCTTACCAGCGATTTCAGGCTGGCGGGAAACTGCTTCCATCAAACCTTTTGTAGCAATACCGATACCAAGACCTGCAACACCGCCTGCAAGACCGATAGCTAAGCCGGCTCCAAGCTGAGCAAAGTCTGATATTGTTTTTACTTCTTCCATTGTTTTTCTCCTTTCACAATGTATATTATTTTTCTGTTATTCGTTTTCCGTTACTGACGACGATATATAAGCAACCGTCAGCATCATAAATACATATGCCTGAATGAAGGCTATCAAAACCTCAAACAGCATCATCGGAAGAGGCAGGAAATATGCGCATATTCCGAGCAGTGCCGTAACGAGAATTTCACCCACAAGAATATTGACAAAAAGACGGAGCGCCAAACTGAACGGTCTTGTTATCATCTCGAGAAGGTTTACAAACATCTCTATTATCCCGACAAAACTGAATGCGGGGCATATTGCCCTTATTCCCTTTGCCTTTATACCCGTAAAGAGATAATAGAAAAGAACCAAAACCGCCATTGCTGCGGTCATGTTTATATCGTTTGTCGGGGAAGCAAGCTCTCCCTGTTTGAGTTCAATTAGTCTTAAAGGCAGCTGCCCCATTAAGTTAGCGAAGAGGATAAACAAAAACAAAGACGCAACGAGAGGAATGTGTTTTTTCTTATCTTCCCCGATTATATCAACGGAGCCGATAAAAAATTTCATGAGATTTTCGCCAAATGCCTGAAGGGTTGAAGGAATATAGGACATTTTTCTTGTCATCAGAAAAGAAAACAAAATGACCATAAGCATCGCAAACCACATAGTGATTAGTGTGTCCCAATGCACATGAAACTGACCTATATAACCTGTCCAGTGTTCGCCCATGTTTAAATTAATATCCTAAACTTTTATTTAAAATAATATTAACACAAAATTATTTTTTTAATACAATTTTTAAGAGTAAACAGGGATAATTTATGTCAAAGCAAAACATCTTAATTTTAATCTCAGTAACATATATTATAACTGTCTGCGCCTTTTTCAGCCAAGCTGAAATACTTTTTTGTTCCCTTCTGTTTTTATTGCTGACAATTTTCACACTTCTTAAAAAACTTCCCGTAAATGTTTATTTAGCCTGTCTTTTTATAATCTTAACCGCGTATATTAACTGTTCCCTGCGAATTAAAGACCACGACGACCTTGTTTCTTATGCACCGTCAAATGCAACAATTACGGCAAGAGTCCTTTCCATTCCGACCACAAATAATTCGGACAGAACAAAGTTTTATACAAAGGTTAAAACCATTGTCGTTGACGGGGAAGAGAAGGACAACATAAACGCAAAAACACTTGTAAGTGTTTACGGGGACAAGTCCGATTTCTCAAAAATACAGATAGGGGATACACTGAAGCTCTCGGGCAGGCTGAACAGTGCAACTTCAGCCCAAAACCCGTACCAGTTTAACTATGCAAAATATCTGAAGAGCAAGGATACCTTCACTCTCTTCTATTCAAAGGATAATAATTATCAGATTTTATCCCATGCAGACACTTTAGGCTGGAAATTTCTTTCTAAATTAAACACCCAGAGAACAAAAATAATAGATAAACATGCAAAAAACATAAAATCACCAAATCTTGAGATTTTAGGCGGTATCATCTTCGGCGATGATGCGGTCAATCCTACGGATGAAATAAGGCAGAATTTTATCAACTCAGGGCTTTTGCATATCCTCGCAGCCTCAGGGATGAACGTTACCCTTATTTTCGGTATCTGGTTCTTTTTGTCTCAAAGGCTTCGGCTGAATTACCGGTTCTCGATTTTGACGGGCATGGGGATAATTATTTTCTACACCTGTATGACGGGTTTTGGCGCTTCGATTTTGAGAGCAACGATAATGCTTTTGTTTATTCTGCTCGGGAAACTTCTCGACAGAACAACGGACACACTTGCGCTTTTGTTCCTTGTCGCACTTCTTATGCTCCTTTATAACCCCTCGATGATTAATGACGTAGGATTTCAGCTCTCGTTCATCGTCACCTTCGGACTGCTCTTCACAACCCCGGTATTTAACAATAAAATCAGCAATAAATTTTTAAACATCTGTTTTGTTTCGGCGCTTGTTCCTCTTGTTGCGCAACTGTACGCAGCACCCCTGCAGATGTATTATTTTAACACTCTTAGTATCTATTCCGTCTTGGCGAACATTCTTATTATTCCCGTATTGAGTATAGTCAGTTTTCTGGGGTTTGTCAGCTCTATTCTGGCAGGATTTGAATATATCGCACCTTATGTCTGCAAAATATCCTCTTTTGTCCTCAACCCGTTTATTTCCTGGATAGTAATTGTCGCCGATTTCTTCTCAAAAATGCCTTATTCAACAATTAATATCTATAAATTCGGCGCGCACAGTCTGGTTTTATACTATACTCTTTTAATTTCAGCCACAATATTTTTTATCAATAAAACTTTTGAACTCAGACACAAAATATTTTTAACGGTTTTGGCTTTGTTGTTTGTTTCGACCTTTATTTCAATACCGAATAAAGATACAGAAATAATCTTTTTCTCTGTCGGGAACGCAGACAGTGCGCTTATAAAATCACCCGACAACAAATATTTTCTTATTGATACGGGGAGACTTCCCTATCAGTCAATAAATTCCTCTGGAAAACAGATTATTTTGAAGTATCTGAGAGGAAAAACAATAAAAGAACTGCATTCGCTCACCTTAACCCACTTTGACGCAGACCACGCGGGCGGTGCGGTCGATATTCTGTCGGGATTTCCAGTTTCTCTTGTCTATATGATAGAAAACGAAGAGGACACAAACATCGCTGAAAATATTTCAGATTATATTAAAGAGCACAGTATAGATACAAAAATTGTTAAGGACAGAGAAATTTTGCACGAAACAGAAAATTTCAGACTGACAAATTTTGTAAATCCTAATGCTGAGAGTGAAAACGACCATTCAATTATGACTTTATTAGAGGCAAACGACAAAAGAGCAGTTTTTATGGGCGACTGCAGAGCTAAGATGATTGATATAATTCCCTTTGAAGAGTTTGATATAATCAAAATCGGACACCACGGCGCAGACGGAACAACAACACCCGAAATGATAAGCAAAACAAAATCAGCAATTATTTCAACAGGGTTTAACCAGTACGGCCACCCGAGAAAAGAGACACTTGATAATTTAAAAGACACCTTCTATATGAGAACGGACAATAATAACGCAATAAAAGTCGTTATAAAGAAGGACAAAACCGAATTTTATTCATATTACCCACATAAAAATAAGTTTGTGAAGGTGAAAGAGTTAAAGTAGGTTGGGTTTTAACCCAACGACATTCATAATATTGCGATAATTATTATTTTAATAATTTCAGACAGAATTTACAAGTGCAGGGTTAGGTTGTGCAATACCATTGTCGATAATACCATTGTTATTTTTATCAATGAACAATACGCCATCTTCATTTGATACCCAAGCACTTCTTTCAGCAAATCCATCATTTTGATGGTCAAAAAATTTTCCGTTGTTTATCGCTGTTGTTACAATTCCATCACCATTCAAATCTATCATTAATGGGTCAGAGGCTATAGGGTTAGATGCTTCTGCTTCATAAAATAGAGGAGCAGCACCGCCTGTAAGAGCTCCATTGTTTGTATATGGAGTATTCTTTATCAAATAATTATAATAATTTTCTCTATTTGTTGGAGAAGGATCTATTGTTGTAAAATGATATTTATTGGGCTCCCTAATTTCATCATAAATATAATTCCACAACGATTTATTATCAATCCCTATAACACCATAGTTACGATATATTCTTGATGCTTCACTCCAATTCTGAAGTTCCGCATCAGTTCCATGTTTATATCTATCTTTTATTCTATCATAAGTACCTAATGATTTTATGTGAGCATATGCTTGTTTTAAACATTTTTGTTCTGATGAAGATAGTTGATCATATTTACTTCCTATTATTTTTCGTAAATTAGTTGATGCATTTTTATACTCCACACAATATCTCCAATTAAGGAAAATACTTTTATTTGATTCGTGCATGTGTTATTTCTCCTTTATTTCTAATATTTGAGTGTTGAAAGATGAGTCTATATAATCAGCTCCACCTATAATTAAAATTTTATTCCTATTAACAGGTATAACTGTTGATTCAAAGTGACTATAAATAAACTCCGGACCAATTTGGGCTTTTAACTTTCCAAAATCGGCGATAACGCTTTTGTGGCAAGTCTTAATGGGATTTCTTATATCACCATAAAAAAAGTAGTCTTTATATAGATATCCTTCTTCACCACAACTCAATAAATATTGTTTATCGTTTAACTTTATATATTTTATTCGTTTTGTTGATGCTTCCTCAAGTTTCAAACTCATATGTTTTTTTAATAAATCATTAATGTGCTTTATAAATGTTTGACATTGTTTTTGTGTTAATTCATCTGCTTTTATAAAAGAATGAGTTTTTATATCAAAAATGTAACTGTCATTTTGATTAATAAACAAAATATTTCCGTTTTTTAATTCAAAATTGAATAAATTTTCTTTAAGAACATCGGTATTAAATTCAGCTTTAAATGATTTTGTTTCGGGATTATAAATTTCTACATGATCCCAAATATAATCATTATCATATTTTTTATAAAAGTTCCTTTTTTCCGCTGTTCTTGCCGTAATTGATGTAAATGTCTCGTCTTTATCTCTATCTTTATATCTTATTGGAATAATTATTGTACCATCTTTTAGACATATAATGTCTTTGCTGATTGGTACTGTTTTGGGCATAACTTCAAAATCTGGAAATTTTTCTAATTCTAAAGTATTTGTATTTAGTAAAAATAAATTTTCTTTTTTTTCAAGTATTTTAGGTGAAATACCTTTATAATCATATACAATACTTCTAATACGTTCGTGTGGTGGATATTCAAAAATGATTAAAATTAGACATTAACAGTATTTTGTTCTTATAAGGAGTTAAATAAACATAATTGTTACTGCTAATATAATCTTTATAGGTATTTGTATATATTTTATCTTTTAAACTATACTTGTATATAGGTTGTAGATAATCAATCATAATTATTTCATTAGAATCGTTTTTTGTTATATTTAACACTTTTGATTGCATTGTACCATTTGAATTCGGAACAATTATAGGTAATAACTTTCGAAAATCAGTTACCTTTTTAAATTTATTTTCTTTTGCAGAGTATATTTCGGCATCACATTGTTCTTCATATAACCAAGGAAAATGCATAATAAAAATTTCATCATTTGAAATTTTAGTATACATTGGATAAAAGAAATGAGAATAATTTGATTCTTTACCTTTATAAATACAAACATCTTTACCAAAACAAGCAAAAAACTCATTAGTTTTTACTATATGATTCAAGGCGCAAAAAATTAAATAAATAATTACAAATAATATAATTGCCGATACAGAGATAACAAGTTCTCTTTTGGCTTTTAATCCTTCTCTTGTGTGTTTATATTTCTTTTGTTGTTCTATTTCTTCAAAAATATCCTCTGATGTAGAATTATAATCATTATCGTCTTCGGATAAGTCTTTACCCCATATTTTTTTCCATAATAATTTTAATTTGTCTTTTATATTTTTTAATTTAATTTTAAATTTTTTTATATCTTTATTTTCTTCTGTCATTTTTTAACCTACTATACAGTATTTATATTCCAAAACGAACAAGAGACATGCAAAGTTAAACTTTGCATGTCTCTTGTGTTAATGTATGTTTTTCAAAATTACCCAAATATACCCCAAAACCTAATTTACAGATTAATTATATATTTTTTTATAAAACTTGTAAACATTTAAACAATTATTGTATTTATTATTTACATAATTCCCCAAAATTGATATTATAATAATGGATTTTTTAATAATAATTGAATAATAATATCTTCGCTATTTAACAATAGTTATATTGTTAAATGGTATTGTTGCTATTGATAAAATAATCATAGGAGTATAAAAAATATGGATAATCAATTAGAAAAATTAAAAACGGATTTTATCAGTGGTAGGTTGGGTTTTAACCCAACATTCTTTCTTCCTTTATTTTTATCTTGATTTATATCTTTTTCTTCATCACCCATTTGATTAATCCCTATTCTGTATACTACTTAGTGTTTTAAATATATCAGTGGTAGGTTGGGTTTTAACCCAACGAAATTAATGTATTTAATTATCATATTTTAAAATCCCAATATTTAATTATGCAACGTGTTTTAAATGTTTTGTGCACCCGAAACCCTTGATTGTTGGGTTAAAACCCAACCTACCAGCTCCTTTTCTATTTGATTAATCATAATTACACTGATCTTTTATAATATGCATTATTTCAGGATTCTCATTATAACCGTATTTTAAAGATTCAAAATAGTAATCAAAGATTATTGTCATTGAACATAGGTTTTCATCTTCCAAATCTTTTGCCATTTTTATTATTGCTTGTGGATATTGGTTTATAAAAACAGGATATGTATAATCACGAAGATGTCTCAACAATTTTTTTTGTATAATATAATTATATTCTGTTTGTTTTGTTCTATAATCCCTTGTATTATTTTCTTTTTCTTGATTTAGAACAATATCAAAATTTAACAATATATTTGACAATTCATATATTGTTTCTTTACTATTTTGGATGTCAGCTTGATACAGATAGCTTAATGCCAAACGAGGATAGAAATTAATTCTGTTTGGAATATAATAATCTTTGATAAAAGGTATATTGTACGCAAAATAACGCCAATCTAACCTATCCATATCTAAGTTGCTATTTCTGATAATATATGAATCCAAATTTCTTTTTAATTCATCTAAATATAACTGTTTATATTTTGCATCAATATTGCATTTATTTTGAATATTTATATATTCATCATTTATATGACTAAACAACCCAATTGCCTCATATTCATTATCCTTAAAACTATTCTTTATCTTCATATACTGATTGAATACATTATGTCTAAGAGAATCAGCAATTTTGATATTTCCCAAACGTACAAAATCAATTACACATAATATTCTGTGCGTATATTGATAATTGGCAATTCTAAAAGCCAAACGTGGAGATTCTACTGTTGCTTGCATACAATCTCGCAACCAAGGAGTCATAATTAAAAGAAATACACAACACAATATAATATTTTTTAATTTAGTATTATTTTTATTTGGAAATACTTTTTCTAATATCAAGTTGAGTAAATAAAAAGGAATACCAATAAAAATAAAAACAACAAGTAGTATTGCAGGTATTCCTAATAATATTAAAAGAATATATTTCAAAATTGAATACCTCCTACCATTGTCTTCCTAATATTTTCAAACGGAAATAATCAAATGGGGTCAACATTGCAAAAAGTGCTCCACCTACCCAAACAACGATTTGTAATGATTGCATAAAAATTCCTATAACTCCAAAGAAACAAATTATCATTAAAGTATAAACTATTGCTTTTAACCATAAACCTTTAAACAAATAATAAAAAGGACCAAATATGTATGATGCTATGAAAGTACCAAGTCCACCATTTTTAATATAAATTGACACATTAATATTACGTCTTTCTTTATATGGAATGTTTTTCAATCTATCAGTTATTTTGATACCAACACCATCGTCATACCATTTATCAATAATTTGAAATCGTTCTTTCCAATTATCATTTATTTTTAAATTATTGATAATATCATGATTTTTATTTCTTGCTTCATCACTCATTCTTTAATCCCTATCTTGTATACTGCTTAGAATTAAAATATATAGTTAAGTGTAGGTTGGGTTTTAACCCTACGACATTCATAATATTGCGATAATTATTATTTTAATAATTTCAGACAGAATTTACAAGTGCAGGGTTAGGTTGCGCAATAAATTTTTCAATATTAATTTTTATTTTTATTGTACGAAATCCAATAATTTCAATTAAAATTCAATGATGTTGGGTTAAAACCCAACCTACCAACTATTTTTTATCGGCAAAATTCTGTTTTAAATTACAAAATCAAAATTGATTTTTTGCCGATAAAATGTTATAATATTTATATGAAATATCTCTCGGTAAGTGAAATTGCAAAATTATGGAATATCTCGGAAAGGTCTGTCAGAAATTATTGTGCTGACGGCAAAATTCCCAATGCTTTTTTAAAGGGAAAAACCTGGAATATCCCAGAAAATGCAAAAAAGCCCGAAAGAAAAAATAAACATACTGATAAACCCAAAACTCTTTTGGATATTTTAAAGAGCGAGAGAAACAACAAAATAAAAGGGGGCATCTATCATAAAATACAAATAGATTTAACCTACAATTCAAATCACATAGAGGGTTCAAAATTAACACACGACCAGACAAGATACATCTATGAAACGCATTCAATCGGACTTGAAGAAAATACGGTTGATGTTGATGACATAATAGAAACCGTTAATCATTTCAGATGTATAGACTTAATTATCGATAAAGCCAATTCTGAGCTCTCTGAGAGTTTTATAAAAAAATTACACCATATTTTAAAAACAGGTACAAAAAACAGTGAAAGATTTGCGGTCGGCGACTATAAAAAATACCCCAATATTGTCGGAAACAATGAAACAACAAAACCCGAAAATGTTTCAGAAGAAATGAAAAAATTATTAAAGAGTTACAACGAGAGAAAAACAAAAAATTTAACCGAAATTCTCGATTTTCATTATCATTTTGAACAAATTCATCCCTTCCAGGACGGGAACGGCAGAGTAGGGCGGTTAATAATGTTTAAAGAATGCCTTAAAAATAATATAGTGCCCTTTATAATATACGATGATATAAAATTATTCTATTACAGAGGGCTCAATGAATGGAAAAGAGAAAGAGGTTATTTAACAGACACCGCAAAATCTGCGCAGGATGAATTTAAAGAGTATCTTGAATATTTTAAAATCGGTTACAGAAAAGATATTTAACCAAAGTGTAACAATATTTCCACAAAATATATATTTTTGATAAAATAATATATGTTAGGGAGATAAGAGTAATCGCCGAATGAAAGAAAGAATTGTTCTATTACTTATCATATTTACGCTTTGGGTATTTTTGTTCATTTTCCAAAACTACATGGACAAAAACTGGGCAACCTTTACTATCATCGGGTTTACCATTCTTTACTGTATTTACATGCAAATTGCGTTTAAGCATAGAACCAGACAATTAAAAAAACACCCTAAGGTTGTAAATGAAAACTACAAGCCTTTTGTATCGATTATGATACCTGCCCACAACGAAGAGGACGTTATCTCTCAGACCATTGAAAATGTTGCAAAACTGGACTACCCACAGTATGAAATAATTGTTATAGACGACAGAAGCACCGACAATACTGCAGGAGTACTCCAGGAATTAACAAAAACCTACCCTAACCTGATTACTTTTTCAAGAAAAGACGGAGATTTCCCCGGAAAATCAGCTGTATTAAACGATGCTTTAAAATACGCACACGGCGAAGCCATTCTCGTGCTTGATGCAGATGCAAGAGTAAACCCCGATTTCTTAACAAAACTCGTTCCCGCGCTTGAAGATGAAGATGTCGGAGCAGTTCAGGCAAGAAAAGTAATAAGCAACAAAAACGACAACCTTTTAACCCGTTGCCAGAGCAACGAACTTACTCTCGACACTCACTTTCAGGTCGGCAGAGACGCGGTTCGGGGTGCGGTTGAATTAAGAGGAAACGGCGAAATAATCAAGAGAATTGCCCTCAACGACATCGGAGGGTGGAATAATTACACAATTACAGACGACCTCGATATGTCAACAAGACTTCAAATAAAAGGCTGGGACGTTCGTTTCTGCCCTGAGGTCTGCGTTTACGAAGAGGCCATTTTACACTATATCCCTCTTCTCAAACAGAGAAGAAGATGGGTTGAAGGCTCGATAAGGAGGTATCTTGAACACTTTGAAGAGGTTTTAACTTCAAAAGATATGTCGCTTCGTGTCAGCCTTGATATGACCGCCTACATAACGGAATTTCTCATGCCGTTTTGGATGACCTCAGAGATTTGTTTCCAGTTCTTCCGCTTCGTCAAAGGGGTTGATAACTGGATACTTTCATCCATCGCAATATCAATAATGTTCTGTATTTTCTTCAGCTTTGCACTGATGTACAGTTTAAGGAAATATGACGGGCTGAAGCCTTTTGAAAATCTGGTTCAGTCGGTTACGACATGTTTATATATGGTTTTCCTCTGGTTTCCCGTAGTTTTCTTTATAGTATTTAAAATAATCTTCTGCAAGAAAACTATGGACTGGGGCAAAACGACACACGGAACGGCAAAAACAACAATAGTAGAGGGAAAAGAAACATTAACAAGTCAATAAAGAGAGGAAGCTATCGTGGACTTAATAACAGTTAGTACAGTGAACTTTTTACAATTTTTAGCGAATATATCAGGCGGTTTCGGAATGGCTATCATAATTCTGACCGTTATTGTAAGAGCCTTTATGTGGCCTCTTAGTGAATCGCAACAGCGCTCTATGAAGAAGATGCAGGCACTTCAGCCCAAGATGAAGGCTATTCAGGAAAGATACAAAAATAACCCTCAGGTTATGCAGCAGAAAATGATGGAGTTCTATAAAGAGAACAAATTCAATCCTATGGCAGGATGTCTGCCCCTTTTAATTCAGCTCCCCATCTTCATTTTCTTATATAACGCGCTCATCAGCCCCCAGTTCATACAGGTTGCGGGCGATTCACATTTCCTGTTTATCAAAAGGCTGGATACAACACTGAGAGGTGTCGCAGGGCGCTCTTATGACGGCACTTTTACCGCAGGCAAGAACGACCAGTTCGTTATCTTTAAAAATCTGAAGGTATATTACAGCGATGAAGTCCTCGATAACGTTAAAATAAAAGAGAAAAACCCGATAAAGGTTCAGGGCGACATAACCCCCGGTGAACCCATGGATTTAAAAATCAGCCTTGATGCGCTCGATTTAAAGTTCAGCCAGCTTGAAAAAGTTACCGCCTTAACCGTTGATATTCAGGACAGAAACACAAGAGAGGTCGAGAACATTAAGTTTGAAAGGAACGGAGATATACTCTCCGCAACGGTTCCGACTGCACAGGTTACGGCACAATTCAATAAAGACGTACTTCTTTTAATCATTCTCTTTGGCTTAACGATGATTTTAACCCAAAAAGTAATGATGGCAACGAACAAAAACATCAAAATGGATCCAAACCAGGAGCAGATGCAGAAGATGATGGGCAACATGATGCCGATTATGGTTACTGTTATGTTCATTATGTTCCCGATTCCGGCAGGTGTCCTTTTATACCTCGTTGTCAGCAACATCTTCCAGATTATTCAGACTGTTGTCATAAACAAAAAAATGGAATTAGAGGATAAAGCCCATGGAATAACGAATAAGGCTGATTTATCAAATGCACAGCCCGCAAAAGTCAAAGAAGATACAAAAGAACTTGAAGACAAAAGACTGTAATGACAATGCTTCTCAGTGATTTTGATTATACTCTTCCCCATGAGCTGATTGCACAAACACCTTCGCAGAAAAGAGAAATGTCAAGAATGATGGTGCTTGACCGTTCAACTCATGAAATTGAGCACAAACATTTTAAAGACATAGTTGATTATCTGACGGAGGATGATTTTCTTGTTCTAAACAACACAAAAGTCATTCCTGCAAGGCTTTATGCGAAAAAAGATACAGGGGCACTAATCGAGATTTTTCTTGTCAAAGAAACAGAGCCCCATATCTGGCTCACTCTGATTAAGCCGTCCAAAAGAGTTAAAGAGGGGATGAAGCTCACTATCAGCGATGATTTAGAGGTTGAAATTCTCAAAAAAGACGATGATAAATGGTTCGTCAAACTTCACTATGAGGGAAATCTATATGAAATTTTGGATAAAGTCGGAAATATTCCGCTTCCGCCTTATATAGAAAGACAACTGACCTCAGAGCAGTATAAAGCGCTTGATTTTGAGCGGTATCAGACGGTTTACGCAGAAAAACCCGGGGCGGTTGCCGCGCCTACTGCGGGTTTACATTTTACTCAGAAAATCTTAAAAGAACTCGAACAAAAAGGTGTTAATCACTGTTTTGTAACTTTAAATGTAGGCTTAGGCACTTTTAAACCCGTCAAATGCGAGAATATACTTGAACATAAAATGGACTCAGAATTATTTGAAATTTCTGAAGAATCTGCAAACGCAATAAACAAAGCGAAAAAAGAGGGGAAAAACATTGTTGCTGTCGGAACAACGACAGTGAGAACTCTTGAAACGACAATGGCGAAGTTCGGGGAAATAAAGCCCGTCAAATCAACCTCAGAACTTTTTATATACCCTTCTTACGAGTTCAAAATCGTGGATAAATTAATCACAAACTTCCATCTTCCGAAATCAACCCTTCTTATGCTTGTAAGCGCCTTCACCTCAAGAGAGTTTATTCTGAGCGCTTATGAAGAAGCAATAAAAGAAAAATACAGATTTTACAGCTACGGCGACTGTATGCTGATAAAATAAATTTCAGCAAAAAAAGAGAGGCTTTGAAAACCTCTCTTTTAAATATATTGAAATCAAAAAACTATTTCTTTGATGATTTTTTAGCAGCCTTGATTTTCTTGTCGTAGCTTGCTTTTGTTTCTTTATACTCTTTTCTCAGATTTGATAATTTTGTATTGAGATTTTTCAGAGAATTAGCTTTTGAGCTGACTGTTGCATCTGATGACTGGAGGTTTTTCATATCAGTCTTTACTGCGTCCATTTTCTTTTCGATTTTGGCGAGTGCTTCAGCTTTTTGTTTTTCTAAGCTTGCAATAGTTGCATCTTTCGTATTCTGAGCGGTTGTTTTCACATTTTTTGCTGTTGTCTGAGCGGATGTTTTTGCGTTATTTTTTGCGTTCTTAGCGCTTGTTACGGTTTTATCAGCGCTGATAACCGCGTCACTTGCTTTATCTACGGCATTTTGCATCTTGTCGAGCACACCTGCGTTTGCACTCAGAGTTGTCATAATCGCCAAACAAAGTGTTGATAAAATAATCTTCTTCATTTTATTATCCTTTCTAAAGACTAACTATCTGACCGATTTTTGATAGCAAAATAGTAGCACAAGAAAAAAGGATTGTCTAATAAAAAATAGTAATAATTACAATGTTACAGTAACAAAAATCATTAATTTTCAAAGCAGGTCGGGTTTACTTAACCCGACAACGTTTAGCTACTGCTTACTGTAACATTGTATATAAGAAATTATGTTTACCCTAATTTTCTGAAGTACGCAACTGTAGCCGAAAGCATTATAAGAGACAAAAGAACAGCTCTTCTCATTATAGAGCCTTTTTGCTTCTTAAAAACAACATCGTCCTCTTTAGGTGCCGTTTTAGGTTTTAAGGCATCACCGATTTTGAGAACAGGCTTTGATGCGCCGGTTCGTGCGCTAAAGGGTAGAATATTAATATTTTGGATTTTCATTTTTTACCTACAGGTTTTGTTTATATACGGGTAGTCCTGAATTTTCTATGTCGGGGGTATTGATTTCAAAAGCAACAACTCTTGATTTGCCCATTTCAACGTTGATTTTGCCGTCCTGAGCCTGAACAACCGACTGGTCGCCATAGGGCTGGAAGAGGTTCTTCAGAGTCTGTTTTTCACTCAGCCCCGGAATCATAACCGAGCCGTGCTGAGCCTTGTTTACGTCTTTATTTATAATAACGACAATAGTTTTGCCTTTGTAATGACGTGCAAAAGCAATTAACTTGTCCTCGGGGTTTTTATCAACCGCAAGCGGAATATAAGAACCCTTTGTAATTAAATCTTTATAATTTTCTTTGACTTTAAGCGCAGAGCGCATGAACTGACCGATGTCGTGGTGTTTGCCGATTAAAGGTCTTGAAAGGTTGAAAATATCAGGTCTGCCGGTATGAACGAAACAATCGTGCGAATCTGTTTCAGTATATTCATCCTGCTGTTTATCGAAGTCATATCTGTAGTCATCACCTGACTGGAAGCCGTCGAAGAAGTAGGTATTCAGCATAGGAATTGTAGCTTCAACCGCTGCGACCTGTTTTAAGAAATCAGGACCGCCATGTTCCATAAGAGAGTTGTCATCGTGAGTTCCGAACGATCCGATTACTGATTTTCCTTTGTCAAACTCATAACTCATCTTGAGATTATCGATGATATAATCGTGAAATTCTTTTGCATTTTCCCATTCGTGATAAATATGATACTGACCGTAGTAACTGTCAAAGCCTGCTTTGAGCGCATCTTTAGGTCTGTCATAGTTCATATTAATTTGAGGCGAAGCATCTTCATAGGTATAAGTTTCCGCAAGCCACGCAAATTCGGGATCTTTTGTATGAGAATAATCTATAATTTCCTGCCAAAATTCCGGTGGTTTGGTTCTTGAAACGTCAATTCTGAGCCCGTCAAAGCCAAGCTCCATAGCCCAATCGACAAAATCCTTATGCAATTTAACCAAATCAGGATTCAGTTCCCTCTTTGACTCATCCTTCCAGGGGTTGAGCATTTTAATATCGTTCCAGCCGCCCGGAGTTTTTGCATATCCGTTTTCGTCTATTGCCATCCATTCGGGGTGTTTTTCAAACATATCAAAAGAACCGCAGCTCGGCATATCGAGCATAGTCTTTATCCCTCTTTTATGGCATTCTGCGTTGAAGTTCTGAACCTGTTCTTTATCCGTTCTTGAATCATTTTTATCGATTATATTAGGATCAATCTTGAGAAAATCAGCAGGGGAGTAGAGTGAGCCTGCAGTACCCAGGGCATTTTTCTTTCCCGGAGGGTTAATCGGAAGTACGTGAAGAGTGTTTATTCCGAGCCCTTTGACTTCATCAAGTCTCTCAACGGCATTATTAAAGGTACCGACTTCATCACCTTTTCTGATGAGCTGGTTTCCTACTCTGTCTTTTGCGTTAAAAGTTCTTATGATTACACCGAGGATATTTGCCTCGTTGTTTTTGAACATCGTTTTTAAATTGTTATGATAATCAATCGGCGCCGAGGCTATTTCGGGAGTTTTAACCTGAACCGCGGCATTGACTATTCCGTTTTGGTTTAAGAAATCTATAAGCAGGCTTGAAGCATTGTTATAGAGTTTTGGCTGTTCCGAAGCAGCAGGCGCACTCTGAGGTTTTACCTCAGGAGTAAGATAGTGAGAATAGACAGACGGAAATAATTGTTCGAGATAATTAGCCATTCGTCTTTTCTCCTTCCTTTTCGGCTTTTTTGTTGTGTTTACCGAACTGAGTTCCTGCAATTAAGGTTATACCGACAAGAGCAAGGAATGCAGTACCGAATATCTTTAACCATTTATTGGAATTTTTCATATTCTGAACACCGTTTTTAACGGAGTCAACAATGGGTTCGCCGACAAGATTATGCTTTGTGATACCCTGCATATGCTCTACTGTTTCGGACATCCATCTCTGGTTATGAGGAGCTTCAACAGAGTGCATAATATCAACAATTTTTGATTTAACCTCTGATTTATATGCTCTCATTCTGCTTTTGAGTGCAGGGCTTCCGATTTCGGTCGGGAATTCTCCGTCATCAAAGAGAACTCTCATAACTGCATCGTGAATTCTCTTGCCTGACTGAGTATTCATATATCTTGCTTTATCGGAATGATCAACAATAGTACCTTTTGTGATAAATTTCTTAGCATAATCTATTGCTTCATTGACTTCTTCAGGAGTTAATCTTGCTGCCTGACCGTCAACAGAAATGTTTTCGAGTTGTGTTCTGAGAGTACCGTTCTTGATTTTCTTAAATATATCAAAGGTCTGAATTGTACGATAGAATGAGGACTGAGCACCCAAAATTCTTTCTTCGGCTTCGGTTCTCATCGCTCTCATTGAAGAGCCGGGCTGACCTGAAACGAAATCTTCGATAGAGCGTTTAAGTTTATCCATATTATCGCCGATTTGAATACCTGTTTCTCTTTCAAAAATGCCTGATACTGACATCTTCTTCTGGTCGTTGCCCAAAACATCTCTGAAGGCTTTTGCAAGAGCATCTCTTGAAACCTCTTCACCTTCTTTAAAGCCCAAAGCTCTGAGAGTTCTTGTAAGAGAAGGCTGAGCTCCCGTCATCTTATCGGCAACCTCGCCAAAGCCTGCGCCTCTCATGTGTTCGCCTGCCTGAGAGAGTGTTTCCTTCATTTTCTTAAATACCGAAGTAGTATCAAAATCTCTGTGGAAGGTTTCAATTCTGCCATCGAGTGATTTTATGGTGGAATCAAATTTGTCTGACTCGACAAACTGTTCAATATGTCTTATAACTTCATCATCGCTCAGTAATTTCTTTCCGCCAAAGAGGGTTGGTTTAAGCCCGAGAGCTTCAATAACCTCCTGAGAGAAGCCTGTATATTGTTTTCCGAGCAAAGTACCGGGGGTTGCTTTTGTTCTTGCAGCAAAGAAGCGGTCAAAGATACCTGTTTTTGCTTTTAGATTAGCCATAACCTGAGAAAGATTTGTTAATTTATCCGCAACAGCAGAAGTTTTCGGAACTCTTTGTGCTTCAAAGACTTCTGTTAAAGCCTCGGTAAATGCACCTGTTAATTTCTTCTGCTGGAATTTATTACCTTTTGCAGCCATACCTGCAAGTTTATCAGCTATGTCGGATAAAGTAGCAGAACTGATTTCTCTTGTACCGAGTTTTGTAACGACATCTTCAAGTTCAAAAGCGACGTCAGAGGGCAATTTTGCTCTTTGTGCAACTTTTGAAATTACCTCACCCAAATTATTCTTATTCATCGGAACCGAGTTAAGTCTCGCCTCTTTAGCAAGTCTTTGGAGAGAGCTTTCAAGTGTCTGCGAAACCGAGAGATTATCATTGCCGAATTTCTGCGCAATTTCACTTATAGTTTTACTGTCGAGCGGTTTATCCGCAAGACTCTTTATAAATTTCTGTCCCTGTCTGAGTTCAAAACCGTGCTTAATTCTCTGAAGAAGTGTAAGAGAAGAGTTTTCAAGATGTTTTTGAGTGCTCTTTAAGTTTGAATTAAGAATTAAACCGTCAATTTTTGGTTCTGCGAAGTTGCAGATTAATGCACTCATAAGAGGAGTTGCAAAACCTGCGGTGTACATCCAGAGAGTATTGCCCTGAACGGCTGTTTTTCTTGCAGTGTCCTGAATAACCGCGTTTCTGTTCGGGGTATCCTTTGAAATCTTTAATTTATCGCCCATTTTGTCGATTTCCGCCTGGCTCATTAATGACCAGGGAACGTATTGGGGATCCTGGAAGAACATTTTCTCTCTTCCGAAGGAATCGACATATTTTCTGTGAATATCAACACCTGTTCTTGCTTTGATAGGTGCCTGAATGAATAATTTAGGCCAGAGCGCCATTGAAGCGAAGAATGAGCCAAAACCGACAAATTCCATAGCTTTTGAGGTCTTGAACGGTTTTGTTGAGAAGAGGTATGCAGCCAAGAGCAAAGAACCAGCCTTCATTGCAAGGTCGTTTAGTCTGCCGAGCTCGTGGTCGTTGGCTTTACCCTGTGCACCTTTTTTAATGGTTACAACATCATTTTTTAAATTCTTCAGGGCTCTTTTGGGTGAACCGAAAATTCTTGAAGGAAGCATATATCCGTCTGAAGGAACGGGTGTTGCAATTTCCTTATTGCCCTTAATGTTGGGAATAATCGGTTTTGCCTGATTAATAAAATTGTTTACGAAATTATTACTCATCAGCACACCACCTTTGTTTTATCGTTATTAATAAGCGGTGTGGCAGCAGCTTTTTTGGCTTTCTTTGTTTTTGAATCGGAAAGTGTAACGATGTTTCCGATTACTGTTGTAGCAACTGCAAGACCGAGCAGGGCTCTTCCTGCGATATGTTTTGTTTTAAGGGTTTTTTCACCTATGCCCAGAAATTCTTTGAAACTTCTTCCGAACTGGCTGCCAAAGTATTTGACGGCTTTAACGGGAGCTTTTACAAAACCTTTCAAACCTTTAACGGCTGAAGTTTCCCAGGGCTTCTGCATAGCGATACCGACCGCTGAAGCTGCCCAGAGATATGAACTCAGAGTTGTGAAGGTTCTTGTCTTTGTGACGAGCTCTCTTATTTTGGGTTTAACCTGCTGGTCAGAGTCTTTAAGATTTTCACCGAGCCCCATTTTCTTTGCTACCATATCATAGTAGCTGTTTTGGGGTTTTCCTGATTCGGGGGAACTGTATAATAAATCAAATCTCGGGAAATCAACACTCTCAAAGGCTTTATGATATTCATAAGAGACCAGATCATCGTTGTTTGTTCCGTCGGGAACTTCATTAATAACTCTTTTTACGGGAAGATTAACATCAACACCGTATTTAAGTTTTACGGGTGTTTCAATGAGCTTCTTTGATAAAGTTTTGGCTATGCCGTAGAAAAGTACACCGAGCGCCATCTTTTTGCTTGTTTTTGCTGAAGCAGCCATTGATTTTGCGTCAAAGAACTTACCTGCCAAACCGAAAACAGCCATCAGCATTCCGCTTCCGACCAGATAGGGTATTGTGCCCATTGTCAGAAATTCATAGAAGTTTGAGTTTACACTGCCTCTGAAACCTTTTGCAGGATAGGTCGTCAGAGCATTCGTGAGTTTGTCATAAGCTATATTAAACTTAGTCGAAACAGGATGCTTCTTATACTCTTCAAGCATAAGATGATCGTGCTCATCAAGAGAAGCCTGCTTATCTTTGGCTTTTCTTTTGCCAAACGCTATCTTCTCATTAACGGCTGAATTTTGCTGTGTACCAATAGAATAAATCATTTTTACCCGCGAAACATGTCCATATTAAAAAAAAATCCTAAATTTTAATTTTTGCCCTCAAAATCATAAAAAAAATTATATTTTTACAATACTTAATATAGTCGTTTATTAAACTATTATTGAATTACAAAAGAGTTGACCATGCCCTGATTATATCACTAAAAAAATAATATTTAAAAAAAAATATTGCTAAAATGCGAAAAAATATATAAAATATAATCAGTAGTGTAGATAACGATTTTTAGTAATTAATATCCTTAATTCCTATCACAACATTATTTACAGACAAGACAACTAAGGAGACACCAAAATGTACGAAGACGAGAAACTCATTTGCGAAGATTGTGGTAGTGAATTTACTTTCACTGTCGGCGAGCAAGAATTCTACGCTGAAAAAGGACTTGTAAACAAACCCAAAAGATGCCCGGAATGCAGAAAGGCAAGAAGACAGAAGAACAGAAAGAAAATGTATGAAGTAACCTGTTCTGACTGCGGCTGCCAGACAAAAGTTCCCTTCAGACCTATCCAGGGTAAAGAAGTTTACTGCAAAGAATGCTACGCAAAACACCACAGCACACCTGAACAGGAATAATAACAATTTAATATTAAATAACAAAAAAAAGACTTTCTTCGGAAGGTCTTTTTTGTTGCTCTCTCTTTTCTGACATTCTTCAGCCCTCGCCCCTCAGGGGAGAGGGTTGGGTGAGGGGGAATTATAAATTTGATATTTAAATATTAACCTACTTTACAAAACTTCATACTTTTACATGATTAAAGAAAATAATAATTATGTACAATTAAAATATGGCAAGTCTTGTAACTTGGGGTTTTTGATGAGTAATACGGCAAGTTATTCATACAAAGGAATAAAACGACTGACAGACGAAGAACTCGAACAGCTTTGGTCTGAATTTCTCAAGGATAAAACAAACAAAATTCTGAGAAATGATTTAATCGTGCAATATATTTACCTCACAAAGTATGTTATCGGCAGAATGAAGATTAATCTGCCCCAGAACTTTACGGTTGAGGATATTTCAAGTTTTGCCATTGAAGGCTTGATAGACGCAATAGAAAAATTTTCCCCGAGTAAAAGCGCAAGATTTGAAACCTATGCGATTATGAGGATGAAGGGTACTGTCATTGATAAAATCCGTTCTCAGGACTGGCTTCCGAGAAGTACAAGAAGGAAGGCAAAAGAAGTTAAGCAGGCGGGTGAAGTTTTAAGACAAAAACTCGGAAGATACGCAACAACAACCGAAATTGCAAACTATATGGGTATCCCTATCGAAAAAGTAAATTCGATTTTATCCGATGAAACTTTTGTAACTTCTATCTACGACAAAAAAGGAACAGGCGATGAGAGTATAGAAATTATTGATACACTCGAGGATAAAAACTCTCAGACACCACTAGAAAAATTAGAGGAAAAAGACACCAAAAACGAACTACAAAAGGCCCTGAATAGCCTGCCAGAAAGAGAAAGACTAATAATGGTGCTTTACTACCACGAAAATATGACCTTAAAAGAAATCGGGGAAAATATTGATGTATCGGAATCGAGAGTCTGCCAACTTCACGCACAGGCAATTATGAAACTCAGAAACCTCCTCGCTGAAAATAAAAAAGAAAAATTAAAGAAGAGTATCGTTTAAGTTATTATTGAATAAAAGTTATAATATTTGTCGTGTTTTACAACACGACCTACTGCTAATAATTTATTGCACCTTCTCTTAAAACTCTGCAGGCACAACTTGTTCCGGAACCATCTGTAACATTACAATTAGATGTATTTGAACAACCAGCTGGCACAAAAGAATAAGGTTGCAAAACAAAATAAAAAGCATCACGACCAAGTTTGTTTGGTTTTTTGTTTCCATTAACATCTATGATTATCTGCATACAACGATTCTCAAAGACCCCAAATGATTCACAAGCAGCATTATCATGTTCAAAAATAATTTGTGTTCCATCAGACAATATTAATTTATGCATATCTCCAATGCTTCGCCATTCCCAAGGATAATCTGGTCCACTGAGTTTTTTATAATTACCATTATAACAATTAGAAAAGGCACCACATTCTTTTGCATTATTTAAATGTTTTTTATATAGTTCGTAAATATGATTACCACTATCTGCCCAACCGCCTTTATCAGCCTGTGCAGTTCCTTCTTCAGCAATTATGAGATTTGTTGCCTGTGACATCGTTGAATATGCTTTCTTTAATCTTGAAACATATTCTTGATTATTTGTCTTATTCATCAAAGTCGGAACTGTTATTGCTGCAATAACACCGATAATAACCAAAGTAATAAGAACTTCGGCGAGAGTGAAGGCATTACATTGACCAAAACTACGATTTAATAAATTATTATTTGAACCGGAAAAACTACTAAAATTTTCTTGCCTACTTCTTTTATAAAAGAAGTAGGGGGGGGGTAGGAACTTGATTATTTTTAAAATTGAACATAAAAATATCCTCACATCTCTTATTATCTTATATTTATAATACCATATTTTTCAAAATTATAACAAATGAAAAAATTTAACGGAAATCAAGAATAAAAAAATAAACCCTCACCCCAACCCTCTCCCAAAGGAGAGGGAGTTATATTATTACTCCTCAACACTTTTGCGCCATTTAAAATAAAAATAAATTCCCAGGAAAAAGTAAATTATTCTTATCACAAAAACAGAAAAAGTTTTTTCGCCCGACAAAAACACCTCAAACCAAAGCCAGATTGAAAGAATATTGACTATTGTCCATAAGCCCCACTGTTCAATACATCTTTTGACAGTCAGATACATAGCACCAACGGACAAAACAACAACAAGAGAGTCTGCAAGCGGATTGAGGTCGTGCCAATAATCAAAAAGAAGATACGCAATTATAACAAGAGAAGCAGAAATTATCATAAACCAAATTCTCTCTTTTTGTGAAAGTTTTGTCTTTATAATTTCGTTCGTATTATCTTTTAAATGCTTCTTCCAGGAGAAAATTCCCCACACCTCCATCGGAAGATAATATAAAAAATAGAGTGCAAAAGTGCCGTATATTGCTGATTTTAAAGCAATAATTCCGCACAAAAAGGTTGAGATAATGCCGAAAAAGTAGCAATAAATCTTCCCCTTCCCTGCGCTGAAGGTATAAATTATCCCGAAAACGGAAGCAATAACGGCGATTATTTCGTCACCCTTCAAAATTGCAGAACAGGAAACAACAACAAGCGAAACAAAAAATAAGATTAACTCCGACTTTTCCCACCCCAAAAACTCACCTTTAAAAAGAGAAATCACCTTATCCATGCTTATCCTCGTGGGCATGTGCGATTTTCCCGGAGAGGAAGGTCGAAAGAGAAGGTACTATTGCATAATAGAGTACACCCAGAATAACGATAGGCTTCAGAATTTTTGCCCCCTCAATGTATTTCGGAAGGTCTTTATCCCCTCTGTTCGCCTGTTCTAACCTGTCGAGGAACTTCGCCATCGGTTTTTGGGTGAGTTTATCCACCGCAAAACCGCCCGTAATTGCAAGTGCAGTCGATAAGAAGGAGTTAATAATCAGGGGCTCTTTGTTTTTATCCTCAATATGTTTGCTGTTCTTCGTCAAAAACGCAAAAAATCCTGTTGCTATCAGGTCTTTAGCCGAAAGAATTTTTATAAAGAAATTAGAGTTTTGATGTTTCAGCGCAAACTTCTGAACAGCTTCATTATTTAAGGGCTTTGCGATAGCTCTTGCAAGTCGTTCCCCTTTAAAGCTCTGCTTTTTCTCTTCTCTCTTCTGAAGTTTTTTACTCTCAAGTTTAAACGGTTCAAACTTGGGCAGTTTAATTTTATACTTTTTATCAAACGCAATTTCAATAATCGGAGTTATTAAAGCCGTTGTCAAAAGTGCCTTTGGGAAAATCGAAACGATGGCAGGAGTATATTTTACGGTCTGTTTGAGGAAATTAAAGGGCGCAGACTCCTCCAGCGTTTTGCCTGCCGTTTTTAAAGTATTAATGGTTTCCTTCGTCAGATATTTCTGAGGTTCTTTTGAAATAGTATCCATCGCTCTTGAAACGGGTTTAAAAATCAGGGAAGTGAGCCCGAAGCTGATAGCCCCCGAAGCAAAAGATTTAGCGAACATATACTCTTTTTCTCTCTTGTCGGTCTTTGGTGTCATTAAAATTGAAATCGGTCTTATTATGGTCGAGAGCGCAAAAGTAGCGGCTTTTTCCACGAGCGCAGGATTATCTGAAGCGTACTTTAATACCTTCAGAGTGTTTTTATTAGAATAAAATGTTCCTTTTAAATTTGTCAGTGCCGGTACATTCATTATGTTTTTCTTATTTTTTGGGAATAGAGATAAAAGAGTAAAAAGGCGAAAATACCGACCAAATATCCGCCGAGAACATCACTCGGATAATGAACTCCGAGATAAATTCTGCTTAATCCGACCGATAAAATCCACAAGATTAAAAATGCGTCAATAAAAATTTTTGCCCATTTGTTTTTTACTGAAGTATTAATGAGATAAATTAAGGTCAGATAAAAAAACATACTTACACTGCTGTGCCCGGAGGGAAAGGAAAACGAGGTTTTATGCACCTTCATATAAATTTCATCGGGGCGGACTCTCTGAATGATTTCTTTTAAAATCAAAACAGAAAGATAGACACCTTCCGTTATCAAAGCATATCCTATAAATTCTTTCCACCTTCCGAACTTAATCATAACCGCACCGATTATTAACAACTGAGGAAGCATATACAGGTCATAGCCGAAATCGGAAATAAAAATCGGCACCTGCAAGGGAATAAACCCGAGCAGGTGCTGAATTTTTACCAATATTTTTAAGTCTAAACCCGTAATAACATCGAAGTGAAACACTACAACCAGTGAAAGTGCGATAAAGAGCACCAGCACCGCCGACATTATACATAAGGTTTTCTTTAGTGACAACAACATGCACACTTCTCTGAAGAACATTTTTTCCCGGGTTTAACTTTAGAGCAGAAGTTGTCTCTGTCTATATAGTATTCGCCTTCAAGCGGGAAAATGGTCATCCAAAGGTTGTTTCTCCAGTCCTCATCAAGAATTTCTTTAACCTCATGGGAATATTTGTCGATTTTGCCCATAATTTCGGGGTTTGTGAGGTAATCAGCCGCGCCCTGATGAGTTTCATAGGGTTTGAATTTTTCATAATACCCTCTCAAAACCTCAGGTCTGTCAACTATCATACAAGGTCTGAGCATATTGCCGTCCTCATAAGGAATGCCGTTTCTGATAGCGCTCATAAACGGTGAAGCAAGCGCCTCAGTCAGAGTGCAGTTATTGACATTGTTGGTTGCAAGATGAACAAACGTACAAGGCTCAACATCACCCTTAGGGTTAACGTGGATATACTGTCTGCCGCCAGCTATACAGCCCATCATCTCAGGTCCGTCACCCCAGAAATCAACAGTCATCATAGGAAGTGTGTTTCTTGCGTTATAAACGGCTTTAAGAATTTTTTCTCTCTGCTGTGCGTTCGGAACTAAATCAACATTCGGGCTCTCTCCGATTGGAACATAGTGGAAAAACCATGACCACAGACACCCTTTATCCGATAACATCTGCATAAATTCGTCTGAAGTAACCTCATCACAGTTCTGAGAAGTTGCGGTTATGCTTGCGCCGAAGAATATGCCTGCCTGTTTGAGCATATCCATTTTTTTCATAACCATATCAAAACAACCCTCACCTCTGACGGCATCAGTGTTTTCTCTCATACCGCCAAGAGAGAACATCGGCTGAACATTACCGAGTTTTTTGAGTTTTTCAACCACCTGCTCGGTAATTAAAGAGCCGTTTGTGAAGGTTATAAACGTACAATCGTTAAACTCTTCAGCCAGTTCAAGAAATTCTTTTCTGATAAACGGCTCGCCGCCGACTATCGGAAAAATATGGATGCCCATAACGTCACGGGCTTCTCTGAAGATTTCCTGCCATTTTTCTTTTGTCAAATCTTCTCTGACATCGTATTCGTGTGCCCAGCAACCCTTACAGTTGAAGTTGCAGTTTTTGGTTATGCTTGCAAGCAGAACAGTCGGAGGGAAAAAGCCGTTTGCTTTATTAAACTCGCTTCTTTTTCTCAGATTATCACCGTAATAGCCGTTTACAAAGAAGTTTTGAATCCATTTATCCCTGCAATTAGGGTTAAGTTCGGTTAAAATTCTCTTCCACCAATAGAGGTGCGGATGCTCTGATTCAAAAAGCCACTGCATCCTTCTTGCGTGGTTAACACCGCCCTTTGAACCTGCGATTTTTTCAAATATTTTTGCTAATCCTATTAATTTTTCCTTTGAAAAATTATTGCCTAAATAATTTAATAATGACGATATGGCAACCTGCTGGCTTTTGAGTTTTAATTTATCAAAAAGTCCCATATTTCTTGACTGCCACATCAGTTTTTGTTCTTTTACTCTCATTTATAATTCCTTTGATATATTTACTCTAATCAAACTTATTATATAATAAAAATAATTTTAGATATAAGACATATTAAGACAATGAAATCATTTTTGGTTGTATTCAATAATAATTCAGGCACAAAAGAGGCTTATTCCTTCAAAAAGATAATCTATCAGAAACTATCGAAGGCAGGAGTAAACTTCCGCTTTGTGTTTATTGATATTATCCCAATTATGAGAGATTTGGATAAATACGATACGATAATAACAGTAGGCGGTGACGGAACTATAAACACCTTTCTTCCGTATCTTGTAAATAAAAACAAGACTTTGGGCATAATCCCGATAGGAACGGCAAACCTGCTGGCGGCAAAACTCAAAATACCCTTAAATGTTTCAAAAGCGCTGGATGTAATTTTAGAAGGGAATACAAAAAAAATTGATACGGCGCTTATTAACGATAAACCCTTTATTTTAAGAACAGGCTTTGGGTATGATGCAAAAATCATCAACAATACCCCTAGGATATGGAAAAGAAAAATGGGGTATTTTGCCTACGTTTTAAACGGCTTCTTTCAGATTTTCAGGCTGAAGCAGAAAAGATATGTTTTAAAATATGAGGATAAAAAACTAATCGTAAACGCAACCTCTTTAATTGTCGCAAACGCAGGGAATATGTACAGAAATCTTGTATCCGTTTCTCATAAATCAAAAATCGATGACGGAAGGTTTGATGTATTCCTCCTTCGCTCTTCTAACTTCTTCACGTTTGTCATTGAATTTATAAAAATTATTCTGAATATAAAAATCACGACAAAAAACGTTATCTACTTCAAAACAGACAGTATAAAAATCAAAACGGAGGAAACAGCCCTCCACGTTGACGGCGAGAAAACAAAAAGCGAGGAGAATTATCTGATGAAAATTCTCCCCGACTCTTTGAATGTTTATTATAAGAAATAACTCTATATCTTCGTAATAATGAATGCGGTTGAGATAACTTGTCCGACTGCCTGAACAGTCTGAAGGAGAGGAGTAAGCCAATCATTACCTTTGAGTTTTCTGGGAACAACGATTGTATCACCGGGCTGAACAGATTTATTTGCTAATAAACCAAGCCTCTGAGCCTTACCGTCAACACCAACTTTATATACTTTTGATCTTGCCGCAGATGAAGTATATCCGCCGCCTGCCTTGATATAAGCTTTTGATTTCATACCCTTTTTGTAAACAAACGAAGTTTCATTATAAACTTCACCTATTACGGAAACATGGTTAGAATATCTCGGGATAAAAATTGAATCACCGTCAAGAATATCAATATTGGATTTTTCAGGAATTTTATTAATATCCTGAGTAGTAATGTATAATGAAATTCTTGAATCATAACGTCTTTTGACAGCAGCACTGCTCGATTTTAAACTGTTCTTTATATCTTCTACCGTATTAGAATTAGAGGAAGCAGTGATACCTGAACCGGTAAGCGCAGTTTCAATTTCTCTGACATCTTTATCATTACTGTCAAGAGCAATCTCTTCCTGCTGGTGTTCAATATATCTTCTGTTAAGAACGATACCTCTTAAATCGGCACCATCAGCCAAACCACCTGCGGTTTTTAAAATATCGGTAAGTTTTTGCCCTTTGACAAACTTATATACGCCGGGTCTGTTTACGAAACCTGATACATTAACTGATTTTACAAGTTCATTGTTCTTTAAGGGTCTGAAGAAAACATGAGAACCCGGACCTACACTGATTGAATTGACCTGATTTGAAGCTACCATAATATCATAAAGATAATAAATCGAAGTATTACCTGCTGCATTCGTTATTTCAACAGCAACATCGGAAACATCAACAGGTGTATATTGAATTTGGACAGCCTGCTGAGAATCGTTTTGAATATCACCTTCCGAAACAGCAACCTTGTCTTTGTCAATATATCGATTATCAAAAATTGTATTTGCATTTGTTTCATTCTGAAAATCAGACTGTGTAGCAAGTTCAAACTGAACGCCTGTCATAACTTTTCCCAGAGTTAAACCGGGTTTATAAGGAACCCTTTTGGGTTGATTAATGGCACCACTAACTGTTACATAGGAAACTTGTGAATTTTTATAAACAGTAACAACATCCTGAGGCTGAAGTGCAATATCCTCTTTACCCGAGAATAAATCTTTAAGTGAAACGGGAATAGAGATTTTTTCTCTTTCATCACCTGTAATACGCGTTATAACAGCCTGATGAAGAAAAGTTTCATCAAGAAGCTCTGTCTCACCGTTTATAAGATCTGAAAGTTTCATCCCTTCTTTATATGCCATAGTAACAGGATGTTTAACATTACCCTCAAGTGTAACCATATCCTGAGCTCCCTGATATTTTGAACGCAGATAAAGTACATCACCATTCGTCATTGTCTGTTTCTTTAACTGACTTTTGAGAATATCTTTTGAAGATTTTTGACCGATAGAAGGATTATATTGCTGAATAGTCAATACAGATAAATCAGTACTCGGAGTTTCTCCGCCGGCATAGTAAATCAAATCTGCAACCGTTTCGGAAGGAAGAATTTCATATATACCCGGAGTATTTACTCCATTTGTAATTGCAACAACTGAACCTATATTATTTACATAAATAACGTCATTTGCGTGAAGTTGAATTGTCGGTCTTTTATTCTTAAAAAGTAAATCATATAAATCAACCTGAAGTTTTTTACCGTTGGAAGATGTATAAGCAATGTTTCTCAAAGAACCGCTTTTCTTAACACCGCCTGCGGCACCAAGAGCTTCAATAATGGAAGCATTTGAAGAAATAATAACTTTACCCGGACGATTTACCTGACCAAATACATATATGGAAAAATCCGTATCAGCACTAACTGTCAGTCTGACATTAATTCCGTTGTATTTTTGTCTGGCTAAACTCTGAATACTTTTCTCAACCTCGCCGATAGTTCTGCCCTCAGCTCTTACCATACCGATACCCGGAACGAAAATATTACCTTTGGAATCTACCGAGGTAGAAATAAGAGGCTGAACTACATCGCTGCCTGACATTGAAATAATATCCATTGAATCACCATATAAATAAACAGTGACTTTTTCACCGATATTCAAAGGATATTCAGATGTAAATTTTGAATTACCCGTCAAAGCATTTGTATTTGAAAATACATCATAACCGATTTGAAACAAACCCGGTCCAAACATATTTTCGATAGAACTTCTTTCAACAGCTTTCACAAACTGCTCCGCAGCAAATTCACCCTTAGCCTGACCCAAATTATGCACTTCATTACCATCTATTTCTGCAGCAACAGAAACAGATAATAAAACCATAAACTGAACGATGAATACTGCTAATAATAATTTAATGCTCTTTTTCAACATTATTATTTCCTTCTATATTAATTAAGTAATTGCAATTTCCATTAACGACTTAATAGCGGGCCATTCGAGTTTCCAGAGCCCCGAAGCATCGAGAGCATAGTTCCCGACACATGCCAGCTTGCAGTCTTTACACTTATTAACCGTATCTATAAATAATTTATCAGAAATAACATCCTTTAAAGGTCTGTCTTTAACACTGATAAACGGTTCTCTGTCATAGCATCTGAGCATATTGCCGTTTGAATAGATAACAGTGGCAATTCTCGGCCAGTGACATTCATAATAATTTTTCTTAGCGATAATATAATCCATAAAGTAGTATGAATTGCGGATAGGATAACCTTCCTTCTTGAGCTCTTTGATTTGGACAAAGATTTCGGAAAGTTTATCAGATTCGAGTTCAAGCTCTTTTACGTTATGAGCTTTTTCCAAGGTCTGGTTTGATTTATTAACGGTGAAATAAAGAAGAATATCAGCGCTTTTGCAATACTCAGCAACCTGCTTAATCTGATTAAAATCAGTAGCTGAGCTGACCGTACAGCAAACGTAAATTCTCATCTTGGGTGAATGAATTTTATGATATTCAACCCCGCTCATAACGCGATCGCAAATTCCCGGGAGATGACGGATATCATCGTGCGCTTTTCCAACGGCATCGAGGGAAACGAACATCAGGTCGGTATATTTACCAAACTCAGGGTTTTCCTCTAAAAACCAACCATTTGTAGCAATTTTTGTATATAGACCTGCTTCCTGAGAAGTTCTGCAAAGTTGTGCAATATCCTGCCTTAACAGAGGTTCACCACCCCAGAGAATACAGTCAAGATATCCGATTTCGCCGGCTTCTTTAAGAAGTCTAACGATTTCCTCTGTTGACATATCATCATTTTCTCTGTTGTGTTTCCAGAAGCAAAAATCACAATTACAGTTGCATTTGCTTGTAACCATTAAAGAAAAACAAAGCGGTTTCGGGGTTTTTGACATTCTGCTTTTAACACAGGTAACAGCCCCGCCGATTAAATGACGATAATATTTTAATCTCTCAAACGACATTTCATTTCTGGAATGACCGGGTTTTATTATATTTGTCTGCTTATTTGTTTTAGTTTCTTCAAGTGTCTGCATCTCATTCCTATTCTTATATATGTGTATATTAAACTTTTGTTTAAGATAATCGTAACATAAATTTATTTTTATGCAATACAACATTAATAGCAAAAATGATAAGAAAAAAGATAAATTTTTAGAGAAACAAAAATAAATACAAATAATAATATATTATTAAAAATTTCGCGAAAAAAATCGGAACGACAGGATTTGAACCTGCGACCCCTACCACCCCAAGGTAGTGCGCT
>JAFXYZ010000042.1 GCA_017541465.1 bacterium | reverse complement strand
GGTCTGTCCTCCACCCCTCTCTCGCCCCCTGTGGAAGCGCAGTGGATAATAAAATCAATGATATTATCACTGAAATAGTTTTGTACTGCGGTTTTATCGGTTAAATCAAGCTCAAAACTGCGTGGGCAGAGAAGAGAGAATTTATTTTGAAAAGCCTCTTTTAAATTGCCGCCTATAAACCCGCCTGAGCCTGTTATCAGAACCTTTTTCATCTATTTTAAATTCCCCAGCGAAATATCGACAAGGTTTTTGGCTGTTTCAAGCGCCTTATAAAACACCTCTTCATTTTCAAAGAAATCGGCTCTGTCTGTATATTCTCTGACGATTTTTCTTGCGAAAGAGCCTATCCCAACCCCTGAAATATCAACCGCGCAGAGTTTTGCCAGCTCAGTTGATTTTGAATTTGTACCGCCTGAAAGAATTATATAGGCAGGCAAATCTGCTTTCTGAAAAAGCTCTGCCGTTGCAACAGTCTGAAGAGTTGTTCTATAATCGTCTTTTCCGCCCGACATCGGCGCACCATCCGCCTGAATTATTGTTGTATAAGGTTTTCTGCTCTTTAATAAATCTGAAACTCTTTTTATAAGCTCTTTATCTCCAAATTCAGAGCGGCTTATACAAATACTCAAAACTCCGTCAAATAAAGAGTTTAGCTCCTCCCATTTTTCGTTTACATCTTCTTTTCCCGAAATATGAAACTCTATGCAGTCAATACCCTGCGCTATTACGGGCGTAAGAATTTCGCGAAAGTCCTTCTGCTCGCTCTGAAGAACAATACTCCCTGTCGGGCATGAGCGAAGGCACTTTGAACACCCGATACATCTTGCTTTATTGATTTCAAAACTCTTTATACTCTGAAAAATAGCACTCTGAGGGCATTCCTTGGTGCAAACTCCGCACAGAATACAGGTATCAGGGTTAATTTCAACTTTATTGACGTGAGGATCGTCTTTTATCCCGACAGAACAGCATAAATACCTGTCCTCAAATATCCCTGCCCTCTTCAGCCCTCTCTTTGCAGCTGCAACCACTTCAGGATTTGCGCTTACATCAAAAAAATTACACCCCGCTTTTGAATAGAGCGCAACAAGTTTTTCAACTTCGGTAAGGTCCTCATTACCCGCACCGCAAATAAGTTTAAAGCACTTTTTTTCTTTTAATAAATCTAAAAGCATTATGTATTTTCCCTAATAAATTTTTTTATTGTGTCCGCAATTTTTGCCATCTCTTCTTCCCCTAATTTCGGGAAGGTACCAACCCAAAAAGTAGAGTTCATAATAAATTCCGTATTTGGAAGTTTTGAATATAGCTCAGAGGATAAATCTTTTGAACTCAAAATTTTGGAATTACCAACTCTAAACCTTATTTCATCATCATCAACAAAAACAGGCTGGCGCAAAATATTGCCTGCAAAGAGCTGGCGGGTACCGATACCATTTTTTTCGAGATACTCAACGAGTTTTTGTTTTGTAAAAGGCGCGGTTTCTTTTACGGAAATCAGATACCCGAACCATGCCGGCTTAACCCACTCTTTGATTTCGGGAAGAATTAAATATTTTTTGTATTCCGACAATTTTTCGGTCAGAATTTTTGCGTTATTCTCTCTTTTTTTCAAAAACCCTTCAATTTTTTCAAGCTGGGCACAGCCAAGAGCCGCCTGCCAGTCCGTTATTTTGAGGTTATAACCGAGGTGAGAATAGGTGTATTTATGGTCATAGCCGAAGGGAAGGTTGCCCATCTGACGGGAAAATCTTTTACCGCAAACCCCGTCGTGCCCTGTCGGACAAGAGCAGTCGCGCCCCCAGTCCCTGAAGGACATAAGAATTTTATATAATTGAGGGTTATTTGTAACAACCGCACCACCTTCACCCATTGTGATATGGTGAGCGGGATAGAAGGAAAACGTACCGATATCACCGATTGTACCGAGTTTTTTCCCTTTATATTCACCGCCTAAGGCATCGCAGGTATCTTCAATAACCCAAAGATTATGTCTCTTCGCTGTTTCCATTACTTTATCAAGATCAAAAGCATTACCCAGAGTGTGCGCAACAAAAATTGCTTTGGTCTTTTCTGTTACCGCTTCTTCGATTAAATCAGGGTTTATATTATAAGTACCGAGTTCGCAGTCAACAAAAACGGGAATTAATCCGAGCTGAAGAATAGGGTTAATCGTAGTAGGAAAGCCTGAAGCTACCGTAATTACTTCATCACCCCTCCTGAATCGTTTATTTCCGAGTTTTGGTGAAGTTAAAGCGCTCAGAGCAAGCAGATTAGCGCTTGAACCCGAATTGACGGAAAGGGCATGGTTAACCTTCAGATATGAAGCGAGTTTTGACTCAAACTCACTGTTAAATCTTCCCCCCGTAAGCCACATATCGAGAGAAGCATCTATCATATTTAAAAGCTCTTCTTCCCCGAGCACCTTCCCTGATGGCGCAATACGGCCAGGATTCTGAGTGTTTTCAAAAACTTCACTGAAATATTCTTTTGCTGCAGCCTTAACTTTTTCCCTTAATTCGTTTTCGCGCATGCCGTCTTTCTTTCGTAATCTTCTATCTGCCCTAAGGTATAATCAAAGAGGTTGTTGTCCCTGTTATAGAAATGTTTGTACCAGCCGACCGTAGTTTCTAAAGCCTCAAAAACACTATAGGAGGGCGACCAGCCGAGCACCTTCTTTGCTTTTTCAATGTTTAAAAACAAAAGCCCCGCCTCGTGAAGCTCAGAGTTTTCTTTTACCTCTACTCTTCCGCTTCCCCACAAATCGCAAACCTTCTGCGCGATTTCTTTTACGGTTAAAGTATTATTTTCATTTGGTCCAAAATTAAAGCTGTCTGCGTATTTTTCGCCCTCTTCAAAGAGTTTTTGAGCGAGCAGAAGATAACCTGAAAGGGGTTCTAAGACAAATTGCCACGGGCGAATCGCGTTAGGACTTCTCAGAATTATATCTTCATTTCTGTTAATCGATCGGATACAGTCGGGGAGAATTCTGTCCTGCGCCCAGTCACCGCCCCCTATAACATTCCCTGCTCTTGCCGTTGCAAGAAAATAGCCGTCTTTCAAAAATGAGCGCCTGTAAGAAGATGATAAAATCTCACTGCAGCATTTTGAAGAGGAATACATATCGTAGCCACCTAAGGTGTCCTCTTCTCTGTATGGCTCTTTTGTTTCTTTGTTTTCATAGCATTTGTCGGTTGTAACATTAACAAAAGATTTTACCGATTTAACTTTTCTTGCGGCTTCAAGAACATTCAGAGTGCCTATAACGTTTGTTTCATAGGTCAGTTTTGGCTCAGAATAAGACAATCTGACCAAAGGCTGGGCAGCGAGATGAAAAACAATTTCAGGCTTTATTTCTTCCATTGTTTTTTCGAGGGTTTCACTGTCTAAAATATTCCCGATTGTTGATTTATCAATTTTTTCAGCCATTTTAAGGGCATTAAACAAGGAAGGCTCTGTATCGGGTTCAAGAGAATAGCCAAAAACCTCTGCCCCGAGTTTTTTAAGCCATAAACTAAGCCAGACACCTTTAAAGCCTGTATGCCCCGTTATAAAAACCTTTTTGTTTTTGTAAAAATCAGAGAACATCTAGCCTTCTCTCTTCTGCCATACAGCCCAGGGGGCTTTGTCCGTCTGCCAAAGCTCTGTTAAATCTTTTTTGCCCTTAATGTTATCCATCGGATGCCAGAAACCACCATGTTTATAGGCATTTAATTGTCCGTCTTTTGCAAGTTTTTCAAGCGGTTCAAACTCAAAGGTTATATCATCTCTATTTGGTTCGATATAGTCAAAAACCTGAGGCTCACAGACCATAAACCCGCCGTTTATCCAGTTTTTTTCGTTTTGGGGTTTTTCGATAAAACTGTTTATTCTGCCGTTGTCGTCAATATTCAGCGCCCCAAACCTTCCTTTTGGGTTTACTGCGGTTAAAGTTACATATTTACCCGATTTTTCGTGGGTTTTTATGAGCTCAGGGATATTGACATCAGCAACTCCGTCACCATAGGTCAGCATAAACCGTTCATTTCCGATATATTCCTGCGCCTTTTTGATGCGGGAGCCCGTCATAGTATTCTCGCCCGTATAGAGCATTGTAACCTTCCAGGGCTCAACCTTCATTTTGTGAATTTCAACGGAGTTATTCGCCATATCAACGGTAATATCAGAGTATCTGTTGTAGTAGTTGATGAAATAATCTTTAATTACGTGCGATTTATAGCCCGTCAGAATAACAAATTCATTAAAGCCATAGAAGGAATAAATCTTCATAATGTGCCACAAGATAGGCTTTCCGCCGATTTCCACCATGGGCTTCGGGATTAACTTTGTTTCCTCGGATAACCTCGTTCCTAAACCGCCTGCAAGAATTAATACTTTCATCTTTAACCCTCAAATAATATATTCGATTTTATCAAAAATTATGGTTTATGACAAATGAAATCGAAGAGTTAGGTTATAAAAATATTAGTCCTTAATATGTATTTTCTAAAAAAGAAAAATTTTCCCCAAGTTCATCTTCAATCATTTTAATAAGAACACTTGGCTTAATATCCAAACCTTCGGCAATTCGCCAGAGGGTAGATAACTGAGGATCTTTTATCCCTTTTTCCAAATCAGCCCACATTGATTTCCACATACCAATTTCTTCAGCAGATTTCGTTATGGATTTTTTTCTGTTTTTCTTAATAACTTTAGCAGTTGTTAATTGTAATTTTTTTCTCAAGTCTTGCATATTAATTATTATTGTTCTAATATTAGAACATGTCGTCGCAATATTAGGACAAAAAAATGAAAAATCTTTTAAATCAGTTGAATAATTTTTGTTGTAACAACAGGAATATTCTTTTCTATTTGTTCTTTTTTGTTTTTTATTTAATGCTTGGTTTTATTTTTACAGGATTTAATAATTCGTATATTCATCATTTAAATCTTACATTATATTCTGACACCGCAAGAGTTTACCATGAAATGGTTACAACTGTCGGACCACATCATGAAGAATTCTCTCATCCCTTCTTTGCACTGATTTCACAATCTTGTGTTGCATTAATTAAACTTTTTATTCCAAGCACAAGATTTTCGATAATTATATTTATATCTTTATGTTCCGTTTCATCAATCTTTTTAATTAAAAAATGTATTGAAAAACTAACAGATAATATAAGTTCTGCTTTAATTATCTCTTTAATTTACGGTTTTAGTTTTTCAACGTTAGTTTATGGAACAATGCCTGAGACTTATCTTCTGAGTTCTTTAACTAATCTTCTTTGCATTTATTATATTATTCACTTAATAAAATCTGATGTTAAAGAACTGACAATTAAAAATATCATTGTTTTGGTTGGCTTAGGACTATTAAACTTTGGCATTTTATATTCAAATATTCTTCTTGATATTATTTATATTGTTTTTCTTTTAATTAATGTTTATTCAAAAAATATAAAACAAATATTAGTTACTTTATTAAAAGTAATTATTCTTTTTGCTGTTTCTGGAATTTTTCTTTCTTTATTTCAGAAACTTATGTTCCCGGAACACGATATGTTTTTCTGGCATTTGGCAGTGCCTGCTGAACATTATTTCAATTTTAATTTGGATTTTAATAAACTTTTATGGGTTATAAAATGTAATTATTTCAATTGTTTATATTGCTTTAATATACAGACTTTAAAAGGAAATACAGTTCTTGCACTTGAACACGCAGGGCTATTTAAGTTGATTTCTGCTCTTTTATTTTATGGATTAATAGTTTTCAATTATATTAAAAATCATAAGAATATAACCGACAATTTAAAGTTTGCTTATTTATTCATTTTTATTTTGGGGTTTAATCTCTTATCTAATTTAGTTTTTAACGTAAGTGAATGCTTTTTATTCAGCCAGACAACTTTAATTTTTATTATGTTGTTATGCGGTATAATTTTGGGAAATGCCAAAGACAATATTTTAAAATGGATATGTTATCTTTTAATTCTCACAGAATTAATTCAAAATACAAGAGTTTTCAAAAATATTATTTATCCTCACATCTCTTCTTTAAATACCCAAGCCGCTTTTAATGTTTTGATTCCTGTTTTCTATTCGATAATAACCGGCTTATCTTTCTTTATTTTGATTTTGATATTTAAAAACTTATTAATAAACAAAAATATTTTGAATGAAACATTAGAAAATAAGTTCTTTATAACTTTATCATTGTTCTTCGGCTATATGATTCTTTTCATTATTTTTAACGTAATGTTCCAAGGATATGAGGATTGTTTTATATATGCTCGTACTTAGGATGTTAAAAGTTAATCACTATATAAAAAACTTTGTTTGTGCAGTTCCTTTGCTGTTTTCAAAAAACTTTGTTCATATTGATTTATTGCTAAACACAATATATATCATAATTGCATTTTGTTTTATATCCTCTTGTGTGTATATTATTAATGATTTAATTGACATTAAAAAAGACAGAATTCACCCTGTCAAATGTAATCGTCCGATTGCAAGCGGAAAAATCTCAATTCCCGTTGCGGTTTTAACTTTTATTGTACTATTGATTTTAAGTTTATTTATATCTTTCAAGGTAAATTCTTTTTGTTGTCTGTTTGTTCTGCTATATTTAGTGCTGAATATTTTATATTCGTTTTTCCTGAAGAATATCATAATCGTTGATATTGCATGTATTGCTCTTGGGTTTATTTTCAGAATACTTGCAGGCTGCGCCGCTATTTTTGTTCTTCCTTCACCGTTGGTTATTCTTTTGACCTTCTTCCTTTCAATGTTCTTCACCTGCACAAAAAGAAAGCTTGAACTTCAGGTTATGAATAATGATTCCGCGGCAAGACAATCCCTCAAAGAAATTGATTTAAACACGATTAACCAATTTATTTTAATAAATGCGATTTTGGCAATTTCTTTCTATTTCACTTATGTCTTAGATGCTGAAACCATAAAAAAGGCAGGAACACCATACCTCTATATAACGGTTATTCCTTTCACTTTGATTGTTTATAGACTGTTCTTGCTCATTAATACAACTAAAATTGCAGATGATCCGATTATTTATTTAGAAAAAGATAAAATTATCAAATGGCTGTTTGCTTTTTATTTCCTGACTTTTGGGATTTTACTCCTTGTTAAATAAGAGAAATATATGAAAGTATTAAATAAACATCAAAAATTATGGTATACACGCTCTGATAAACTCCGATTTGCCATTATTGGTTGCTTAAATGCTGCTTTTATGTATTTAATTTATACTATTTTTATTTTCCTTCTCGGGAAAAAATATTATCAGGTCGCTTTGGCAATAGCTTGGATTATCTCTTCAATTACCTCGTTTTTAACTCATAAATACTTCGTTTTTCACTCAAAAGGTAATCTAATAAAAGAATACTTAAAATGTTGTTCCACCTGGGTTGTCAGTTATTTTATCAATGCCGTCTTATTGGATGTTTTTGTCAGGTTAGTTCATTTAAATGTTTTTATATCACAAATCCTCGCCCCTTCAATAGCAGGGATTTTCACATATTTTATGTTTAAAAAATATTCGTTTAAATAAAAAATGTTGAGGTAAGTAATGGAGAGTACAGTTAAAAAACAACGAGATTTATATATTGATGCTGCAAAAGGTCTTTGCATCATCGGAATTATTTTTATACATACGGTTTTTTATTCTGGTTCAGATTATGTTCCTGGTATAATAAGAAACCTTTCGTTGTTTTTGGATGTTCCGGCTTTTTTCTTTCTAACAGGGTGTACGTTGTCTATACATAAAAGTTTAAACCCAATAAAACAAATGACAAAGTTAATAATAATATTTGCTTCAATATACTTGTTTTTTATGCTTTTATTTGGACCATATTCTTTAGATATTATATATCCATTATTTTTGCAAACCGGAACAATTAATTTATTGCCTGTTATTGGAGGTTCATATTGGTTTGTACCTGTTTATGTTGTTTCTCTTATATATGCAGATATGATAATAAAATATTTAAATAAGAATATTTCTTCATTATTACTGATAATCATACCTGTTTATTATTTGGTATTATGGGTTAACAATATAACAATGGACAATAAAATGTTGGGTTGTAAAATCCAAATGGTGCTTTTCTACCTTTGGTTAATACTTTTAGGTTATAAATTATATAACAAACCTCAAAATAAAATTTATAGAATAAGTTTTGTTATTGCATCAATAATTGGTCTTTTATTTTTAAAGATGAATCATATTGATTTATTTTTACAAAATTATAAGTTTCCTGTTATGCAATTACCGTATATTTTAGCATCATTATTATCAATTGGTTTAATATTAATATTAAAAAGAGAAATAAAAGAAAACTTTTTAACCGGCATAGGACAAAAAGCAATATTTTTCTATGCTTCACAGGGTATCAGTTCTTCAATTATATATTTATTGAAAGATATTCCATTAAATATATACTTAAAATTACCTCTGTGCTTCATAACTAATTGTATTTTGGCATATATAATCGGCATCGGATTATATAAATTGTTTGGAAAATTTGGAAATTTATTATTAAAAGAAGAACAAAAATTCTTCTGATATATCTGTTTTCCCTCTTTTGAAACGGTGGATTTTATGTTATAACAAGGAAGTAAAAACTGTATTTTCGGGAGTAAAGTTGTGGTTGATTACGGATTAAAAGGCAAAACAGTAATAATTACGGGAGCAAATAACCATCAGGGAATAGGTGCTGCGACTGCTTTTGCTTTTGCGCGTGAAGGCGCAAAGATTGTTTTAACTTATAAAAAAGTTCAAAGAGAGTTTGATGAGAATAAAACAAATGAAAACGGGAAAGACAGATATTATAAAGCGAATTCAGGAAATGCCGATTTTGTTGAAAATAAACTAAAAGAAATGAACTCTGATTTTTTGATTTCGGAATGCGATATTTCAGATGAAAACGAAGTAAAAGCGCTTTATTCGGCAGTTATGGAAAGGTTTGGAAGAGCCGATATTTTAGTTAATAATGCAGCAACCGACGACGAAAACGGGTTTGATACGATAGAAAAAATTACACAAAAGGTTATTGATGATACTTTTGCGGTCAATGTCAGGGGCAGCTTAATAATGATACGGGAATTTATCAACCACCGCAAAGATTACGGAAGAATTATCAATATTTCAACTGATTCCGCGCAGGTTTTTGCAGGGCAGATAACCTACGGCGCAAGCAAAGCAACCCTGGAGGCACTAACGAGAAGTATTGCTCTTGAGGTTGCAAAATACGGAATAACGGTAAATTGCGTTGCCCCCGGGCCAACACAAACAGGCTGGATAGATGCAGAGCTGGAAAAAGCAGTTATACCATTGATTCCGATGAAAAAATTAATTCAACCAAGCGATATTGCGGAAACAATTTTGTTTCTTTCCAGCGAACAAGCCAAAATGATAACAGGACAGGTTATAAAAGTATCCGGCGGACATGCACTGTAATTGTGCAGGGCAGAATTTAGACAGTAGGATAGACTTTAGTCTACCAAAATAAAAAAGAGCCTTACGGCTCTTAAATTTATATGGTGGGCGTTGAGAGGCTCTCTTGAAATTCCTTTGCGCTCAAGCCTGTCGTTCGTTCGGCATTCTGCCTTGTTCTCACTTCGGCTTTCGCTAACCGAACTCGCTCGGGCTTTGCCCTCGTCTCCGTTCGTACGGAATTTCGCTCGAATTCTGACAGAACTCTGTTCTGTGGAGTTCTCGCCTCTTTCAAAATCTCACAATAAAAAAGAGCCTTACGGCTCTTG
>JAFXYZ010000041.1 GCA_017541465.1 bacterium | reverse complement strand
TCGCAGCGCATTTAGGGCAACTCGGAAAAGATTCGGTAAAAGTTTTAATATCTAACCCAAATATAAATTCGCTACTACATTTCGGGCACTTATACTCACCGTCACCCAAGTCTATCCAATGAACTTTAGCGTTAATAATTTCTGATATTGTTAGCATCATTATACCTCGCTTTCTGCCTTGTACTTGTCGATAATATCTCTACAAGCCCATATACCGCCTGCTCGATTATCATTCATAGTACGCTGTCCTAAATCAACTATTTCGGCTCTTATCTTATCAAGCACTTCTAACCCTTTCGGAAGTGGAGTGCCACGCATTAGGGCTTCCTTCATCTCTGCACAAGTGAGTGCCGTCCAATTTTCATTTTCAAAATCAATTTTTAACCCCTGTGGAATATCAATTACTATTTTCATATTTTCTCCTTGGCTTAATACTATTCCTTATCTTTGTAATACAGTCTTTTTATTGATACTTGTATTGCTTTATTTTTGGTGTCATAATCTTTCAAAAAAGATAAAATAAACTGTTGGCATATAAGTTAATTGTTTTCAATGCGGATTTGTCTACAATATCAAGGCTGTACATAACTTAAATACCCCTTTTTCATCTTTGTTATTGATATTTTTACAATTTTTTCTATTCCTTCTTCGGTCTTATAATCTTTCATAAAGCTTATTTCCGACCTTAACCTGTTTGTTTGGGCTTCTACTTTTTTCGCTGCTTTTAAGACTTCTTTTAGTTCTTCCAATGTGAATTTTTCGTCTTTGTTTTCTTTATCTTCAAAGAAGTCGTCTTCATCTTCATAAGGGTTGCCTTTTCCATGATATATGTCACTATAAAAGCTACCGCCGTTCCATCTGGTGTGATAATCGCCCAAAAACAGTTTGGAATAAGGATTTTTGAATACTTCATCCTTTACTTTTTCATACTCGTTATGCGTGATGCAATACTCATACTCCCTAAACCACAATTCTTCAAGGAGACTTATAAAAGCTTTTTCTATAAAACGACTCCATTCGTATTTTTTAATTCCTTTTAGATTTATACCATACCATATTGAAAAGATACAAGGCAAATCGCTTATCTTGTATCCTTTTCTTTCTATTTCTGTTTTATTTATAGAAAAAATATTCTTATGGGTTTTATCACTGTAAATATCAAAGCAAAAGCCCCAATTAAATTCGAGTTTTTTGAAAAGATGACTGCTGTTATGCTCCAAAAACCAATTTTTCGCATATTCTAAATCATCGTCACTAAATCTTTGGTATTTCCGTATACCAAAAACCTTTTGATAATGTTCCGCAAATTCGGCTATTGTTTTCTTTATTTCTGTTATTTTTCCACCTGTAAAGCGGTCTAATATTTCTTCTTTTTTATCTGTTCTAAGCTCATTATATCTATGTTCACTTATTTCTGTTACCTTACATTCACGAAGAAGCTCCATGTCTTCTAATTTCCAAGCAAAGCTTAATTTTTCTTTCTTCATGGCTTATCTCCTTAATGATTTTGTTGGGTACATTATAACATAAATCAGCCAAATTGTCGTGTATAATTGCGGTTTTATCAGCTTTATTCATTACTGTATCTGTCATT
>JAFXYZ010000040.1 GCA_017541465.1 bacterium | reverse complement strand
TCGAGAAAACAGCGATATTCAAGCTCCTTATGATGAAGGATACCATAAAAGGCGTATAAACGGCACGACCACATATACGATTCATGGCAAGAAGTATCACGGCTTGGGCGAAGTCGCAAGAACTTTTAAGATTCCAGAAGGCACGTTGAGGAAAAGACTTGACAACGGGTTGACGATGGACGAAGCCTTAAAAGGTTATGGCGTGTACGACCATTTGGGACTTTTCTATCCTACGGAAGAAGCGATGGCTAACTTTTACGGAATGTCTTGGAGTACCTATCACCGCAGGAAAAACGAAGGGTGGACGATAGAAGATGCCCTTACCACTCCTTTAAGGACGAGCGGAAATACAAATGGACGTAATACTTACGACCATAAAGGAAATCATTATAACAGCGTAAAAGAAATGTGCAAAGCCTATAATATCGACTATGGTACTTTCTATAAACGCCTTAAAAAAGGTTGGAGCATACCGAAGGCTCTTTTAACACCTAAAGGCACAAGGGACAAAAAGGGGGAATAAAATGTCAAAGTTTATCCTTTACGAATGTCACATAAAAGATGACAACGATTATGACAGGAAGGAAATCTCATCATCGGGAAGCTTTCAAGGGTGCATTTCAAAAATGCCCGTAGATACCCTTTACATATGTGGTTTCTTCAAAATTGAGAAAATGGGACTTTTTAACAAAGTCAAACAGGAATACTTCTTTTATCGGAACGGAAATATGCCCGAAAACATGGAAACGGACGAATTTTTATCGGAAATCAAAAGGCAGAAGGAAACATCTTATGTAAGTTGGTGGCTCGGAGACGAAAAAGAACAGGAAAAATAACAAGGGGGGAAAAGATTATGGAAAACAGGAGAAGAAAAACAATATTTATCAATATGGGGTCTTATGAAGATGAAAACTTTGATGTCGGCATGGATGCAATAAAGAAGCACCTTGAAGAAAATCCTGACAACAGAGTGCAATACTTCCGCAGAAGAACGGGTACGAGCGTTTACGTAAAGCTTTCAACCCGTAGTGAGTTTGACGATATAAAGGCGGGCAACATGAAAGAGATAAAAAACTTTCCGCAACCTGTGGAAAATTGCAAACTCGAAGAAATCAAAAAAGAATTCAATAAATGGGAATAAAATTTTTGGAAAACCCAAAAAAATCATAAAAAATATTAAATGACAATAACAGAAGTGTGTCTTATGATAAAAACACAACCTATAGTTGTGTGACAAACCTTGAAAATTAAATTATAATATAACAAAAGGAGAATATATCTATGACTATCTATGGCAGAAAAATCACTGATGCCGATATGTCAAATATCGCATCATTTATGAACGATGAAATAAGGGAGAAACTTCATAGTGAACTTGCACCCTGTAAACCCGAAGAATTTATTAGAGAATATCTTAAAATAGACCATACTTTTTTATTTACACTTGAAAAGAATTTTGATTTTGAAGATGAAGAAAACAAACGCTATGAAGATATAGACAGAGATTAAAACAATGTAAAAAATAATTTGGCAGCGGTGCTATCATAAAGATAACAAAAACAATAACGGGAGAAAAATAAATGAACGAAATACAAAGAAAAGTACAGGGGTTGAAAATTTTTTCCGAAAACTACTTGACAAATCATCATTCATCTGCTATAATAGGAGCATAAAACATATTATGCAGATAGGTTATCAGGAAATTAACAACAGGAGGCGAATCAGGTGTTCCGGCGATGTTGCAGGGATCTCGTCCGTCAGGGCGATGTATCCGTTTGAAAACATATCTTATTCTATTATATTATTGAAAAGGAGAGCATGAACCATGCGTATTTATCAGAAAATCACAGATCTGATCGGCGGCACTCCGCTTCTGGAACTGAC